>JAZSMR010000097.1:0-14084 GCA_045535965.1 Acutalibacteraceae bacterium
AAAAATAGTGTTTTTCGGTGAGAAAAAAGATGAGTATATTGATGTAAAAACTCTGATAGAGGATTTGGAATCACGCGGATTTAAAAATATTCTGATACCTCAGAAGCTTTATGACTATAAATCAAGTATGCCGGTATATTCTAAAGGTTTAGAAGAAGCAGGGTCAAAAGACAGGATAGAGTTTGAACTTAGCAAAGACGCTTCCTCATACTTGTTTAAAATAGAGAAAGTTTTTTCTGAAGATTTAATGGATAACTATTTTACCGATTTAGAGAATGCTGAAACTATATTGTTTGAAGATATTTGTATATATGTTTTTACGTTTGAAAGAAATGTATCTTGTATTCGTTTAATATATGATGAGTATGACTATTTAATTCAGTCGGATGTTTCGTTGCCAGAAATGATAAATACTGCACAAACTATTATAAAAACGGAGGAATAATCAATGAAAAAGCTTTTTTCATTGTTACTTTGTGTAATTACTGTATTTACTTGTTGCACTTTTTATACAAGTGCTGTAGATGAAGATCCTTTTATTCCCTATATTATTGATTTTTCATTAACATCTCCTGCTTTTGAAAAAGAAAGTGAAGTTGCAGAAAGCAGGGTATCGGGTTTAATACTAATTTATGGTCTTGAAATTTCTGTTACTGGTTCCTATCTTAAAATTCGTGGCGAAACGTATTGTGAAGGCAGTGTGGTAAAAAGCGGTTTTAAAAACCTTGTTGTTCAGCGAAAAAAGACAACGAGTGCCACATGGTCAGATTATTATGACTTCGGCGATTTATATAACAGTTCATATTCGGCCACTCTTTCCACCACTCTTGCAGTTGCATCCGGTTATCAATATAGAGTTACCTGTAAGCACTATGCAAAGAAAAACCTACTCTTAACACAATCAATAAGCAACACATCAAATGTTGTAAGCATATAATATGCACATAAAGTTTTGCTAAAGCATATTATCAATTAAGCAAAAACAACTTAGTACGCAAATAATGGTTATATTAATTTAAGATAACAAGTTTGATATTTTAGAACTATTATTCATATTGGACTTGCATCAAAATAATCAGAGACTGTTATCAGATTGAATTCTGAAAACAGTCTTTTCTTACATCTTACAGCCAACAATAAACTAACCTCCCGCTATATGACAGCGGGAGGCGATTTCTGTTGAAGTTAAATATGTACTTCTATGTTTTCCTTATACAGCTCATATAAGCTGTTTTAGCTGACTGTGAGTTATTTAGCGGAAATCTTATCAAAAGCGGCTTTTATCCAATCGAAAAACGATTTAAGGAAATTGAAAACCTTCGTAAGGATATCTGTGGGATAGTCTGTTTCTCTGTCAGCTTCCCAAGCTTCGCAGTTGCAGTTTTCTTCTGTCATTTTAACAGCGAAATTTGTTTCCTTCTCATAAACCACATACTGACCGAAATCAAAATCATCAATAGTCAGCTGCCTGTCTGCAGTTGAAACAGTATAAAGAAGCTGAGTTTCCCATGCGGACCAGTTTGAATGCTTATTACCTTTGATAAACCAGGTACAGTCAGGTAAAAGACAGGTTGAAGCATCTATCTGCTTGTCGGGAGAAATATATTTACCCTTGCCCTCAGCTACTCTCTGAGCAATATATTCATCTGAAAGAGTATCATATACGGTCGATGTAGTAGCACCGAATGAAGCACTCTTAACAGAAGCAAACTGATCGGCTACCAATGCAGAAGACTCGCTGATGGGGATCATCTGACAGCCGTACTTAGCAATGATGCATAAATTTACACCTGCGTCCTTAATGCTATAAAGGATTTCGGGAATTCTCTGGCGGACAGTCACATTATAGTTGTCGAGCTTTTCAATAAGACCGGCATATTCTTTGCGAAGCTCGCTTCCTTCTTCACCGAAAACATATTCGATAGCGGTATCGTAGTCCTCGGCAGCAACAGCAGCCCAATAGCCGGGCCATGTAAGTACTGAAGCACGGGCGAGAGCAGAAGTAACGCCCTTTTCTAATTTATTATATAATTTTGACTTTGTGAAGTCTGAAACTTTATCGAGAAGACCGCTCTTTGTTGCAAGGTCAACGGTTTTTATAATAAAATCATCAATAGTTGCAACATCATAAACATTACAGTCAATAAGCAATCTGTTAATTGCAGGACCGTCAATGGCGATTTTTCCTGTTATAGCTTCTGTCAAGGGGTCCATACCGTTTACTGTGCTGCCGTCAATACCGATACCGTGGATGTCATCTGTTCCGTATTTTGCAATATATGCGAGAATAACATTGGTACCAAGGCAAAGACCGGTAAGAGCAACCTTGGGAGCTCCCGTAACAGCTTTAACAGCCTGAATGTAATCGTTGAACTGATCTGCTACAGTGAGGGGATCAAGACGCCAGTCATAGTGGAACTTATAGTTCCAATCCAGATAGCAGCCCCATTCTTCCTTGGCGTCCTTCTGAAGATTTGCGGCAACCTCGTCTTTTCTTTCCTGAGAAAGACCGGTACCCTCCGGAGCCTCACCGTCTTTTGTCAGAAGAGAATCTTCGAAAATATCAGCTATTTCCTCATAGAGATTGTTATAGTAATTATCCCAGTTGTCTGTAAGTAAGCCCTCAACAAGGAAGGGATACAGGATATTTATAACGGCATCCATAACATCGCTGTCGCCGTCTTCTTCTCCGCCTTTTAAGCCGCTGAGAAGATCTGTTGTTTTGAATATCTTATTACCGTTTGCGTCGTACAGAGGCTCGCCGTCACCGGCAATTGAAACAACGGGTATCTGACTCCACCAGCTTGTAAGAGTAGCTGCATAAGCAGGGGTTACAAGGGTAAAAATCATAATGAGAGTGATAAGAACTGAAAGAATTTTTTTCATGAGCAGTACCTCCTTAGTGTGTAAGCTTAATTTCATTATATCATCGACTATCGGAATTTTATGAACGAATTATTAACAGCTGGTTTTTTTTAAGAAGAAATATAATTTTTTGGCCGAATTAAACACAGAAGCAGTTGTGGGATACATAAACCGGAGGCGGTATACCGAAAAAGGTTGCGGTAAGAACTTGTGATAACAGTAAAATATAAATATGTTTAACAGGATGCTGTTATCTGCTTTGTCAACAGTTAATTTTCCCACTCTTCCTTGACAAACAGCCCTATTTTTTATAATATTATACTATCAATTACCCGGGAGACGGATTATGAAAGATTTTGTTTTAAAAGGAAATATATGTTACAGTGTGAGTCCCACTCAGCTCATTACAAAAGAGAATGACTATGTTGTCTGTAAAGACGGCAGGTCCTGCGGTGTGTTTGAAAGAAGGTGAGCCTCGTGGAAGATTTACTTTATAAGATGATTTTTAAAAGAAAGTCTTTTCATATTTTCAGAGGAGTGGACGGCAAAATATCAGAGAGTGAACTCCATAGAATAGAAGAGTATTTCAAAGAGGTAAAGCCTCTTATTCCCGGAATAAAAACTCATATTGAAATAGTTCCCTCAGAAAAGACAACCTGTAAAAGAGGGCAGGAATACTGTATTCTCCTTTACAGCGAAAAGAAAGAGAATTATCTTCAGAATATCGGATATATAGGTCAGCAGATTGATTTGTTTTTAGCTTCCCTTGATATAGGCTCCCTTTGGTTCGGTATCGGCAAGGTTCAGGAGACAGTAAAAGAGGGAATGGACTATGTGATTATGCTTGCGGTAGCGAAGATGCCCTCTGATAAATTTAGAAAGGATATGTTCAAAAGTAAACGCAAGTCTCTCGGTGAAATATGGTATGGGGAAGATGTCTCCGGTATAGGTAATATTGTACGGTTTACCCCGAGCGCCTGTAACTCACAGCCCTGGAAAGTATACAGAGAAGACAACACTCTGAAAATTTTCAGGTATAAAAAGCCGGGGAAAAGAGGCATTATGCCGGCTGATAAGGTTGCATATTACAACAGAATTGATATGGGAATATTCCTTTGTTTTCTTGAACTGTGTCTTAAGCGCGAGAGAATTAGCTTTGAGCGTAAGCTTTTCGGAGATATGACCGATGACGAAAGCGAAGAAACAGCCTTTGCGGAATACACAGTAATATAAATAACCGACAGATCTGTTTATTCAGGTCTGTTTTCTTTTAAGAAACTATTTTCCGAATAGTAAATATGTTTGTGGCTTATAATGTTATACTAAATATGTATATCAAAAAGGATAATCTTAAGAAAAAGGAAGTAACCCTATGCACGTACCCTCATCGAAATCTCAGCTTGTGGAAATCGAAGATTTTTACTCAGCTCTCAAAAAAAGCGAAGTACAGGATCATATCCGCTATAACGTAGAGGAATGGCTCTATGTGCCCAACGACTATAACGAATACCGTTACATACTGGGTACAAAAGGAGATAACCCTCTTATCTGCATAGGCATAAATCCCTCTACTGCGGCACCCAATGACCTTGACAACACCCTCAAATCCGTTGAAAGAATTGCTAAGGGTAATGGCTATGACAGCTTCATTATGTTTAATGTCTACGCTCAGAGAGCTACGGTACCCTCCGATATGGATACGGAGCTCAACGAGAAGCTCCACAGAGAGAATATGAGGGCATTTGACTATATACTTTCTCTTTATAAAGAAGAAAAGCCTTCTGTCTGGGCTGCCTGGGGTACTATAGTAGAAATGCGTCCTTACTTAAAAGACTGCCTTCGTGAAATGGTGGATATTTCCTATAAGCACTCGGCTCGCTGGTACTCATCGGGAGCAATATCAAAAAAAGGTCATCCCCATCACCCCTTGTACTTAAAAAAAGACAGCGGACTCGATGAATTCGATATGGAAAGCTATCTTAAATTTTTAGGCTGATATACTTTATTTGAAATTGATTTTTCAGTGTATAACTGATATAATAATATGAAATATATTTGGGAGGATTCAGATATGATTAAGATTTCACCGTCAATTCTTTCCTGCGACTATTCGAAAATGGGAGTGGAATTCGAAAATATGAAGGTATGCGGAGCTGACTGGCTTCACATAGATGTAATGGACGGACACTTTGTGCCCAACATCACTCTCGGAGCACCTTTGGTAAAGTGCCTTAGAAAATGCTCGGACCTTACCTTCGATGTGCATCTTATGATAAGTGACCCCAAAAAATATATCCCCGACTTCATTAAAGCAGGGGCAGATGTTGTCTGTTTCCACGTTGAAGCGGATTCACCTATAGATGAAACAATCGACCTTATAAGAGAGTCAGGCAAAACCGCCGCTCTTGCCGTTAAACCCGGTACTGCTATTGAGACGGTTTATCCTTATCTTGATAAGCTCGGTATGGTACTCGTTATGACAGTTGAGCCCGGCTTTGGCGGGCAGAGCTTTATGGCTGATATGATGCCCAAGATTGTCTCTCTCAGGGAAGAATGTAAAAAGAGAAACATCGACCTTGATATTCAGGTCGACGGCGGTATATCTCTTTCAACTGTTGAAACTGCGGCCAAGGCGGGCGCCAATGTCCTTGTTGCAGGCTCTGCTATTTTCGGAAGCGACGACCCGAAGGATACTATCTCACTTCTCAGAAGCAAGGCCGCCAAGTACTTCTAAGGCGTTTGATTCTATGAGGCAGTTGAATGCCTCGTAGGTCTTATCGGAATAAGAAAGAAAATCAAGGTAAGTGAGCGCAAACTCCCTCGCAAGAATATGAAGCCCTTTCTGAGGGCTCTCTAAAATCAGACGGTAAACACCGCCAAGGTAATAAAAAGAGGACTTCGCCTCTTCCCTGCATGCTTTTGCTCCTTTGGCAAAGTCCAGAAAACAGTTTATGTCCCGACTTTCATATATTCCGATTTCCTTTTCTGAAAACAGCCGTGTCGCTTTAGGCGTACCCTGGGATATTATCAGAAGGCACCCTCCCTTGATGTCAGGGAGAAAGTCTATTTCCAGTCCCTGATTGACTTCTACATTTTTTCCCGTAAGCTTTGAAGCCTCGTCTATTATTGACCACAGCGCTCGTCTTGTATGAGGGCTGGAGTAGTCACTCTTTTCAAAATTGAAATCATACTTGGTCATTTCTTCCTTTGAAAGCTCAATGACGGTTATGGTTTCTGAAACGCAAGATATTTTCACGATATTATACTCCTTTGTAAATCCTATAGAATAATAATACACCCCTTTAGGGTGCAGAATCAATGTATAAATTTTACCACTTAGCAGGAGATACTTTGTATGCCCAAGAAAGAAAAAAAGATATTCGGTAAAAAAGATAAGCTTCGGGTAAGAAAAAGCTACTACACTTTTACGGAAGAATACCCTAAGTATATAGAGGTGGAAAAGACAGGCAGAAGAATTACGCCTAAGACCGTCAGAAAGGCTTTAGTGTACTGTGCCGTGTTTCTGCTTATTATGTCCCTGTCTTTCTTTGCCGTAAAGCTTGCAATAAATATTTCCTATGCACCCATTGACCCCGAAAAGGAATCCGCAGAGGAAATAAGTCTTAATGACAGTATACTCACCGGCGGGATAAAGGCTTTATATATGCCTTATGAAAATATGGGTGACGAAGAGTATATCAAAGACTTCATAAAGCAAGTGAAAAAGAAAAATGCCAACAGCGTTGTTATCGACTTTAAGACCGCAGACGGCAGACTTTGTTATACTTCGATTCAGGAAAATGCAATCATCGCTTCGGCTGCTCTTTATGACAACGATACCGCAAGACAGGCAATCGGACTTTTCAGTGAGGCTGATATTGCAGTTATAGCAAGGCTCTTCTGCTTCAGCGACAGCAGGGTAGCAGAAGCAAATGGAAATGTTGCTGTAAAGTATATGGGTACGGAAGTCAACTGGCTTGACGGAAGCGATGAGCAGGGCGGTAAAAGCTGGCTTAATCCTTATTCGAAGAGTGTCAGAGGCTATATTGCCGCCGTTGCAAAAGAGATAAGCAATCTCGGTGTGGGAATATTCATTTTAGAAGACCTGCAGTTCCCGGGCGGTGAGAATACTTCCTCAGCAACATACCCGGGTGAAAAGAAGTCCTCAGACAGAAACAGCGTTCTGAAAAATACTCTCACTCAGGTTAAAAAGGCTCTGCCCGAAAATGCACTGGTGATTCTTTCCCAAAGTGCTGAGAACGCCGCTTCAGGTAACGAGAGCATCTATTACGGAACAATGAGTAATGCCGAATATTACGGAGTTGCTGCGGACACTGCCGAAAGACCTTTAGGTGTTGCAGTAGATAAAAAGACTGATTTCGTTTCAATACTTTCTATGTATTCTTCAATATCGGGCAGATTCCCCGGTAAGCAAGTGATACCCATCATAGATATAGAAGAATATTCCTATTCATATTTCAGAGCCATGAAGAAAATCGGCTTTAAGAATTATATATTATACAGTGAAAACGGCGAATACTGAGCCGTAAAAAAGAGGTAAAACCATGACAGAAAATAAGACAGCCTTTATTGCCATAGTAGGCAGACCGAATGTAGGTAAATCATCAATACTTAACAAGATTTTAGGACAGAAGATAGCTATTGTTTCCGATAAGCCTCAGACAACGAGAACAAGAATTATGGGTGTTCTCACTATTGAAGAAACCCAGCTGGTGTTTACGGACACTCCCGGCTTTCACAGACCTAAGACCAAGCTCGGAGAAAAAATGGTCAAAGCCGTTTCCGACTCTATCTCGGGCGTTGACCTTTGCCTTTTCGTAATTGAAAGCGAAGGCGACCTTCGTGAAACTGAGCTTGAGCTTATTGAGAAGTTCAAGCAACAGAAAATGCCTGTTGTTTTAGCTATAAATAAAATCGATACTCTCAGCGATAAGACAGTGCTTATGAAGCGCATCATGGATATGACTCAGCTTTATAACTTCGAGGCTATCGTTCCCGTATCGGCTGTGAAGAATGACGGTCTTGACGCTCTTACAGACGAGCTTATAAAGTTGGCTCAGCCCTCGGAGCACTTCTTCCCTGAGGATACTCTCACAGACCAGCCCGAAAGAGTTATCGTATCCGAGATTGTAAGAGAAAAGATGCTCAGACTTTTAGATAAGGAAATCCCTCATGGCGTTGCAGTTGCAGTTGAAAAAATGAGGGAGAGAAGCGACAAGGATCTCATAGATATTGAAACCACAATATACTGCGAAAGAGAAAGCCATAAGGGTATCATAATCGGCAAGAAAGGTGCAACCCTTAAAAGAATATCAACCTACGCCCGTCAGGATATGGAAAAGTTCTTCGGCTGTCAGATAAACCTGCAGTGCTGGGTCAAGGTAAAAGACGACTGGCGTAACAGAGAGGGACTTATTCATAATTTCGGGCTTGATTGATTTATTCATTTAATCATGCACAAAGTTTCTGATAGAATTTTGTTAATAACATAGAACCGATTTTTTCTCGTTTAGTTTCTCCATTTTCTGCAAAGGATATGAGTATATTAGTAAGGAACGTTTAAAGAAAACGAAACTTACAGTATCTTTGCAGAGGTGATGAAATGAATAAGAAAGAACTGTGGGAAGTGTTTATGAAAACTGGCAGCGTCAGTGATTATCTGAGATACAGAAAGGCTGCCGGATATCTCGACGAACAGGAATCTCCCTGGGAAGAACAGGCAGAAATTGCCGAAGAGTTTTTAGGAGAGTTTCCCTATGATAGTGACTAAAGCTTAAGGACTCAACAAAGGAGCAGAGTATGAATATTAAAACCGACGGTATTATACTCAGAGAGACAATGACAGGTGAACAGGACAGACTTGTCACAGTACTCACACGCTCTAACGGAGTTATCAAGGCTTTCGTCAACGGGGCAAGAAACCCTAAGAACAAAAATGTCTCTTCGACGGGACTTTTATGTTACTCGGACTTTTTTATAAATAAAACTCAGAAAGGCGTTTACGTCATAAGAGAAGCTACGGCGAAAGAGATGTTCTTTTCCTTAAGAGATGACATAGTCAATCTCAGCTTGGCACAGTATTTTGCCGAGCTTACATACGAACTCGCGCCCCGTGAAGAGGATTCCTCGGAGTTCCTTTCTCTTATCCTAAACAGCCTTTATCTTTTATCAAAAGGCAGACGAAACAGAAAGATTATCAAGTCTGTAATTGAACTGAGAATGCTCA
The DNA here is from genome assembly GCA_045535965.1 of Acutalibacteraceae bacterium. GTDB lineage: Bacteria > Bacillota > Clostridia > Oscillospirales > Acutalibacteraceae > UBA6857. Next base: position 9,113 of record JAZSMR010000097.1, read on the forward strand.
GTATTGCGGGATATATGCCCTCAATCGCCTACTGTCAGAATTGCGGCACCTTTGAAAGCGACGTGATGTATTTTTCTGCCTATACGGGAGAGCTTTACTGTGAGCTTTGCAAGGGTACGCAGAAGCTGACAAAACTGGGGCTCGGTACAGTTACCGCTATGAGACACATCTGTCTCAGTGACAGCGAAAAGATATTCAATTTCAAACTCCCCGATGAGGGGATGATTGCATTATCCGATGTAACAGAAAGATACCTTATAAATATCACCTCAAGAAAATATAAAACTCTGGCCTTTTATAAGACAATGGCAGACGATTAAAACTCCAGTAAGGAGATGAAAAGAAATGAACAAACATTATATAGCCTTAGAGCTTCCCAAGGTACTCTGCCGACTGGGCGAGTTTACAAGCTGTGAGGACGCAAGAGAGGAAGCTGAAAACTTAAAACCCGAGAGCAATATATCTCTGGTTAAAGCTCTGCTTACTCAGACAGCAGATGCTCATACGCTTATGGCAAAGTTCGGTGCACCGTCCTTCGGCGGACTTAAGAATGTAAACAATGCTCTTTCGAGAGCAAATGCGGGCTCTACCCTTAATATGCGAGAGCTTCTTGATATAGCCGAGGTTTTAAGAGTAATCCGTTCTCTTTCACAGTGGAAAGAGAGAAACAGCGGTGTGACAACAAGTATAGATAATCTCTTTTATTCTATGAGCCCCAATAAGTTTTTGGAGGACAGAATAACAACTGCAATTATCAGTGAAGATGAAATGAGCGACAACGCTTCACCTGAGCTGTATAATATAAGAAGAAAAATACGTGCCGCATCGTCAAAGGTAAGAGATCACCTGGATAAAATGACAAAATCCCAGCACTATCAGAAGTTTCTTCGTGACAGCATAGTCACAATGCGCGGCGGCAGATATGTGGTACCCGTAAAGATTGAGCATAAGGGTGAAATCAGCGGTCTTGTCCACGACACTTCTTCAAGCGGTGCAACGGTATTTATTGAACCTGCCGCCGTCGTTGAAGCCAATAACGAAATCAAGGTCCTTCAGGGTAAAGAACGCGATGAAATGGAAAGGATACTCTGTGAGCTTTCTGTGGAAGCGGGCGGATTCTATGAGGGCATAAAGGCTTCCTATGAATGTGCCGTAGAACTTAATGTTATCTTTGCAAAGGCAAAGCTTGCCTACGAGATGAAGGCGAGTGTACCTGAAATAAACGATGAGGGTATAATCAATCTTCGAAATGCCAGACACCCTCTCATTGACCCGAAGAAGGTTGTTGCTACAAACATTATGCTTGGCAGAGATTTTGACACCCTTGTCATCACAGGTCCCAATACCGGCGGTAAGACTGTATCAATCAAAACTCTCGGTCTGCTTTCACTTATGGCTATGTGCGGACTTATGCTTCCGGTCAGCGACAGAAGTGAGATTTCGGTTTTTGATAACGTCCTTGCAGATATAGGCGATGAGCAGAGCATAGAGCAGAGCCTTTCAACTTTCTCGTCTCATATAGTAAATATTATTAATATAATAGAAAAAGCCGATGATAAGAGTCTTGTCCTAATTGACGAGCTTGGTGCAGGTACTGACCCGATAGAGGGTGCGGCACTGGCTATTGCAATACTCGAAGAGATTCACCGTAAGGGTGCCAAAATTGCGGCGACGACTCACTATGCTGAGCTTAAGGCTTATGCTCTCGAGACCCCGAGAATAGAAAACGGCTCCTGTGAGTTTGATGTGGCTTCTCTCAAGCCTACTTACAGACTTCTCATCGGTACCCCGGGACGTTCAAATGCTTTTGCAATTTCTCTGAGACTCGGTATGGATCAGGGCATTATCGACAGAGCACAGGGACTCGTATCCAGTGACAGCGCTCACTTCGAAAGAGTTATTGAATCTCTTGAAAGCAGCCGTCAGCAGTTTGAAGAGCAGAGAGCTCAGGCCGAGGCGCTGACAGCTCAGGCCGAAAAAGAAAAGAGAGATGCTCAGAGATATAAAGATGATATTGAAAGACTCCGTGAGGAGGAGCTTCAGAAGGCTCAGACCCAGGCTATGAGAATTGTTGAGCAGGCTAAACGCTCAGCGGCGGCGCTTACAGCAGAGCTTGAAAAGCTTAAGAAAGAAAGCGAAAGCGCCAAAGACAAATCCGAAATGGCAAGACGGGCAAGACAGCTTATGAAAAAAGGCTATGCTGAGTTTGATGAAATAACCAATCCCGTTGTAGCATCTGCTTTGCAAGACGAAGACTATGTGCTTCCGAGACCGCTGAAAGTCGGCGACGAGGTTCTTCTTTGCGACATAGGTAAAACTGCAACCGTAACAGCTCTCAAAGACAAAAAAGGGGAGTATGAGGTTATGGCGGGCATTATGAAGCTCCGCACTAAAGAGAGCAACCTGCGTCTTGTTGAAAAGAGTAAGAAGCCGCAACCCAAGTCCCGAAGTGTACCCAACAGACAGGAGCACCATTTCACTCCCGGCAGCGATGCACAGACACGCTGTGACCTTAGAGGTATGAATGTGGAAGAGGGTATTATGGAGGTCGACAGATATATTGACCAATGTCTGAGGCTCGGTTTAAATGAGCTGACCGTAATTCACGGCAAGGGTACGGGCGTACTCAGAAAAGGCTTGCAGGAGCACCTCAGAAAGAGCAGATTCGTAAAATCCTTCCGTCTTGGCGTTTACGGTGAAGGCGAAAACGGAGTAACCATTGTAACCCTTAAGTAAGAAAATCATCGCGTTTTTGAATCTTTTTGAGCTATAGCAAAAAGAATGCCTGTCCGGCGAGGGCAGTATAATGTAATGAAAAAGGGAGTCTTGAAATAAGGCTCCCTTTTCAGCTTCGCTTGAACTTCTCCTTTGTGGCCATGCCGCCTCTTATATGTCTTTCGCTTTTATTCTTTTCCAGTACGCGCCGAACCTTTTCGCTTAGGTCACGGTCAATCCCGCCAAGGCGGCGTGTTACGTCAGTATGCACCGTAGATTTGCTTACATTATATACTTTGGCGCACTGTCTTACGGTTGCACCTGTCTCGGCTATGTATTTCCCGAGAGTTACGGCTCGGTTATGGCTATCGGTTTTCATATCTTTTCCACCTCGGGAAAGTATATGCAAAAGTCATACGAGGTATGACTTTTTGAATTAGCAATTAGCAATTAGCAATGAGCAATTAGGGTCGCTTCGCTCCGATTATAATAGCACCGAAGGTGCCACCATAGCCTTGTCGCCCCTGAAAGGGGAGATGTCGGTGCAACCGACAGAGGGGTCAAATAGCACCGCAGGTCTGACGGAAGGGTTTCATATCCGTTTTAGTGAGATAAAAGAGCAAGAATCTATCCGCCAACCCTCAAAAAAAGAAGCTCTTTCTTTTTTATAATTTACTCGTTTATTATTTTAGAAACCTTCCTTTGCGGAGTGAAACCGACTTACAGCAGACAGTAAACCCGCGACCTCATTGCTCATTGCTAATTACTAATTGCTAATTTATTTCTTGTCAACTTGCACAAATTTTGTTTCCTAAATTTTACTTTGATACTCAGGAGAAATTTTTAAATTCTATTGATTTATTTTGAGGGATAATCTATAATGAGTATGTGTAATTATAGGGGTGAGTGCACCCTTTTACCGGGAAAGTGTATATTCGGGACTCTTCCGACTAAAGCACAGGGAGGTCAGTTGTGTTCGGATAAATGTCCGGAATATGCCTTTCACAAATTATTAAATATCGGCGGCTGACGGAAAGCCGACCGAAAATCTTCTTAATTTAAGGGGGAAATTTCACAATGAAAAAGAATTACTTCAAGAAATCTTTATCATTAATTATGACAGTTCTTATGATTATGAGCTGTTGGGTATTTGTTGCGCCTACAGAGGCTGAGGCTGTATCCCAGGACGTATCCTCTGTTGCGTCCTATGCATCTTATCATGTTAAGATGACTGTGCAGTTCACTAACATAGGAAGAAGCGGCTATATAAAGATTTTATATTATCCTGTTAATGCTGACGGTTCTCTTAACACAGGTTCTCCTCAGGAGTATTTCCTTGTTAACTCTGCAAAAGAGTATTCATCAACAACTTACACCTTTGACACTGCAAATGACAGCACAAGAGCACTTGCATCGGATCATTCTTTTCCAAGTACTGGCTATGACGAAAAAGCCGAAAACGGCCCCGTTAATGGTTGGCCCTACGGTGTAGAAATGAAATCAGAAGGCACCATTACTTCGTCGTCAACTATTGCTCTCAAGTCTATGTACATAGGCGATGTAAAGGTAGTTCAGGATGGAGAGTGGTCTGCTAGAAGCCGTGAGAAAAAAACGGTACTGTATACCTATAAAAACGATAGCGGTTATGTTGGTTATCTTAATAACTGGAACGTTCCTTCAATAACAGTTTCAAAGGCAGCTGATACATCTGTTCAGGTTCCTTCATGCGGTACAAGAACAACAGGTACTGTTGCTGCTTCTATAAAGGACCAGTATGGCTATTCATGGCCTCTTACTTATACAATCAATGGCACAGGTGCAACTGTAAATCAGAGCGGCAACTCAGCTTCTGTATCAGTAACAAATGCTGCTCTTGCTAACTTTACAAATGCAACAGGCACAACGAACCTGACTCTCACTGCTTCCGGTGCAGGCAGAACATCAACATCAAATGTAACCCTCACTGCACCTAAGAAAGACGTTACATTTGAGAATATGTTCTCACTTTCAGATTGGCGTTATTCAGATTCAAACACCTATGATAGCAGCAAGGGTGAAGTAACGGTAGAGAACGATAATACTATTAAGATATATAAGAGTGTTGCCACCTCAGGCAACACCAATGGTGAAATTACAACAGGCTCTTCATATCCGAATGCTCATTCAGAAAACAGATATTCTATGCCCGTTACCGGCGGTGAGAAGTATACTGTAAGCTTTAATACTACCAGTTCTGTAAGCGGGGGAACAATCGCAC
>JAZSMR010000119.1:0-1598 GCA_045535965.1 Acutalibacteraceae bacterium
GTCTGGGTTGGTTGTCTTCCTAAGACCGCTTGGCCTCCGACTTATACTTTCCCAGTGCGATTTTTATAACGGAACGGACAGCCATACAAATATTCTCATAAAATATAAAAACGGTGCGCTCGCATCTCTTTCAAGCGCAACGCTTCTGAGAAAGCCCAACGAGGGATATATTTACGGCACAAAGGGCTTTATTCATGTAAACCGTTTTTACGCACCGCAAGAAATTGAAATAAGGCTTTCCGACGGCGGAAATGAAACCGTCAGCGTTCCCTATAAGGGCAACGGCTTTGAAGAGCAGATCTCCCATATGTGCTCATGCATAAATAATTCTCTTCTGAAAAGCCCCGTGAATACTCCCGAAAACACTCTCTTCATTATGAAGCAGATGGACCTTATCAGACAGAAGCTGGGAGTCACCTATCCTCAGGACGATGACTGATTTTCTGACAACAAAAGCTTGAAAAAGACTTTCGGAAAGCAATTACGAAAAGAACGATGTCGAGTCGAAAGACTTAGCATCGTTCTTTTTCTATCTCAAAACTTGAAATCACGGGGGATTTACTATGAAACGCCTATTATCATGCGAATTTCTATTTACCATTTTTGAAAATATATTGAAATTGGTAAGAAGATGTGGCATAATACTGTACGAGAGGTGATGCGCCATGAAACTTATTACTCGAAATCAATATTTAGAAAAAATTATAAATGTAATCGGCACTCCGGATATTAAGGTCATCACGGGAGTTCGCCGCAGCGGAAAATCCAAGCTGCTTGAAGCATTTAAAAGCTATATCGAACAGAATATACCCGACCACAATATCATTCAGATCAATTTCAACTTGCCGGAGTTCGACCATTTGCTTGAGTACAGACCTTTGTATGACTACATCAATTCGCAGTATGTAGCGGGCAAAGAGAATTTTGTATTGATTGATGAAGTCCAGATGTGTACCGACTTCGAGAAAGCAATCAATGGTCTGCACGCATCCGAAAAGTTTGATATTTATATTACCGGCTCAAACGCTTTCCTTTTGAGTTCCGACCTTGCTACACTGTTTACGGGAAGAACATTTGAAATCAAGGTGTTCCCGTTCTCATTCAGCGAATATATGCAGTATTTCGGCTACAGCGACAAGTATACTGCCGTCGATAAGTATATGATCGAGGGCGGTATGGCCGGCTCCTATCTCTATAAAGATCAAGAAGCCAAGTATGATTATATTGCCGATGTTTTCAATACATTGATTGTTCGGGATATTCGTAAGAAATATAAAATCCGCAATATGCAGTTGATGGACAGACTTGTGGATTTTCTTATGGACAATATCTCCAATCTGACCTCGGCACGAAATATTACTAACACCTTCAGTGGCTTAAAGGAAAAGGTCAACCATATTACCGTAAGTTCGTATATTCAGTATTTGTGTAACGCCTTTGCTTTTTATAAAGTTCGCCGTTACGACATAAAGGGTAAAAAATATCTCTCCAGCAATGATAAGTATTATCTGAGCGACCATACTTTTCGTTATGCCAAGCTCGGAACGAAAAACATGGACTATGGCAGAATCCTCGAAAATGTGGTAGCGATAGAGTTG
>JAZSMR010000073.1:0-6945 GCA_045535965.1 Acutalibacteraceae bacterium
CCTAAGACTTGCTCAGCATGTGGTGAAACAGAAGGCGAAGCACTTGGTCACACATGGGTAGATGCAGATTGCGATACACCTAAGACCTGTTCAGTATGCGACGCAACAGAAGGCGAAGCACTTGGTCATACATGGGTAGACGCCGATTGTGTTACACCTAAGACCTGTTCAGTATGCGACGCAACAGAAGGCGAAGCACTTGGTCACACATGGGTAGACGCAGATTGTGTTACACCTAAGACCTGTTCAGTATGCGACGCAACAGAAGGCGAAGCACTTGGTCATACATGGGTAGACGCAGATTGCGAAACACCTAAGACTTGCTCAGCATGTGGTGAAACAGAAGGCGAAGCACTTGGTCACACATGGGTAGATGCAGATTGCGATACACCTAAGACCTGTTCAGTATGCGACGCAACAGAAGGCGAAGCACTTGGTCATACATGGGTAGATGCAGATTGCGATACACCCAAGACCTGTTCAGTATGTGATGCAACAGAGGGCGAAGCTCTCGGTCACGATTGGGTTGACGTAGCATTCAAGGCTGCAACCTGTGAAGAAGACGGACACAGCGCTTATAAGGATTGCTCACGTTGTGACGCAATCAAGGACAAGATAACTGAAGGCTACGAAGCAGTAGGCCATCAGTTTATAGGCACTTATGTATATGATTCAGTGGTTGGTTACCACAGCAGATATTGTGTAAATGAAAACTGTCTTTCAGATGGCAAAAAAGCCAACGGTATTATTGATGCTGAAGGCAATAACATCAAGTTTGAAATTACTTATAATGAATTCGACGAGATAGTTGTTGTTGGCGGTGAAAAGTGTGAATTCACTTCTTCAGAAGCTGTTACAGATGAAAACGGCATTCATAGCCATAAGCTTGCATGTGTATGCGGCAACGAAACTTCAAAGGCTTATGCTGATGAGGGTACATTCGTTGAAACCGTAGCTCCCACATGTACAGTCAACGGATATGACATTCACGAGTGTCCCGATTGTGATGCTACATGGCAGAAGAATATTGTAGCTGCTTCCGGTCACGCTCTCGCAGAAAAGGCTACACAGAACGAGGATGGTAAGACACACTCAATTAAGTGTTCAAAGTGCGATTACGCTACCGGAATCGGCAACTGCTCAGGCGGTACAGCTACATGTAAGGATAAAGCAGTATGTGAAACATGTAATACAGCATACGGTGAAACAACTGATCATGCGCTTGCAGAGGATGGATGGACATCAAACAACGATGCAACTTGTACAAAAGACGGCACAAAGAGTCAGAACTGTTCAGTTTGCGAACAGGAAGTAAAAGTTACAGATGAAGGCTCAGCGCTCGGTCACAGTATGACAGAATACGGTTACGATATCAGTAAGTGGGCATTCAAACCTGCTAATTTCAACGAAGACATCAAAGAACCCACCTGCGGTGAAGAAGGTCTTTCAATCAGCTACTGTACAAGATGTGAAGTATATGACACTGACGCAGTCAGCAAAAACAAAGACGCTCACGTTTGGGAAACTGATGAAAACGGAGAAGAAGTTTGGGACGTAATCGGTGGTGACTGCTCATCAGGCGTAACATCTGTTAAGACATGCACTGTCTGCGGCGAAAGAGAAGCAAAGACAGAAAAGGTTGACCATACTTGGACTGTAATTGCTGTTAAGGAAGCCGGCTGTGTAGAAAACGGTTACATCGACCTCAGATGTGATGTTTGCGAATTCACAGCTACTCTTAAGGGTACTAAAGCAGAAGATTATGTTTTAGGCGAAGTTAACTATGCTGATGAGTATAATGTAATTGCAACAGGTAACCACACATGGCAGACAGCAGAACCCGCTGATGGAGATTACGTTGTAATTGACGGTATCATCGTATTCGTTGAAAAGTATCCTGCATATAATGCTACCGGTCGCGGATATAAGAAGTGTACAGTTTGTACTGCTACAGAAGATGTTACAATTCCTGCTTACGGTAATGATCCTGATGACCATAAGCATCCTGAGCTTGGTATCAACGGCAACAGCACCCTCAAGACAGTAGCAGCTGTTGCTCCCACATGTACAGCAGGCGGTCATAAGGAATATAAAGAGTGCACAAGATGTTCATATAGCCAGTATGTTCTTGATCACGATGCTTACTATATTGCAGCTCTCGGTCATGAAGATCAGAACGCAGATGGTAAGTGTGATGCATGTAAGACAACTATTGAAGAGAATGCAGCTTCAAAGAATTGCGGCTGTATCTGCCACAAGGATAGCGGATTTATGAAGTTCATTTATAAGATTCTTAAATTCTTCTGGAAGCTCTTTGGTATGAACAAGAACTGTGCTTGCGGCGTAGCTCACTATTAATAAAGTTTAATAACTTTCCCCCCCTCGGAGCAATCCGAGGGGTTTTTATGTAAAAATAGTGAGTTTTTTGTAAATTCGCCATAAAATTTCAATTCATCAGTTGACGATTTTGCCTTTTAATGGTATTATTATCTTGTATATTTATGTGAAAATAAGAAATTCATATTTCGGAGGTAATAATATGAAAGGCTTGAAAATAAAGAAAAGTGCTTTTGTAATCATTTTGTGTGCACTTATGGTGATTCTTGCTGTAAGTGTTTCTGCATCAACAACCTGGAACTGGACAGACGAAGGAAACACTGTCGGTTATACTCCGGTTGAGCATAAGCACATTTACGGCGAATGGGTTGTAGATGAGGCTCCGACCTGTAATTCAACCGGCTTGAGACACAGAACCTGTCTTTTTGCAGACGGCACAACAGCTTGCGGTAAGGTTTATACGGAAGTTCTTCCGGAAGACCCCTATGTACACGCAGACGGTACAGAAACTGTTGTCAAGGCAGCATCATGCAGCGGTGTTGGTGAGAGTGTATTTACATGTTCATCTTGCGGTAAAAAAGAAACAGTTTATACTGAGGCGTTGGAACATACATTTGATAAGAGTAAAGAGACTGTAATTGCGCCTATTCATGATCCCACAAGAGAAATGCCCGGTTCAATAATCAACAGCTGCACTGTATGTAATGAACTGATAAGAGAAACACTTCCCGTCGTACATACATTTGAAGGTGAAGGCTCCGTTACTATGCCTGCTACCTGTAGCAAGAAAGGCAGTCAGCTTAAGTATTGTACTGTTTGCAAAAAAGCAAAAATGGTTGATGTAGAAATCGATCCCACAAATCATGTTTACAGCGGTAAAGCATTGCCTATCGGTACTGTGGACTGCGTAAAGGGTGGCAGAGGTATCGTTATCTGCGAAGATTGCGGAGAAACGGTTTATGTTGATATTCCTGCAGATAAAGCTCACGAATATCTTGAGTGGGATTATACAAAAGCAAAAGGTGACTGTCAGTCCGGCACTGACGGCTCAATTATGAAGGAATGCGGCACTTGTAAAAAGGTATTCGAGTCAAGGTTCTGGTCGGGACACGTTCTTGGTGACGATGCAAGAACTCATGCTGCTACTTGCAGCGATTACGGTTATATGAAGGGTACTTGTACAATCTGTCTCAGAGAAGATGCTGAGGTTATAATTCCTGTTGACCCGAGTGCTCACTCATGGGAAGAAGAAGTGCTTATCGAACCCACCTGTACAACAAAGGGCTACGTTTTCAGAATGTGTAAATACGATTCCAGCCATGTTGAGTATACAGATATACCGGAGATAGGTCATACATTCGTTACCGATTGGAACATCGAAAAAGAAGCAACCTGCTATGAAAAGGGTATAAGGAATAATATCTGTATTGTTTGTAATGAACTTATAAGTGAATTCATTCCTATTAATCCTGACAATCATCCTATTGATGAAAGTTTGTGGCAGGTAAGAAAAGAGCCCTCTTGCTCAGAAGCAGGTATTGAAGCTGCATACTGTAAGTGGTGTGTAAGAGATGATGATCTTGTTTACAGAGAAATCCCCAAACACAGCAATACACTTATTGAATATTCACGTACCAAAGCAACCTGTAAACTTGAAGGTCAAATAGTATATGACTGTTATGAGTGTGGCGCTGATGTGATTGAGACCCTTCCTGTTGATCTCGATGCACACAAACCCGGTGCAACCTACTATGTAACTAAGAATGCAACCTGTTACGAGGAGGGTGTACTCTCCAAGCTTTGTGATTACTGTATGAATCCTATTATTGCGTCAACAGGTCAGCACGCACAAAAGCCTATTGAAAAGAAGGACCATATAGTTGGTGCATGGACAGTGACAAAAGCAGCAACATGTAAGGAGAACGGTTCTAAAACACGCAAATGTACAGTTGAAAATTGCAGATATTCAGAAACAGTTGATATTCCCGCTTCACACAGATATGAGGCGTGGGTAGTTGAAATAGAGGGCACTTGCAAATCCGTAGGCAAAAGAACAAGAGGTTGCTATAATTGCTCTTTATCTGAGACGGATTATTACTACGGCACTCATCAGGCAGGTGACTGGATATTCTACAAAGGTAATTGTAACGAAGGCGGTACAGTAAGAAAGTATTGCAAATATTGTGAGCTTCCCATAGAAGAAGATACTGTCAGTGCAGGTGAGCACGTTGGTCTTGTAGAGGTTGATGATTTCGAATTTAAACCCACAGAGTCGGTTTGCCAGAGAAGGGCATATAAGTGCAGTGCTTGTAAAGAAACACTTTATGTGACAGCAGGCCATGCATTTATTAAAACAGATAATGCTTTTGCTGCTACTTGCACAGTACCCGGTATGACAGCAGGCTACTACTGTCCGTTGTGCAAGATTGTTGTGAAACAGGAGGTAATTCCTGCAACAGGCCACGATTTCGAATATGATGAAGAGGGTACAAAGTATTGCCTCAACTGCACTCTTTACTATGTTGAGGGCGGTACCAGCGAAACATGTGACCACTTCTGTCACAACAAGGGTACTATTGCCAAGATTATGACAAAGTTCTTCACATTCTTCTGGAAGATACTTGATAAATTCAGCGTTGAACCCAAATATCAGTACTGCGAATGCGGTCTGCCGCACTATGAATTAAAAAAATAATCACATAGAAAAATATGAGCTACCTTGCCTTTTTTCGGCAAGGTAGCTTTTTAATGTGAAAAGTATATAAAAAACAGGTGTTAAAATATTGTATATTTTATGGTCTATCTCTTGCAAAACTGTTTAAAAATAAGTATAATAACATAGAATAAAGTAGTATGGAGTACAAGGAATAATTTTCGACTACTTAGTATAAACCATTCACGAAAGGAAGATTTAACTATGCTCAACAATGCACCTACAAAGAACCCTAGCGTTCTTGCTTGGCTCGAAGACAAACTCAACCTCGTTAACCCTGATAAGGTTGTTTGGATTGACGGCTCAGAAGAACAGATCGAGGCTCTCAGAGCTGAAGCTTGCTCAACAGGCGAAATGATAAAACTCAATCAGGAACTCCTTCCCGATTGCTATTACCACAGAACTGCTGTAAACGACGTTGCCCGTGTTGAAGGCAGAACATTCATCTGCGCTCCCACAAAGGAAGAAGCAGGCCCCACAAACAACTGGATGGATCCCACAGAAGCTTATGAAATGCTTTACGGCATCGCTAAGGACAGCTACAAGGGCAGAACAGCTTACATCACTCCCTATTCAATGGGTCCTGTTGGCTCAAAGTTCTCAAAAGCAGGTACCGAACTTACAGACTCAATCTATGTTGTACTCAATATGTGCATCATGACAAGAGTCGGCTTTAATGTACTCGAAGCTCTCGGCGACAGCAATGACTGGGTACGCGGTCTCCACTGCCGTTGCGATATCGACGAAGAAAAGAGATACATCTGCCAGTTCCCCCAGGACAACACAATTATTTCAGTTAACTCAGGCTACGGCGGAAACGTTCTTCTCGGTAAGAAGTGCTTTGCTCTTCGTATCGCTTCAAACCAGGGTAGAAAAGAAGGCTGGATGGCTGAGCACATGCTTATCCTCGGCAACGAAAAGCCCGACGGCGAAATCAAATATATCTGTGCTGCATTCCCCTCAGCTTGCGGTAAGACCAACCTTGCAATGCTTATTCCTCCCGAGGGATATAAGAACAAGGGCTATAAAGTATGGTGCGTAGGCGATGATATCGCTTGGATCCGTAAGGGTGAAGATGGCAGACTCTATGCTATCAACCCTGAAAACGGCTTCTTCGGTGTTGCACCCGGTACCAACATGAAGTCAAACCCCAACGCTCTTCTTTCAACAAAGCAGGGTACAATCTTCACAAACGTTGCTTACAATCTTGACAACGATACAGTATGGTGGGAAGGTCTCGATAAGAATCCTCCCGAAAACGCTCTCGAATGGACAGGCAAGCCCTGGAACGGTAAGGTTGACGAAATCAAGGGTGCTCACCCCAACAGCCGTTTCACAGCTCCCGCTAAGAACTGCCCCTGCATCAGCAGCGAGTTCGAAAATCCCAACGGTGTGCCCGTATCAGCTATTGTATTCGGCGGCCGTCGTGCTAAGCTTGCTCCCCTCCTATATCAGTCAAGAGACTGGGACCACGGTGTATTCGTAGGTTCAATTATGGCTTCAGAAACAACTGCAGCTGCTGCAGGCGCTGTTGGTGTTGTACGCCGTGACCCCATGGCTATGCTTCCCTTCTGCGGTTATGATATGGCTGATTACTGGCAGCACTGGATCAATATCGGTGAAACACTCGATGCTGACAAGGCTCCCAAAATCTTCAATGTTAACTGGTTCCGTAAGGACGACGAAGGCAACTTTATGTGGCCCGGTTTCGGTGACAACCTCCGTGTACTCGATTGGATCATCGACAGATGTGAAGGTAAAGTTGGCGCTCAGGAAACAGCTATCGGTTATCTTCCCAACGCTGAAGATATCAACATCGAAGGTCTTGAAGGCGAAGTTACTGTTGATTCTCTCAAGAAAATCCTTGACGTTGATAAGGCTCTCTGGGCTGAAGA
>JAZSMR010000040.1:0-1897 GCA_045535965.1 Acutalibacteraceae bacterium
TTCACACACTTTAACAATTCGAACTTCTCCTTCATAAAGCCGCATTAAATAGATTTACGGCTATTTTAAAGCATGTATGCCGCCTGAAAACAGGCGGTGTAGCTTATGCAGATACTTCTTGTGAAGCATTTAATACATAAGCTACAATCGAACGCTTCGTGATTAAAAACCCTTTAGCGTTATGCTCGAGTTTATCAAGCTTACCTTGCTTTAAGAGTTTATAAATTTGTTTTCTGCCAGTATTAAGCATTATGGATGCTTCTTTTACCGAAACAATATCTTTATACTCGGTAAACATAGTTTGATAAGCCTCGTTATAACTGGAAAAGCAAAGGGACATTAAACTACGCTCCTTTCCTCGTCCTATGGTTTTCAGCACAGTATTCGGCGTGTGTGAGAGCCGCATACTGAGACGGAAAACCTGCTTTTTCAGTTGTTACCTTTCAATGCGAGTACGATTCGCAAGATATTCGTCTAATTTTTGTCTCTTTATCAACCGCTTTGCACCGATCCATAACACAAAATCGCAATCTTCAGCGTTACAGAGATTACGCATCGTATTTTTACCAATGCCGGAATATGCGGCGGCTTCATCGAGTGTCAAATTACTCTTCTGCCAAATGGGAACGCTAATATCTTTCATGGACACTTTACCTCCTATATTATTTGCCTCCATTTCCGCCAGAGGCTGGCCTTGAAACATATAACATAATAAATACTCCTTACAGGCGGTGACGGATGTCACCGCCGTTACATTCTTCCTTTGATTGTCCCTATATATCAATCCCGCGGATTTTCGTCAGCAGGATATTGTAGTCAATTTAAATTCTTCCTTCATCATTTTAATTAATAGATTACTTCTTCTTCGGCTTATCAGCCAAGTAAATCCTTGTTACCTCGGTCCTGTGGTGACCTAAGTTTTCGCTTACAATCTGTCGGGCTTTTTTCGGTCTCTCTTTTAACGCTTCTTCATAGGTTCTTTGTGCATAGGTGTGTCTCAGACTGTGCCAAGAGATTGTCTCAGTTCTTTTCTTTTTACCGTCTTCACTCAAATCCTCGCGATTTTCTACCATAAAGTATTTTCTGTTATAACTCATCCAATTCTGCAACGAGCGTGTTTCTCGTTGAACGCCGCCCTTTTCGCTACCTGAGATTAAATAATCTCGTGGGTATCGACCTGAACACCTTGCATAGTTCAAATAACTAGTAATAATACCGCGTTGCTTTGCGCTTAAATCAATAGCCCTTGTCTGACCGCCTTTGCCTTTTATGACGAGCTGACCTGTCTTTAATGCAGACATAAGGTATTCAACTCTCAGCGTGCAGATTTCTTCAAGCCGTAGACCAAATTTACTGGCAAAGTCTATGCCAATGACCGCATCCTGCCGACCTTTTTCGATAGCCCACTGCCGAATATCCGAAATTTCTTTACCTAAAAGCGAATGGTCTTTTACGCCTGTTGCTCGTTTGGGTAGTGCCAACTTGCTATTAGGGGATAGCCTGTTTTTACTACCGGATTTTCTATGGAAATAACGAATGCCGGATAGATCGGATTGAATAGTTGCAGCAGAGTTGTTTTCTTTTAGATGCTCCACATAGGCTTTAAAGTGTCGGTCTTCAACGTTTTTAAAGTTTTGTAGCCGAAAATTATCGGCTAAGAACTTACAGAACCTTTTTGTTGATTCAAAGTACCGAGCCCTTGTTTTAAAGCTAAGCTCATTGCTGTGGTTGTAAATTGCTTCAACCTGTGCCAACAAGTTTTTATACAGCCCCGGGTTTAACACTGTAATATTATTAGAATCTGACATAGCAAACCGTCTCCTTTCTTAAAAAATTTATTTCAACGCAAGGATAGGGACACAATGCCTTGCGTAAAAAGCTGTGTACGAAAATAGTA
>JAZSMR010000151.1:0-27500 GCA_045535965.1 Acutalibacteraceae bacterium
TTTGCAGGGCTTTGCCCCGCCCTCTTGCGGTTCCCAAAATTCATTACGGCTTGGAGCGCCTATGAATTTTGACCGCTGCGCCATCCTCGCCTCGCTTTATCCGCCACTGGCAGCGCTTCAGCGACGATGCCCCACAAACTTTTGTAAAAGTTTGACAAAACTTTACTTGTTTAATTTTAAAACGCACTGTTACTTTATATTCTCTCCATTGCCGTTGAGTTCATTGCAAACTTCAATACATTCATTGCAGTTCTCTGCATCTCACCGAGAGTTATACCGTCCTTCTTGCCGTAGGTCTTAAGAAGAGTACCGTCAGGTCTTCTGAAAATTACAACCCTGCCGCCGCCCGGCATAAGCACGTCAACCTGAGCTCTTACTCTGTATGCCTGGTCGCACATCTCGGGGAATTCCTGACTCTTTGAGCTTCTCATCCACCAGTCAGTCATAACGTTGCCCTCGTAGCCCCATTCTTCTCTTAGCATCATTGTGCAAAGCTCGTAGTTGTAATGACCCCATACACCGTTGATAAGGTTATAGGATGTCATAATATTCTTGGGTGCAGACTCCTTAACGCAGATTTCGAAGCCTCTGAGGTATATCTGACGAAGAGCTCTCTCTGATACTCTTGAGTCGTTGCCGTTACGGTTATATTCCTGATTATTGCAGGCGTAATGCTTAGGACAGGCACTCTTGCCGGCATACTGTACACCTCTTACATAAGCCGCCGCAATCTTACCTGTGAGATAGGGATCCTCTGAGAAGTATTCAAAGTTTCTTCCGCAAAGAGGACTTCTGTGAATATTCATACCCGGCGCAAGAAGTATATCGCTGCCCTTGTCTGCCATTTCACCTGCTTCTTTAATCATAAGCTCTTCGACTAACTTTTCGTCAAAGGTGCTCGCAAGAAGTGTGCCGATAGGCATAAGTGAACAGCAGGCCGAAAGTCTGATACCTGAGGGGCCGTCTGTTGTGATGCAGGCAGGGATACCCTTTGCACGGAGCGAGGGAAGCACACCGCCGAATGCACCTGCATTACCGAGAGCACCAAGCTTACTGCCCATCGTATAGTCGCCGCGTGAGATAGCTTCGAGCTCCTTAAGGCTTAGCTGTGCAACGAAGTCTTCCATACTTACCTTACCGTTTTTAACGTCTATAAGCTTATATCCCTTGTCTCCTGTCATAGGAATATCCTTGGGCAGACCCTCGAGGATAATCTTCTTAAGGTCATACTGCTTTTTATATGCGGGGGCCTTCACAGCCTTGTATTCGCCGTTTTCTTTTACGGCTGTGATAATATCGAAGTCAGCCCTGGGAGCCGCTGTCTGTCTGTGCTGACGGAAAAGAGTATTCTCTTCGCTTGTCCATTCTGCAACCTTTACGGCATCTCTTACATTGTCACCCAGAGCGAAGCCATATTCACCCTTTTCTATAACATAAGCGGACTTAAAGCCTGTCTTGCCGCTTTCATCGTAGCTTGCAAGGTCATACATTGAGATACACATTGTAAGCTCTTCACTTTCACCTGCCGATAGCACCTTTGTCTTAGCAAAGGCCGTAAGCTCACGGTAGGGGTTGCCGAGTACACCGCAGGGCTTTTCCACATATACCTGAGGCGCATAAGCTGATGGTACACTGCCGATGTTTGTCACCTTGCATTTAAGAGTGAAGCCATCATCTGTTTTATCGAGTGACATGAACTCTGTCCTGAATTCACTGTAGCTGAGGCCGAAGCCGAAAGGATACTGTACACCGTCTTTATTGAAGGTTTCGAAATATCTGTAGCCTACATAGATATCCTCAGTATAGTTGTTGTAGTCCTTTGAGCCGAAGTCCTTTGAACTGGGGAAGCTATCATAAGCCTTTGCAACGGTTGCACTGAGCTTACCTGAGGGTGAAACCTTACCTGAAAGAAGATCGGCTACAGCGTTACCGCTTTCCATACCGCCCTGCCATACTATCATAGCAGCGGATATCTTATCACCGTATTTATCCATCCAGCTAAGATCCATAATACAGCCGATATTGAGAAGAACAACTGTCTTATCAAACTTATCGGTTACCTTGTCGAGGAGCTCGAGCTCATCGTCTGTTATGTAATAGCTGCCCTTTTCGAGGGCGTTTTCTCTGTCCTCACCGCTTGAACGGCCTATAACAACAACTGCGCAGTCTGACTTTTCAGCCGCCTTTTTTGCAGTCTTTTCGTAAAGGGGCATTTCGGGATAGAATCTCGGCCACTGACCCCATATACCGTGATTTACTGGGTGCTCTTCGCACCATTCGAGATAAATCTCAGCTAACTTTTCATTGAGCTTAAGGTCGTCACATTTTCTGATACCTTCAATGAGATTTACTGCATAGGGCTTGTTTACGTCGCCGCCTGAGCCGTAGCCTGTGAAGAACCAATCGTTCTGCACTCTGCCGAAAAGGGAAACGGCAGAGCCCTTCTCAAGTGGCAAGGTGCCGTCGTTTTTGAGAAGAACTGCACCCTGAGCCGCTACGCTTCTGAGAAGCTCGGGCATACCGGGAGTTACAGTCTTCGGGGCTTTGCTTCTTTGATTCTCAGCCTGAGAAAGGCCTGTAAATACACTTACTACCTTACCTGCTGCTGAAACAACTGTGTCTTTAATGCTCATATTTTTTCTCTCCTTATTATATTAGTCTATTTCCAATATTTTTTTCGCTTTGTGCCTGTTCAGCTCATGGACAACAACGGAAACGCAGATAATTCCCACCGCAAGACCTAACGCTATCTCAAGGGTTTCGCCAAGAGTAATATCAAACTTTTCCGTATCGCTTGTAACGAAATAATAGGTTGTGTAATAGAGCTTACCGCCCGGTACCAATGGGATAATCGAGCAAGCAAGGATAGGTGTTGCGGGAGCTTTCACAAGTCTCGCCATTACCTCGGAATAAATTGAAACAAAAAGTGCCGGGAAGAGGTTTTGAACCACCAGATGATCAAAGCAGTAACAGCTTATCACATATACGAGACAAGTAAGTGCACCGCCAACAGCGTTGCAGAAAATTCTCTTTTTTTCAGACCTGAAAAGTATACTGAAGCCTACAGAGCCCAACATACCCGAAAGGACAATAGTCAAAGTTTCTCTTAAATCCATACTATCCCTCCTACACTATCTGATTCCAAAAATATATTGGCAATGCAAATCCGGCAGCTATAACTACTGCAAGTATCACCGACTCCAGCATTCTCAGAAGGCCCGACATCAGGTCACCGTGAAGCATTTCTCTGAGGGCGTTGATAAGCTGAAGGCCCGGGATAAGAAGCATTATATCGCCTATCATTATCATATCGGCATTGTTGCCGAAGCCGAAGTGGACAAATACCAATGCCATAAGTCCTGCCACTGCTGATTCAAGAGCTGTAAAAAACAGTCTGCTTGCACCCTTTACTCTGATATAGGTCTGCATAACATATATTGCCGCAGCGATAGGTATAGAAGCGAGAGCATCAAGAAGTGTGCCTCCGAAGAAAACTGTAAAAGCTGCCGCTGCAAGCATATAGCCTACACAGTATTTGAGCCTGAAGTTTTTATCTACAACGCAGATATTTTCAAGTTCAATTCTTGCTACATCAATGTCGGGTTTCTCGGCACAGAGGCGTCTTGAAAGAGCGTTGAGCTTTTCGAGTCTGCCGAAATCCACTCCGTAAGAATAACTTCGTCTCATCTGTGAATGTGCGCCGCTTTCCTCATCAACCACCGTTGCTATTATCATAGAGACAACTGAAAAAACCTGAGCCTTTTCCATACCGTAGGCATAGCAGATTCTCATAACCGCCTGCTCGGCTCTGTTGACCTCCGCCCCACACTTGACCATATTTTTGCCAAGGTCAAGTGCAAGAGACAAAACCTTTTCACAATATCTTTTTTCTGCCATCACATTTTCTCCTTTTATGTCGGCATAAAATATCAAGTTAATTATAATACAAATATGCCTATAAAGCAAGGACTAGTAGAAGTATTTTTGAAGACTCTCAGGATATGACGGCGTGATTATGTCGTACTTTCTCTCGTACTGCCCTGTTTCGCTGTTTCTTATGACGGTTGCTCTGTTTCTTTCAAGGAGTCTTACAATATTATACATATCCAGCCATATCTGGTTTACTCCCTCTTTCTGGCTTTCATCGAATATGAGCTGCATACCGAAGTGGAGATGGGGTACGCTCATACCGTTGACATTGCTCTTTGTGCTGTAGCCCGTCATGCCCATATAGCCTATTACCTGACCTGCCTTTACAAGAGAGCCTGCTTCTATACCATCGGCATAAGGTGAATCCTTGCGAAGATGTGCATAGTAGTATGACCTTTTGCCGTCAAAGCTTCTTATACCAAGGCGCCAGCCGCCGTACTGATTCCAGCCTATACATTCTACGGTACCACCCTCCACAGCCGTTATTGGAGTGCCCACATAGCCCATCAGGTCGTGACCTAAATGCTGACGCTTATAGCCGTAGCTTCTTGCATTGCCAAAATCATCGCAGTGTGAATAGGAAAAGCCCTCGGCTATGGGACTGTAAGCCACAGGCCCGTAGCCTGAAACAATTTTCTTTCTGCCCTTGCCGTCGGGTGCCTGCTTTTCATATTCGCCGAGTATTCCGCCCAATGCCGCCGTGAAAGCTTCTTTATAAAAGCTGTAGTATTTGTTGTCTTTCATCAGGTCATCGACAGTATACATATCCCCAAGCTTTTCAGTCATCGCCTTAATGTCCTTTTTACTGTACCGTGCCCAGTTATTGCCGTTTTTGCAGGCAAGGTAGGAAAGCGTATCAATCCAGCTTATATGATAGAGCATATCATAAGTTTTAATATCAAGCTCCATTGCATCTTCAAGAGCCGACAGAGACACATTCAGCTCGAACCATTTTATATAGCTTTTTTCCTGTTTATCTGTTTCTGCAGAAGCAAAGCTTAAAAGCATACAAAGTCCCGCTATTGCCGAGAGTAGTGTAATAAAAAACATCAGAGTTTTTCCTTTATGTAAGCGGTATACCATACTCTTTCCTCCCAAAAGATATTATCATATAATCTTATGTGAGGACACCCGGGATAATGAAAAAGCCACCGCATTTTTGCGATGGCTCAGTATTATTCACTTATCAGATAAATGCGAAAAGACTCATAATGAAGCTGAAAATCTTAATGAAGAAATCCTGCACCCTATCCCAGAATGTGAGTTCAACCTCGGGCTCTATTAAATCTGCATAGCCGGGTAAGGTTACATTAAGGTCAGCGGGAGCGTCGTCAACAGTAATTTTAAGAAGCAAGGGAAGTATTGCCGTTGAAACAACAAGCTCGATACCCTCAAAGCGGCTGATGCCGTCACCTGCATAGTTTATGAGATTCTCAGGTATATCAACATTAAGAAGGTCACAGACAAATGCAAGTGCCTGCGTATACTCTTGTGCAGTTACATCACTTAAAGCGTAAATAAGAATTGCACCGATACCCTTTGATGAGAGAACTATTTCCTTGCTGTATGCCTGAAGATTTTCGTCACCTTCGACATGGACCCCGTAAGCTGTAACAGCGACTTCCATCATATTCTTGTATTTACTGTCGGGTATGGTTACATCGTAAGGTGCAAGTATGCTTTCGATGCTCTTGCCTGCCTCGGTCTCATTCTTTTGGTAAAGCGGCATATTGAGAGCTTCTTTCAGCTTAGGTATAATCTTATCAATAAGATTGCAGATTTCCGGATTATCCTTTGCATTTACATTAATAAGGTTTTTAATATATGACGGCTTACAGATTCCGTTAACTGTAATTTCATTTCCGAGGAATACGCACACCCTTGCATACTCGGAAAAATCATTCTTCATAAGCAGAGAAGCTTCGTCGCTCATACCTGTAGGTACAAGAGATGTGTCAATTTTATCAACATAGTTCATTTCGAACTTTACTTCGTCACCGAAAGTTACTGTTCTGTAAGAACAGGGATAACTATTAAGTGTGCCTGTTAAAACATCATAGATAACTTCACCGTTTGCGCCGGTATATGAAGCGATATCGTTTTCATGGGTGTGGCCTGTAAAAACATACTTGACACCGTACTTTGTAAAGATATCCTTGAGTCCTGCTGAATCTCCGACAACAGAACCTTTGTGAAGCACATCAATAAGAACGATATGAGGAAGAAGATTATGGTGCATCATAGCAATTGTCTTTTTACCGTCTTCCTGAGCCTTGGCAGCCTGCTGACGTATCCACTGTGATCTTGCATCATCAATACCCCAACTGCCTGAGCCGGTGAGAGTACTGTCGATAGCAAGAAGTCTGTAACCGTCGGGAAGCTCTGCTACATAAGAACCTGAACCCGGGTCTTTTGCTATAGCTTCATTGTAGCCGAATTCAGCAAAAACTGTCATGAACTGCGTTACATCAGTCTGTGACACATCATGGTTACCGGGTACAACATAAATCTGTTTTCCCGTTGATTTTTCGAATGCTCCGAACATTTCGGCAACAGCCTTCATTTCCCTATAGACACCTGTATCAGCAAGATCACCGGGAACAAGAACAACCTCACTGCTGTCTACAGCAGCCTTATCAAGGAAGCCTGCAATTATTGCCTTTGATTCACTGTAAAGCTTTCCTGCATCAGCTACATGAGAAAAGGATTCACTGATACTGTTTCTTTTCGGGACAGATTCCAGCCATGAATCCTTGTCAAGATGTATGTCTGACGCAATGTCAATGATTAGTTCTCCATCTGCGGCCCCTACAGTCAAAACGCCATAGCTCAACAGCATACTCATACATAAAAGAATTGATAATATTTTTTTCATAGGCCCGTCTCCTAACTTTTATTGATACCATTTTAAACTTTGTGCTGAAATTTGTCAATTAAAATATATAATAAACATTTTTTTGCGGAAACACTAATAAAAACACCCCCCTCACCATAAATCAAAAATCAATATATCCTGAGGGGGGGTTGACAACAGATGGCTGTATTTGTATAATCTAAGAAATTGCCCAAAAGCAATTTTAAACAAGAGCTTAGGCTCTCACTCATTTTTCAACGACAAGGTTTTTCTCACCGCCTTGTTGTTACCCTCAGCTCCGTGCTGAGGGGTTTTATTTTTTATAGAGAATTTTTCAATTCACAATGTGTTAAACTTATGTTTATGTGCTGTAAAAACAGTTAAAAGTCTTGACATAGATACCAAAAAATGCTATCATACACAGTAGATTGCGGCTATTCCGCAACAAAAAACTATATATAGAAAGGAATCTCCAAAATGAAAAAGGTATTATCACTTCTCCTTGCAGTTGTTCTTGTATGCTCAATGGCAACTGTAGCTTTCGCAGGCGATCTTACAAACACATGTGATGTTTGCGGTTTCACTTCAAACGACATCGGCGAGTTCACAGCTCACAAAAACGCTAAAGCATGCGCTATCTGCCCCTACTGCAAAGTAACAGGCTGTAAAGATGCAGAAGAGTATAAGGCTCACACTTACATCTGTAAGTATGCCGGTATTGTTTGTGACTACTGCGGCGGCGTTATCGATTCAGAAGAAGACTTCGCTAACCACATCGACGCATGCAAGGCTAAGTACTTCAACATTCCCCTTGCAAAGATCATCGCAACAATCAAAGACATCATTTCAAAGATCGACTTCAATGCAATCATCAACACAGTTAAAGATGTTGCAGGCAAGGCAGTACCCGTTGTTAAAGATCTCATTGGCAAGATCGATTTCAGCAACATTAAGCTTCCCGCATAAGTTAAGCGAAAAAAATCTGAAGCAGTTCCTTTGAACTGCTTCTTTTTTTAGTTATAGATATTATTTGCTTTTACAAAGAAGTGCTACCGTCTCGCAATGTGTAGTACGTGGGAACATATCTACCGCAGTATACTCCCTAACCGCGTACCCCAGCTCTGAGAAAATTTTGCAGTCTCTTGCTAAGGTTGCCGGATCGCAGGAAACATAAACCACTCTGTCGGGATTCATATTCGCCACAGTTTCAAGAACATCTCTGCTACAGCCCTTTCTCGGTGGGTCAAGTACAACAACATCGGGGCGGATACCCTCCTCAAAAAGAGTTTTTGAGGCACCTGAAGCATCGTCGCAAATGAACCTCGAATTGGTTATACCGTTAATTTCAGCGTTTTCCTTGGCATTTTCTATTGCCTCGGGAATAACCTCAACACCGATTATCTGCTTTGCATTTTTCGCCATTGTAAGTCCGATTGTGCCTGCTCCGCAGTAAAGGTCGAGAAGAACCTCGCTTTTTGTCAAGCCTGCATATTCCCTTGCCTTACCGTAAAGTATTTCCGTACCCTCAGGATTTACCTGATAAAAAGATAAGGGTGAAATTCTGAATTTCAGGGAGCACAACTCATCTTCAATATAGTCATTACCCCAAAGAGTAATACATTCGTCACCAAGCACCACATTGGTGTCTTTTTTATTTATATTGAGTATTATTGATTTTATATTTTCATCGCATTCTGTGAGAGCCTTGATAAGGCGCTCCTTCTTCGGCAGAGTACCACCATTGATAACGAGACAGACCATTATCTCTCCCGTCACCCTTGCACGTCTGAGATATATGTGCCTCACAAGACCCTGATGGGTGTTTTCATCGTATACCGTTATGGGATTTTCGGCAATAAATTTCTTTATCGCTGCAACAATATTCTTAAACTCGGGCATCTGCAAAAGACAATCCTCGCTGCCGACAACCCGGTGACTTCTCTTCGAGTAAAAGCCCGCTGTTATGTTGCCGTCTTTGTCAAGAGCAACAGGTATCTGAGCCTTGTTTCTGTAACGTGACGGAGTTTCTATATGAAGCATCTCCTTAGCCCCGAAGGCTACGCCGCCTATTCTCTGCATTACATCGCTGACAGCCTGCTTTTTTTCTCTGAGCTCTGCTTCATAAGAAATATGTCTGTAAGCACAGCCTCCGCACTGAGCAGCGACACCACAGTCACAGGGTATTCTGTCCTTTGACGCTTTGAGAATTTTACTCACTTTACCTACAGCGTAGTTCTTTTTGACTTTAATAATGTGTGCGATTATCTCATCACCCACAGCCGTACCGTCAACAAACACTGCCATATCCTTATATCTGCCGATACCGCTGCCGAGGTTTGTAAGCGCATCTATTTTCAATTTGATTTCATCGTTTTTATTTATAAGCATTATCGTATCCTTCCGATTGTTCAGTTAAAAAAGACGGTTCTTTTTATCATCCCTATCAAGCTCTATACAGATTTCAAGACCGCCGAACTTTGAGGCTCTGGCGTAAATTTTACCCGAATGGCTCTCCACAATCTCCCTGCAAATAGCAAGTCCGAGTCCCGCAACCTTTCTGCCCTCATCGGAGGTATAAAGAGGCTCGAAGATAATATCCAGCTTTTCCTCTTCAACACCCTCACCGTTGTCGCTTATATTTATATACAACTTCTGTCTGTCGCAGGAAATATCAAAATCAATTACCTTTTCTTTATGAGTAAAGTGCTTTACAGAATTACTGAAAACATTTCCAAACACCCTTTTGAATTTACCTATATCCATGCAGACTCCGGCTTCATCGGCATAGTTATTTACATTAAATTCAATTCCCAATAATTCAAGGTCGCTCTGATATTCCTGTGTAACAAGCCGTGAAAGTTCCTTTGCAGTCACGGCTTCGGTTTTTAGCTCCTGAGGAAGATTGTAGCCGAGGTATTCGTCAAACTCATCGATAAGCTGTAATATTTCCACGCTCTTGCCGTATACAGTATCAAGGTATCTCTTTCGTCTTTCTTCACTGACACTGTCCTTGCTGAGTCTTTCAGCGTAACCCATTATAGAGGTAAGCGGTGTCTTTATATCGTGAGAAATTGATGCAATAATGCGTCTTTGGTTCTGCTGCTGCCTTTCAAGATTTTTCGTCAGAGAGCCAAAACGGCTGTAAACCTTACCCGCGTATCCCTTAAGAACAATATTCTTGAGTTTGCCGGTTTTATCATATTCCTCAATAGCTTTGTAAAGACCTCTGTAGTGCCTGAGCATAATACTGTAAATAATGAAAATCAGAAGACAAAGTGATGCCAGGCCTATAAGAAACTCTATAAATACAAATTTCACAAGTTCCCGTATCTCAGTTACATAGTCGCGAAGGAGATAAACCGACGACTTGATAAGATAAGCTTCACCGCCGAATTCAAAAGGTGTCTGCACCTTTACATCAAGCGCTGACCAGGTTCTGCCTATGGATTTTGTAACCACCTTGTTGCTGCTGTTTTCAACGACAATTACTATATCCTCATACTGCTCGACTATCTCTGACCAACCTGCCACAGATTCCTGAGAAACAAGCTTGCGGATAATTTCATTGTTATAGTTCTGAAGTATTTCCCTGTCGTTATAAGCAGCATCGGCAACCACCGTAGTTACATAAGAATTATAAGAATAGGCAAAGGCGATAATAGCACCTAAAAAAATCAGTATAACCATAAAATTTGCTTTTCTGTTCTGACTCATAGGTTTTTTCCCTGCCTTTCTTCTGAATTACTACCTCTTATTTATAAACCTTTACGAACTTATAGCCTACACCCCACACGGTTTTGATATACTCGTTTTCGGGGTCAATTTTATCTCGTATACTTTTTATGTTGACAGCAACTGTGCCTATATCACCAAATTCCGTATCCCATACGTGACCGAAAATCTGCTCTCTCGTGAGCACCTTACCTGCATTTTCCATAAGATACTGCAAGAGCTGAAACTCTCTTGTTGAAAAGGAGATAACCCTGCCGCATTTACGTACTACATAAGACCCTGTATCAATTTCAATATCGCCAACTTTAATGATATCCTTCTGTGGGTTCTGGATATTTCTCTGCTCTCTTCTGAGATGAGCCTTTACCCTTGCCACAAACTCCTCAACCACAAAGGGTTTTGCAATATAGTCATCGCCGATTTCGAGGCCTAATACCGTATCAACTGTCTTACTTTTAGCTGAGAGAAAAATTATAGGGCAGCCGACAATACTTCTTATTGATCTGCAAAGTTCTATCCCTGATATTTCCGGCATCATAATATCAAGAGTTATAAGGGAAATATCAGAGCTGTTTTTAGCAACATAGGAATACACATTTTTTCCGTCATACATTACTTCAGTTTCAAAGCCTTCGTCCTCCAACGCATCAGAAATGAGTCGTGCAATAGCAATGTCGTCGTCAACTATAAGAATTTTACCCATAAAGTTCACCTGTCCTTTTGTTCTTACATAAAGTTATACATCTTAATAATAATACAAAAGCTAAAAAAAATAAAGTGTTACTGATATATTTTTAATATATTTAATATGTTTTTTCGTCCGTACGGCAGGGTACAGGAAAAATTTAAGATAATCTTAAGAATTGAAAGCGCCCCAAAACGGCTTTTATATGTTATACTAAAACAAAGGATTTTTTCAGAGGTGACAAAAATGCGTGTATTCCTCGTGGACGATGAAAAAGAAATTGCCGACCTGATAGAGCTTTATCTCAGAAATGACGGCTTTGATGTAATTAAATGCAGTGACGGTAAGACCGCACTGGAAAAAATAAGAAACGAAACTTTTGATCTTGCAATATTAGATGTGATGCTCCCTGATGTTGACGGCTTTACTCTTTGCAGTGAAATAAGAAAAAAGTATAACTTTCCCGTCATAATGCTTACGGCAAGAACATCTGATTCGGATAAAATCTCAGGGCTTACCTTAGGCGCTGACGACTATGTGACAAAGCCCTTCAATCCCCTGGAGCTTCTTGCGAGAGTAAAAGCTCAGATAAGGCGTTTTTATCAGTATAACTCTACCGATACGGACAAAAACATAATAGAAATATCGGGACTCGAAATCAACACGGATACCCATACCTGTAAGCTTTACGGTGAAGTCCTGGACCTTACGCCTATAGAGTTCCGTATTATCAGTATGCTTTGTAAAAATGCCGGTAAGGTTGTTTCAACTCAGGAGCTTTTTGAAAGTGTCTGGGAAGAAAAATATCTTGACAGCAGTAATACTGTCATGGTACATATAAGAAGAATAAGAGAAAAAATGCACGAAAAGCCAAAGAATCCTAAGTTTATTAAAACCGTGTGGGGAGTTGGATATAAAATTGAAAAAGACCACTGAAATAAAAAGGAAGCCTAAAAAAAGAAAACAGACCAAAAATATTGCCCTGCGAATTATCGGCGACTTTCTGAAATATAACGGAATATGCCTGCTGGTGCTTGTGGTGGCTTACATAATAATATATCTTTTCCTGCTTCAATGGCCGGACCTTTATACAGATATTATCAAGGACATACTTATAAATCTCTTCGGCGAAAGCGGTGAAGCTTTTCTCTTCTCACGGAGCTATCTGCTTATAATACCCGCTTTCTTCTGCATTTTTATCTTCAACTGCTTTCTTTACAGCATCATTACTCTTTCCCTCTTCAATAAGACCTATCAGAGTCTTGATGCCATAAGCAGTGAAGAGGCTGAATTTATGTCCTTTCCCAAAAGCTACTCCGATGTTGAAATAAAACTTCGGGATATGCGGCTTGATGTTATTGGGAGTAAGCAGGCAGCTGCCGAAGCAGAGAGCAAGAAAAACGATCTGGTTATGTATCTTGCCCACGACCTTAAGACACCTCTCACATCGGTTATAGGTTATCTGACACTTCTTGACGAGTGTCCCGAGCTTACCACAGCTCAGAAAGCAAAATACGTAGGCATTGCTCTTGACAAAGCTTATCGCCTCGAACAGCTGATAACTGAGTTTTTTGAAATAACACGCTTTGACATTAACACCGTCAGTCTCGAAAGAAACCGCATTGATCTGAATATGATGATAGCACAGATAACCGATGAGTTCTATCCTATGCTTTCAGAAAAGAACCTCACCGTGGATATCGATATTATAGAGCATATTGTAATGTTCGCCGACTCGGATAAAATCGCACGTGTTTTTGATAATCTTCTGAAAAATGCTGTAAACTATTCATACGAAAACACAATGATAAGAATTGGTGCAAGAATAAGACGGGATAAGGTTATCATCAAGTTCCGTAATAAGAGTGACGTTATATCGCCTGAAAAATTAGAAAGGCTCTTTGAGAAGTTTTACCGTGCCGACTCCTCCCGAGGCACTTCAACAGGCGGTTCAGGGCTGGGACTTGCTATCGCAAAGCAGATAACGGAGCTTCACGGCGGCACCATCAGAGCTAAGAGCACAACCGACTATACGGATTTCACTGTGATTTTACCCTACATCAATGCCGAAGAGCTGACAGATGAACAGCTTGATTTTTAGTCTGATGAAGATGTAGGGTGGCTCCGGCAGTGCCTCTCTACAGACTTTCGAGAATGGTGCAAGATACTGTTATCTATACTCTGAGTGTCAAGGTTTTCCTTGGCGCTTTTTATTGACTATCCTCTTCACTTATGATAGAATCACAGAAGAAGTTCTAAGGGAGGTGCAGTATATGCAAAAGAAAGTTTTAGTCGGGATGAGCGGCGGTGTTGACAGCACACTGTCTGTCAGCTTACTTAAAAATAAGGGATATGATGTTTCAGGTGTCAACTGCCTTTTCTGCCCTGACAAAAGCACTCTTTTAGATGTGAGTGATGCTGAAGAGGCTGCAAAAAAGATAGGCGTATCCTTTCACGTTTTCGACTTAAGAAACGAGTTCACCGAAAATGTCATCGGCAACTTTATTTCCACTTACGAGTGCGGCGGTACTCCAAACCCCTGCATTGTCTGCAATAAGTATCTCAAATTCGGTGCTATGCTGGATAAAGCTCTTGAAATGGGTTTTGACTTTATCGCAACAGGCCACTATGCAAGAGTTGAATTCGACAAAGAAAAGAACCGATACCTTCTGAAAAAAGGCCTTGACGAAAAAAAAGACCAGAGCTACTTTCTTTATACCCTCACTCAGCATCAGCTGTCTCATACTATCTTTCCACTGGGCAGTATGACAAAGGATGAGGTACGCACTATAGCAGAAAAACTTGACCTTATCAATGCTAAAAAGCGTGACAGTCAGGATATCTGCTTTATACCTGACGGTGATTATGCTCTTTATATTCAGAGCAAATCCGATAAAATCTATCCTAAAGGCAATTTTGTTGACATTAACGGCAAGGTGCTCGGAGAGCATCAGGGTATAATCAATTATACTGTCGGACAGCGCAAGGGGCTTGGTATCGCTTTGGGCAAGCCTGCATTTGTTAAAAGCATCAATACCAAAAACAACACCGTTACCCTCTGCGACAATGAAGAACTGTTTTCCGGGGAACTGACAGCAAAGAATATCAATCTCATTTCCATAGACAAAATCACCCGGCCGATGAGAGTCAAAGCTAAGGTCAGATACCGTCATGAAGCTCAGTGGGCAACTGCGACACAACCTGATGAAAACACAATAAAGGTAGTTTTCGATGAGCCTCAGCGGGCTATTACAAAAGGTCAGGCTGTGGTTTTATATGACGGTGATACCGTTGTCGGCGGTGGGGAGATTGAATAAAGAGAAACAGCAAGGGAGAAAACCCTTGCTGTTTTTAAGTGTGTGACTATTATTTTACAGACTTGAAAACCTTATCTAAAATACTTGTTTTCTCGTCGGAAAAAGCCTCTTTAACTGCATAATATGCAGGCTTCGGATTGCCTTCGCTGTCAACAAGACCCCATTTTGTTTCAACGGGACAATCCGCCTGACCGCAGACATAACAGTCCCCGCTATCAGACCAGCAATAAACGATTGAACCGATTACATAATCAAGTTTTCGGATTTTGGGAATAATATAGCTGAAGAAATCCGCCTGACCTTCAGGAGTGTGAGGGAAACCATAGAGACCGAAACCGTCCTGAAGCTCGCAGTATAAGTGGTTGGAGAATTCGCCGTCAAACATAAGGCTTGCTCTGTATTCGGGAGTTTCGTCAGCATATCTGTCAAATTCATTCCTTAAATCTTCAGGAAGGTTGCTGATGAAATCATCAATATTGGCTCTTGCTTCTTTTTCTGAGCTATAACCGTATTTTTCAAGAATAGCCTTTTTCTCAGCATCGCTCTTAGGCTCACCGAGACCGATATAACCAAATTCGCAAAGGATTACGGGCTTGCCTGTCAACTGTCTGATAAGTCCGAGAACAGTAAGCACCTGATTTGCATTTTTTAGCACAGGTTCAAAGCAACCAAGATAAATATCCATACCAACATAATCGCAATATTTGTGATATTTACGCATCATAATGGGCATTACTTTCGGGAAAAGCGACTGTGCTGTAAGATTGTAACCAACGAGAATGTCGCCTCTTTCGGGATACATAGCTTCAAGCTGCATACCAACAAACTCACAAGCTTCTTCCATTGTAAGAGGATATGTGAAACGGTCAACACCCATTTCATTGGTAACCTGAAAAGCACCTACAATACCAACAAGGTCTTTCACATAGAAACGTGCGATATCCTGGATAGCTTCTCTGTTGACGGGATCTCTGGGATCAAGTCCGTACTCAATGAAATCATCAGGGTAAGGTGTTACACCAAAGATTTTGATACCTTCATCTGCATAGGCCTTTGCATATTCTTTCCAAGCGATATAGCCGGGACTAAGGCTACCGTCTTTAGCATACGGGAAGGGAATATCATCACGAAACCATTCGATGTTGGCATCTTTGATAAGAGCATAGTCCGGGTCAGCATGGCAGACACCCTTAATGTAACCACCCGCTTTTTCTGTGGCAATTTCAATTTCCTTGTCAAAGGGTACTGTGACATCCACACAAATAAGCGAAGCAAGCGGTGTGATAACAGCGAGCAGAAAACCTACTACTTTCAACAAAAAATTAGTTCTCATAAAAACTCTCCTTTAAATATATTGTGTAACTATTTTACACCCAAGCTATCATCATTGCAATCTAATGTCAAATTTATTAACAATCTTTGTATAATAGTGTTATTTTCGTTGTGTTTATTTCGTTGATATGCACAAAAAGAAAAGTCGGGAAATTCCTTTCCCGACATCACATTCATTATTTATCAATTAACTTATGCGTTTTCTTCTTTCATTTTTGCAAAACATTCATTGCAGAAAACATCTCTGCCCTCTGTGGGCTTGAAAGGAACTACAGCCTCGCCACCGCAGCTTGCGCAAGTAGCTGTGAATGTCTCACGTGCAGGTCTGGCAGCATTTTTACGAGCGTTACGGCAATCTCTGCAACGCTGAGGCTCATTCTGGAAACCTTTTTCAGCATAGAACTCCTGTTCACCGGCCGAAAAAATAAAGTCAGCCCCGCATTCCTTACATTTGAGTGTTTTGTCTTCGTACATGGTTTTATACCTCTCTTGATTTATATTGCCCCTGTCGGAATTGCACCGGCCCTTTGTAATCAACGCTCTTCTTTAAGCTATCGGGCATATTACGATAAACAATTACAATAACACTTATAATTGTACTGATTATTATATAACAAAACTTTTTCACTGTCAATCTAATTTTTATACAAAATAACCAAGAGGTTTTTGGTATAAAATTACAAAATTTAACATTGCAGCTATAAACCGTTTACTGATAAGCTTTGAATGGCAATTGCAAATTCATCCCCTCACAAAATGTAATCATTGAAATTTAAATATTTTCAAAAAAAGTCTTGACAATATCGTTTCTATGTGGTAATATCATTAGGCAAATACGGAGAGATACCGAAGTGGTCATAACGGAACGGTCTTGAAAACCGTCGTACGTCCTGCGTACCGTGGGTTCGAATCCCACTCTCTCCGCCACTTTTTTTATAGTTGTTATTTTAACGACACCGCTTTGGAGAAGTACTCAAGTTGGTGACGAGGCGCCCCTGCTAAGGGCGTAGGTCGGGTAACCGGCGCAGGAGTTCGAGTCTCCTCTTCTCCGCCAAAAATAAAGCCACACATCAGTGTGGCTTTATTTTTTTGTATTATTCGTTATTCATTCTGCTGTTCCTATTACTATATCAGCACTTTCACTGCACTGACTTCTGTATGTAACTCTTGAGCTTCCCGTTGCCTTGCTGTAGGCTCTCACCTTATAGTATAAAGTCGGAGCTGAAAACTCAACATCAACATGGAGCGGAGCCATTGTTGCATCGCCATCTAATGAAGCTACCTTTTTATATCCACCTGTGGGAGTCTCACTGCAGAATACTGTGTAACCCTGTGCGCCCTCAACCGGCTCCCAATATATGGCAGCCTTGTAGTAACCGTCAAACTCAGTTTTTGTTATAACGGGAGTTTTCAGGGGTACCGAGGGAGTTTTTACTGTTATGTTACTGTAATCACTGTAAAGAGTTATACCGAGCTCTTTTACCTTGGAATAAGACTTCATTCTGTATTTATAGGTCTTGCCTGGCTTTACATCATAGTCGGTGTTGCCGTTTTTCATCTGTACCCACTTTTTAGTTTTATCATTATACTTGTAAAGCTTAGAGCCCGTACTGCTGTAATTTGTCACCCATTCGATTTTTACATAGTCGCCGTTTGCTGTAGCATTAAGTACCATGCTGCTGAGCTTGCCGCTTATTTTGACTGTTTTTGTACCCTTGTAATCGCCTATAAAAGTGAACTTCACCTTTATGATGTTTTTCTTTTTGTCATAAGAAACAGTCTTTTTATAGTCTTTACCCTCTTCGAGACTGTAAACACCCCGCTTTACTTCGGTATAAATCTCGCCTTGTCTTATTACCGCATTGACCTCAGTTATTGCAGGTATTGTATATTTTTTCTTCTCACCACAGGGACACTTGAGGTTTCTCACACCGTCTTTGTTAACAGTTGCCTTAGTAACCGTCTCTTTGTAAGGATGGTTTTCGGGAGTTGCTTCAAAATGCTTATCTACGCCCCAGAGTCTGTTGCCTTTTTTTGAGTCGGCAATCTTCTTATACTCCGCTTTGGTACCTACGTAATAGAAATCCTTGAAATGCTTACAGCCTCTGAACATATTGTCGTCGATATGCTCGATATTCTTGCTGTGGATAACGATGGTCTCAAGGTAAGTCCAGGCAAAAGCTCTGTCGCCTATTTGCTTCACCGTTGAGGGAATATCAAGTCTCTGGAGATTTGCCTTATAAAAAGCTCTCTCGCCTATTACTTCTATACCCTCGGGAATCTGAATCTTATCTGTAATGTCAAGGCCCTGGAACGCCATTTCACCAATTTCTTTTACTGTTTCAGGGAAGGTGTACTCCTTAGCAGACGGAAGCACTCGCAGGAGTACTGTCATATCCTTGTTGTAAAGAGCGTTGTCAGTTGCAGTGTAGTAGGGATTTTCTTCATCTACAACTATTTCTTCAAGAGTAGCAGGAAGATACAAGAGCTTATTGAGCTCCTTTACATCCTTGCCGATAACCAGCTTCTTTATGTTATTTACATTGTAGGTATTATAAAACTCGTCTTCATTATAAAGCTGATCCGATATACTGTCAAAGTTGCAGTTGATTTCAAGAGTCTCAATGCCCGTATCTTCGAACAGACGCTTGCCAAGGGTCACATTACCGCCCGGGAAGCTGAGCTTCTTAAGATTTATGTTTCCCGTAAAAGCCCATTCATCGAGCACGATTTTGCCTTTTTCGAAATTGACCTCTTCCAGTTTACAATCACCAAAAGCAACCCCGCCTACAGTTATATCATCGCTGAGGAAAGTGATTTTTGTTATATCATTTTTTCTGAATGAAACTGATCCTATTTCCTTAAGGTTCTCGCTGAAAACAAGTTCTCCCTCGATTGCACAGTCGTAAAATGTCATTTCGTGAATTATGCTGACTGCTTCTGGAATAGTAACATCCCCCAGCTTATAGCAGAATTCGAAAGCATAACCGCCTATTTCTGTTACCGCTGACGGGATATCTGCTTTTTGGAGAACCGGACAGTGGGAAAAAGAATACTCCGGAATTACTGTAAGATTTTCCGATAGTCTTACTTCTGAAAGCTTGTCGCAGTACCAGAAAACGTGACTTCCCATTTCCTTTACACTATCAGGGAAAATAACCTTCTGAAGATTCTTCTGATGCGCAAAGCAGTACGCACCGATATACTCTACTCCATCGGGTACCGTAAACTCTGTTTCACCCTCTGCGGGTGTATATTTCAGCAAAGCAGTCCTGTTCATAGCGTAGATATTGCCGTTTTCGTCTGACTCATAGTCTTTGTTGTTTTGGTCTACGGTAATTTTGATTTTATCCTTATAGCCTGAAAGAACTATATCCTTAGAATACTTCATATTCTCGGGTATATATAGCTCATCAATATAAGTATCACTGAACGCCTCGGGCTTCAGCACCTTAAGGTTTTCAGGTAAATCTACTTTGCCCTTTATAGGTGCATCCCAAAAAGCCGAAAGTCCTATATATTCAACTGAATCAGGCAAAGTCAGGCTTTCAAGAACAGAGTCGTATCCTACTTCTACTCCCTCATCGTATGTAAGAAATGCGAAATCCTCTATAATCTTTACACCCTCGTGCATTACAACCTTTTTAAGACTGCGGCAAGCTTCAAAGGCATTTTTTCCTATATATTCAATGCAACCGGGAATTGTTACGCTTGTGAGGTTTCTGTTATATCTGAAAGCCTCTTCATATATTCCCTTTACTTCATAACCGCCAAGTGTCTCCGGTACAGTAACATCACCTGTAACTCTTGCTTCGAAAATAACAGCATTACCTTCATACAAAAAATATTTATAAGTGTTGCTGTCGATTTCTTTTGTGACAATCTCATCCTGAGCAGGATAAGGATACGGATAAGCAAATGTATCAACCGCACCTATAAGACAAAACATCATTACACAAAATGTAATAATTGTAAGGCTTCTTATTTTCTTCATAATAACTCCTCCTTTTATGGGAATACTTCCCTTTGGGCTTATGTTATCACCCCTAAGTGAAATCTATATGTAATAATAGTGAAGGATATTGTTTATAGTACAGAAAAAAGCTGTTACACCACCGTAACAGCTCTCTTATTCTTATTTTTGCTTTGCAGTATAATTTTCAACCGCGTACATAAAACCGTCTACAAGGAACTTTCTCGCCTGCTTTGCGGGAGTCGTGTAGACAAACAGATCAAAGGCGTGGAAGCAACCTTCGAAAATTCTGAAATTCACCTCTACGCCTGCTTTTCTGAGGTTTTCTACATACTCGACTGTTTCATCTGTAAAGGGCTCAATATCGCCTACATAAGTCAGTGTCGGCGGTAAGTCGCTATAATCCGTTTCCCTTGCAGGCGATGCGTACTTTGACACCTTGTCCGTACCGTAGCTGTCACCGAGATAAAGCTTCCAGCCCAGCTCATTGGACTTACTGTTCCATATAGGCGCATTGTTATTCTGTGACGAGGGGGTTATCATTCTGTCGTCTATCATCGGATAAAGAGGCATCTGAAATGCGATATTCACATCACCTCTGTCTCTTGCGAGCAGTGACACAGCTGCACAAAGTCCTCCGCCTGCACTGTCACCGCCCACAAAAATCTGATCCGAGCGCATACCGTAGCGCTTGCCGTTATCTCTGAGCCACTCGAGGGTAAGATAGCAGTCGTTAAGTGCGGCAGGGTACGGAGCAGCAGTAGAGTTGGTATAATCGGGAGCCACCACAACGCAGCCGCTTGCCTCAACGAAATCCTTGATAAATATAAAATCCTGCTCGGGAATACCGAGGCCGTAGCCTCCACCGTGTATCCACAAAAGGCCGGGAACGTTTTTCTTTTTGACCTCAGGTGTATAAATGCATATACGAAGACGTGTTCCGTCGTCACGTTTTATAAATTTCTGTTCGTAGTCTACACCCGTCGCAAGGTTGACCCCTCTGCCGAAATTATCTAAGAAAAAATTAGCAAATCTGAAGAAGCCCTTTGTAAACCTTGGCAGAACCATCTTCATAAGAGCACCCGGCACTACGAGCTCGGGGTGTATATCGCTGACCTTTACGCTCTGTCTGCTTTCCGTCTGAACTGCATAAGTGTTAAGGCATAAAGGGGTAAATAAAAGGCTCAGACACAGTATTATTGCTATAAGTTTTTGCAATTTATTTGCTCCTTTCGTCCTGTCTTTTTACTTTATAATCTCATCAAGTATCCTGTGTGCCAGTTCATCCTTACGCATAATATCAAGAGCTGTTTCCTTATCCTTCGTAATGATTGTTAGCACATTAGTGTCCACACCGAAGCCTGCACCTGCTGTGCGAAGAGAATTTGCACAGATCATATCACAGTTTTTCTTCTGGAGCTTCGCTCTGGAATTCTCTATAACATTGTCCGTTTCCATTGAGAAGCCGCAGATGAACTGTCCTTCTTTTTTGTTTTCGCCGAGATATTTAAGGATATCCTTAGTGCGGCGAAGCTCAATATTCATATCGCCGTCTTTCTTCTTTATTTTACCTTCTGCAACAGTTACGGGTGTGTAGTCGGACACTGCCGCCGCTTTTATGATGATATCCTGCTCTTCCATATTCTCCGTAACAGCCTTGAACATATCCTCAGCTGAAACTACGGGAATTACCTTAACAAACATTGGATATTCAATATCGGTATGGGCTGCAACAAGTGTAACCTCTGCACCTCTGAGCATAGCCGCTTTTGCGACGGCGATACCCATTTTACCGCTTGAATGGTTAGTGATAAAGCGTACAGGGTCAATAGCTTCTCTTGTTGCGCCTGCGGTAACAAGAACTTTTTTGCCGAGTAAATCCTTTTCGAAAGCAACTTCTTTTAAGATATATCCGAGAAGCACCTCTTCATCAGGCATTCTGCCATCGCCGATATCGCCGTTGGCAAGCATACCCTTATCAGGGGCAACTATCTCGTAGCCGTACTTTCTGAGTTTTTCGATATTGTCCTGAACTATAGGATTATGATACATATTATGATTCATAGCCGGCGCAACAATCTTTTTGCAAGGACAAGCCATAACAGTTGTAGTCAGCATATCATCTGCTATGCCGTAGGCTATCTTGCCTATTACATTAGCCGAAGCCGGTGCGAGCATAACTACATCCGCCTGCTTTGCAAGAGCTACGTGCTCAACGCTATACTGAAAATTACGGTCAAAGGTATCAATAAGGCACTTATTACCCGTTATGGTTTCGAATGTAATGGGATTTATAAAATTAGTGGAATTCTCAGTCATCATAACCGTAACATTGCAGTGAAGCTTTCTAAGCATTCTTGCAAGATTTGCAATTTTATAAGCTGCAATACTGCCGCTTACAGCTAAAACTACGGTCTTTCCTTTAAGCATAAATCTCACTCCTTTGAATAAAAAATCTATTTTACAAGTAGAGTATAACACAAATTAGTAAAAAAAGATATATACAACTAAAAAAAATTGTGATATACTAAAATTGTATTGTATCTCCAAAACAGGAGAATAATAACAAGGAGGTCATATTATGACAAAAAAACAGACAAGGGCAAGCACACAGAAGCTCGTGATTATGGCTCTTTTAGCAGCGGTAATGGTAATTCTATCATCCACTCCATTGGGCTATCTCAACATCGGACCGCTTGCTATCACTCTCAACGTTATTCCAATGGGAATTGCCGCTGTTGCTCTCGGACCTACAGGAGGGGCAGTTATCGGAGGTATTTTCGGACTGACCAGCTTTCTGCAGTGCATCGGTGTCGGAGGTACCAGTGCTATGGGCGTTATTACTTTCGGCATCAGCCCCGTACTTACATTTATCCAGCGTTTTATCCCGCGTCTTTTAGCAGGTCTTATTATTGGTTTTATTCATAAATATCTGAGCAAAAAGCTCGGCAAAAAAACAGCCTGCTTCATTACGGGATTCCTTGCAGCTTTTCTTAACACTTTACTTTTTATGTCGGCTCTCGTACTTCTTTTCGGCAACACCGACTATCTTCAGGAGCTTATTGCGGGCAGAAACATAATCGTTTTCATCTGCACTTTCGTAGGCATCAACGCTGTCTTTGAGATGATAGCTTCAACACTCATAACAGGTGCAGTGGGTTCAGCACTCTATAAAGCAAAGGCAATCAAATGAGGTGACAGATATGATTTTAGCTATTGATATAGGCAACACAAATATTGTACTCGGCTGTTTTGACGAGGACAACATCATTCTTCGTGAACGTCTTTCCACCAATCATACAGCTACACAGCTCGAATATGCATCAACAATTAAAACTGCTTTCGAAATGTACGGAATAGATCCCAAAGGTATAACCGGTGCAATTATCTCGTCAGTAGTACCTGCGGTAACAAGCAACGTAAAGTCTGCTATTGAAAGGTTTCTCGGCATCAGAGCCTTAGTAATTGGTCCCGGTATAAAAACCGGGCTCAGCATCGTAATTGATAATCCCAGTCAGCTTGGCAGCGACCTCGTCGTTGATGCTGTTGCAGGTCTGAGTGAGTATCCTGCGCCTATGATTATTATTGATATGGGCACAGCTACCACCCTTTCTGTTATTAACAGTAAGAAAGAATACATCGGCGGTATGATTGTACCCGGACTTGTAATTTCCCACGATGCACTTATCAGCAGAACGTCACAGCTTAGTAAAATTGCTCTTGAAAAGCCCAAAAAGGTCATCGGCAGCAACACTATTGACTGTATCAAGAGCGGACTTCTTTACGGCAATGCCGGTATGCTTGACGGACTCATTGACAGAATCAACGAGTCTTTAGGCGAAAAGTGCACCGTTATTGCCACGGGCGGACTTTCAACTGTAGTTACACCCCTTTGTAAAAATGAAATCACCGTTGATGAGGATTTACTTCTCAAGGGTCTTAAGGTGATTTACAGTAAGAACAGCTAACCTTATAACAAATGAAAAGACAGAGGTAAGATTTAGATTCTCCTCTGTCTCTTTTTATTTTGCTCGCCGCATGGCGTTACTTTTCTTGTAAGAAAAGTAACCAAAAGAACTTTACTTATTTATTCTATTATTCCAAGTTATTCTCTATTTTTTCAAACTCCATCCATTCACCTGTTTTCGGGTGTCTGAAACCAATGAAACAGGAATACAGTCCTATATCTCCGTCAACCTTAGAGCCGTATCTCCTGTCACCCACCAAAGGATGCTTCCTGGAGGCAAACTGTACTCTTATCTGATGAGTTCTTCCTGTGAGAAGCCTCACACGAAAGAAAGTTCTGTCCTGCGATGAGCTTATCTCCTTATACTCGAGAATGGCCTTTTTGACACCCTTTCGCACCTTTTTCACCACAAAGGATTTGTTCTTTCCCTTGTCAAAAAACAGCAGATCTTCCATTGTGCCTTCACCGGGCAAAGATGATTTTTCAGTGGTCGCTATATAGTGCTTTTCCATTACTCTTTTGCTGACCTGGGTGCTGAGATTTCCTGCAGCAGCCTTAGTCTTAGCGTACACCATAACACCGCTGACCTCTTTATCAAGGCGGTGCACCGGATAAATTTCACACTCGCACTGAGTCGATAAAATATCAACCATATTCTCCTGCCCCTCTTTGCCTTTCTGGGACAGTACTCCCCTCTGCTTTATGCAAACCACTATTTCCCAATCTTCATACAGTATCATAAAATCATTCCTCAAAAAAAGAGTTGCATCTTTCTGACACAACTCTTATTTTAAATTGTTTACTTTGCAAAATCTGTAGCTCTCGTTTCACGGATAAGGTTAATCTTAATCTGACCGGGATACTCAAGCTCCTGCTCAATTTTTTCAACGATATTTCTTGCAACAAGTACCATCTCTTCATCGCTGACAGTTTCAGGATTAACGATGATACGCACCTCACGGCCTGCCTGAATAGCATAAGCCTTTTCAACGCCCTTGAAGGATTCTGAAAGCTCTTCGAGAGTCTTAAGACGCTTGATGTAGTTTTCAAGATTTTCTCTTCTTGCACCGGGTCTTGCAGCTGAAATAGCGTCAGCAGCCTGTACAAGACAAGCAATGATGCTCTTAGGCTCAACATCACCGTGATGAGCTTCGATAGCGTTAAGGACAATATCATTTTCCTTATACTTCTTAGCGTATTCAACACCGAGCTCAATATGTGAGCCTTCCTGCTGACGGTCAACGGCCTTACCGATATCGTGGAGAAGACCTGCACGCCTTGCAAGCTTCACGTCAACACCGAGCTCTGCAGCCATAAGACCTGCAATGTAGGAAACCTCAAGTGAGTGAGTGAGAATATTCTGACCGTAGCTGGTACGGTACTTAAGACGACCGATAAGCTTAACGAGCTCATTGTGTATACCGTTTACACCGGCATCAATAACAGCTCTTTCACCGGCTTGCTTGATTGTCTGATCAACTTCTCTCTTAGCTTTTTCGTGTATCTTCTCAATAAGAGCGGGATGGATACGACCGTCGGCAATGAGCTTTTCAAGAGTGAGTCTTGCAACCTCACGGCGTACGGGGTCAAAGCATGAAAGAGTAATAGCTTCGGGAGTATCGTCAATGATGAGGTCAACACCCGTAATCTGTTCGAGAGCTCTGATGTTACGGCCCTCTCGACCGATGATACGGCCCTTCATTTCATCATTGGGAAGTGCAACGGCACTTACAGTAACCTCAGATGAATGGTCAGCGGCACAGCGCTGGATAGCAGTAGTGATAATTTCTCTTGCAAGATTTTCGCTTTCGTCGCGGATTTCCTGCTCGTATTCCATAATCTTGACTGCTTTTTCTCTTTTAAGAGTTTCTTCAAGTGATTTAAGCAAATCAACCTTAGCTTGCTCTTTTGTATAGCCTGCTATTTTTTCAAGCATTTCACACTGGCTTCTTTTGATGCTTTCTGCTTCGGAAAGTTGGACTTCCGCCTGCTTGATTTTATTATCAAGAGTTTCTTCTTTCTTTTCGAGGACCTCGACCTTCTTATCGAGGGATTCCTCTTTCTGGATTAATCTCTTTTCCTGTCTCTGAACTTCATTTCTTCTCTCACGAAGCTCACGTTCGGTTTCAGTTCTTAATCTATGAATTTCGTCCTTTGCTTCAAGTATGCTTTCGCGTTTTTTTGTTTCAGCTTCGGAAACAGCCTGGTTTACGATACGGGTAGCTTCCTCATTAGCTGAGCCGATAAGTCCCTCAGCAGTCTTTTTTCTGTGAGCGGAGCCTAATATAAAACAAATAACGCCTGCAACAACTGCAGCAACAGCGGCGATAATAATTGTAGTTGTCCATTCCAAAGTAGCAGCACCTCCTTCTTTTTGTAAATTCTTGTTTTGTAAATACCGTTAAACAAGTTTCCTTGCGATAAATAAATACGTGTCCGAATTTGTCATCAAAAGAATTACAGTATTATTACCCGAAATGATAGCATTAATCCACTATCCAGTCTATTGTAAAACAAAAGCGGGGATATGTCAAGTGAAAATCGGATAAAACATTATTATTTTTAATATAAAATGTATAAAATTTCACCCATGTCAGCGTTTATCTTGTAAATTATACAAAAATATTAAGGTTTCGCACAATTGTAGATAATGTTTTGGGTACGCGTCGCACAAAACCAAAAACGGCAGGTTTTATCCCGCCGCTTTTAATTGTCGGTTTATGCAGTTAATAATCGTTTTGGCCTAATCATATATATTAAAAATAGATTTTTCTTTCTTTATATCCATAAAATATATCACCATTACTACTATAGTTTGCCTCTCCACACTCTTCAGTATCTAACCCCACCAACTTTTCAAACTTTGTAGCTAAATAAGTTAAATCTGCTTGGTCATTTTCAACCCCATAGCAGTCCCGTTTAGCTTTGATAATAAACAAATCTTGATTACCTGTTTCAACAATTTCATCTATAATTATTCTTTCACTATTCATACCTGTACCAAGCATTAAAGTAGAATCATCAATCACAGTATAATTAGTAACATAATTATAATCGTTATCAATAGTATAAATTTCCTTTGTATCATCCCAATATTGTTCGAGCCACCTCCAATTAGACCAAGTATGAATTGCACTTGCATAAGAACCCTCAAAATAATATCCTTCTTTATTTGAATTCCAAATTGTTACAGAGCCTTCACCGGAAACCACGTTTAAATCAAAACTGTGAATTTCTAGTAATGTATCAATTGAAACACCCATACCAGCAAATCCAACTACTTTTGAATCGCTATATTGAGTATTGATTGTACTATAATTATTATCTGAAACTAATTTGTTACTATCAAAAATAACAACAATAGACGATAACAATACAAATAACACTATAATCAGAATTCCATATACCGCAACCTTTTTCATTTACACATCCTCCATACATCGTAAGACAGCTATATTCAAAAATATTATATCTGTATTTCAGATAAAAGTCAATATCTGTATTAAAGATATCATATAATATTTTTGGTGATAAATATGATTTTTAAGAATGTTCGCGCTCTACGCGAAGATGGAGACTATAAACAACGCGAATTGGCAGAATACTTAGGCGTCTCACAAAACACTTATTCACAATACGAAACAGGCGTCATTGCTTTTACCGACCAAGTCCTGATTAAGCTTGCTGACTTTTATGGTGTCAGCGTTGAT
>JAZSMR010000077.1:0-49048 GCA_045535965.1 Acutalibacteraceae bacterium
TGAAATTATACGAATTAAAAAAGATGAAAAATTCACCTTTGATGAAAACGGATTCCGTATTGGCGATACCCCGTACCGCTATGACAGCATAGAAAAAATAGAAAGCAACCGATGGAGATATCTTGTAAGGGTAAGAATTATAGTTGACGGCAAGATAGTATACAGATTTGACAACGGCTACGAAAACTACAAGGAATTTGTTAAACAGCTGACATTACATAATGTCGAGCATGAGTTATTCTCGTAATATAATCGGAAATCGAAAAGGAAAATATGAAGTACGAACTGAAAAGAAAAACGACAGATAATATGTGGCTTTGCGTCATCCTTGTTATTTTCGGCGCAGTGTGTTTTCTGCTGGGTACAGATAAAGAAGAGGCTATGATAAACGGTGCAGCTATCGTGTTGGTTGGTGTCGGTCTTTTTGTCTATGAGCTTATACGCG
The DNA here is from genome assembly GCA_045535965.1 of Acutalibacteraceae bacterium. GTDB lineage: Bacteria > Bacillota > Clostridia > Oscillospirales > Acutalibacteraceae > UBA6857. The sequence goes on from JAZSMR010000077.1 coordinate 446, forward strand.
ATAAAGGCCCCGTGCTTATCTTTGATGAAAAGGGCTTCAGTATAGGTGATACCCGATACAGCTACAGGGACATAGAGCGTATAGACAGTTGGCGAAGCAAAAGAATTGCCTATATAAAAAGACCGAATTATGCCAAAATAATCATAGACGGCAAAGCAGTATATAAATTTGACAGCGACTATGAAAACTACAACAAGTTTGCAAGACAGCTGACCCATCACGGGGTTGAACACGATTTATTATCGTAATAAAACTCTTGACAAACCAAATTTACAGTGTTAAAATAGCTCTTAAGCAAACGAAAAGTTAACATCCCATAAATCGTTGAGGGAGAGGGCTGTTTCATCGGAATTTTCAGAGAGCTGCACATTTGCTGTGAGTGCGGTAAATTTCAGAAGCAAAGCCTACCACTCCTGAGAGTATGCCGAAATAAGGTGTACCGTATGACTGCGTTAAAGTTTTTGAGTGCCACAATAAAAGTGGAATACGGGTGGAACCGTGGAGCGAATTTTCAGCTTCATCCTGTGCAAAAGCATGGGATGGAGCTTTTTCTTTTTGCTTCGCAAAAAAATTTGGAATTCGGAATGCGGAATTCGGAATTGCGAGTGAAAGAGCTATAAAAATTAAATTGTACCCGCATAGTTGGTCTGATGAAGAGGTGGCAATGTGAATAATATTATTTTAGGCAAAACCAAGGATTTTGCTGTCAGAATAATAAAGCTTTATAAAATACTCCGGTTTGACCAAAATGAATATGTCCTATCAAAACAGCTTCTTCGCAGCGGCACCAGTATTGGTGCAAATACAAGAGAAGCCATGAGAGGACAGAGCAAGGCAGACTTTTATTCTAAGTTGAATATAGCATTGAAAGAAGCTGATGAAACAGCCTACTGGCTTGAGCTTTTATTCGAAACTGATTATATTACCAAACGACAATTTGACAGTATATATAAAGACTGTGAAGAGATTATAAGCCTGTTAGTATCAATAACTAAAAAACAAAATCAAAACATAACACAATAAATTCGGCGGGGTGTGAGTTTGAGTTTTGTGGGGATTATCCCGCAATTCCGAATTCCGCATTCCGAATTCCGAATTCACAAAGAAAGGATGATTACAATGATCAACGTAACCCTAAAAGGCGGTGTCGTTAAAGAATTCGAAAACGGCACAAGCGTAATGGACATCGCGAAGAGCCTCGGTGCAGGTCTTTTCAAGGCTGCTTGTCTTGCAAAAGTCGGCGGAGAAATCTGCGACCTTCGCACTAAGCTTGACAGTGACTGTGAGGTAGAAATCCTCACATTTGATGACGCCGAAGCAAAGAAGACCTTCTGGCATACCTGCTCACACATTCTCGCTCAGGCTGTCAAGAGACTTTATCCCGAAACCAAGCTTGCTATCGGTCCTGCTGTTGACAACGGCTTCTACTATGACTTCGACAGCTCGGTCAGCTTTACTCCCGAAATTCTTGAAAAAATCGAAGCTGAAATGAAGAAGATTGTAAAAGAAGGTCTTGTACTTGAGCAATTCGAGATGGACCCTGCCGATGCAATAGCACTTATGGAAGGTCGCGGCGAAACTTACAAGGTTGAGCTTATCAAGGAGCACTCTGACAAGGGTGAGAAGATTTCCTTCTACCGTCAGGGCGAATTTGAAGAGCTTTGCGCAGGCCCTCACCTCCCCGATACATCACGGGTAAAGGCATTCAAGCTCACCTCCTGCACAGGTGCATATTGGAGAGGTGACAGCAAAAACAAGATGCTTCAGAGAATTTACGGCACAGCTTTCACAAAGGCCGCAGACCTTGAAGCACATCTCGCTCAGCTCGAGGAAGCAAAGAAGCGCGACCACAACAAGCTCGGCAGAGAGCTTGAAATCTTTACAACAGTTGACTATATCGGTCAGGGACTTCCCATTCTTCTTCCCAAGGGTACTCACATTGTGCAGACACTTCAGCGCTTTGTTGAAGACGAGGAGAAGAAGAGAGGATGGCTTCGCACAAAGACACCTCTTATGGCTAAGAGCGACCTTTACAAAATCTCAGGCCACTGGGATCACTATCAGGACGGTATGTTCGTTTTAGGCGACGAAGAAAAAGACGACGAAGTTTTCGCGCTCCGCCCCATGACCTGCCCCTTCCAGTATCAGGCATATCTCAACAGAGCACGTTCCTACAGAGATCTCCCCATGAGACTCGGCGAAACCTCAACACTTTTCAGAAATGAGGCTTCAGGCGAAATGCACGGCCTTATCAGAGTCCGTCAGTTCACAATTTCAGAGGGTCACCTTATGTGTACTCCCGAACAGCTTGAAGAGGAATTCAGAGGCTGTCTTGACCTTTGCATCTTTATGCTCAAGACTCTCGGCCTTTATGATGATGTATCCTACCGTTTCTCACAGTGGGATCCCGAAGATACAGAAAAGTATATCGGTACAAAAGAGCAGTGGGACGAAGCTCAGGGCATTATGTATAAAATTCTTGACAATATCGGTATTGACTATAAAATCGGTATCGGTGAAGCTGCCTTCTACGGTCCCAAGCTTGATATCCAGATCAAGAACGTACACGGCAAGGAAGACACCCTTATCACAATCCAGATCGACCAGATGCTTGCTGAAAAGTTCGGTATGGAATATGTAGACAAGGACGGCACAAAGAAGAATCCATACATCATTCACAGAACATCAATCGGCTGCTACGAGAGAACACTGGCACTTCTTATCGAAAAGTATGCAGGTGCTTTCCCTGTATGGCTTGCGCCTGAAAAGGTTCGTATTCTTCCTATCGCAGACCGTCATCAGGACGCTGCTTACGCTGTCAAGGCTAAGCTTATGGAAGCAGGTATCGACGATGTTGATATTGACACAAGAAGCGAAAAGCTCGGCTATAAGCTTCGTGAAGCACAGCTGGAAAAGATTCCTTATATGCTCGTTATCGGCGACAAGGAAGCAGAAGAGGGTACAGTATCCGTAAGAAAACGCGGTCACGGCGACCAGGGCTCGGTAGATGCTGAAGATTTCATTAAGCTTATCACAGAAGAAATCGAAACAAGAGTTATCTGGTAAAAACATTTTAAAACACGGGGCAACTGCTCCGTGTTTTTTTGCAATCTTCTGAATATTGAACAAAATCAGTTGTTTTCTGCTCTTATAATTTTAATTAAGTTAAAATTATATTCACATAATTATTGACAATAAAATAAATTCGTTATATAATTGTTGTGCCAATTCAAATAAAGAAACGGAGGAATTTTCTATGAAAAAGATTTTGGCTTTAATCATTGCAGTAGTTATGATGTTCTCAATCGCAGCAGTTCCCGCTTCAGCAGCTGTTTCAGATTCAGCTCAGGCTGTTGTTGACAGCTACAATGCAGGCGATTACGAAGCAACTATTGACAATGTATTCACATTCGCAAGAGATCTTGCAGCAGCAATCCACGAACTCGTTGGCGGTATCCTTGGTGTACTTGATAAGGAATGCCCCTTCTGCGGTGAAGTTCACGGCGCAGCAGCTGATGATGACGAATGCACATGTGAAGGTGAATGCACATGCGGTAAGGGCGACAAGGAAGAAGATGCTCCTCTTTACGAAACAGCAGGTACAGTAATCGGTGCTGCATTCGCAAACAAAGACGTAGCATTCAAAAATCCCTATCCCCAGAACTTTGACGCTGCTTATGTATTCACAGTTCCCACAAAGAGCATCACTATCGACGGTATGGCAACTGCAAACGTTAAGACAGCTATTATCCTTGAAGAAGGCGCAACAACAGGCAAGCTTGTATTCAAAGATACAGACACTTTCAACTACTTCCACGCTGTTGAAGGCTTCAAGCTTCTTATCAACAACTCAGGCGCTCCTGTATCAATCATTATCTCCGGTGAAATGAAACTCAGCAACGGTACAATTATTTCAGCTGCAAACATCGGCGACTATATTGAAGGTCCCTACACGGTTTCACAGGTAGCATAATCAAGCGAAACAACCTTATAACTCCCTGGTTAATCGGGGAGTTATATTTTTTTATAAAGTGTCAATTCTTTGTGTAATTACGCTGAAGAAATATTAACAAACTGTTGACACGTAAGGATTAAAGGTATATAATTTAGTTGCCAATTTATTTCTAAAAAAAGAAACGGAGGAAAATTCAAATGAAAAAATTTTTGGCTTTAATCATTTCAATTGTAATGATTTTCTCAATTGCCGCTGTTCCTTCAACTGCCGGTGTTGCTGACTCAGCTCAGGGCGTTGTTGATAATTATAACGACGGCAATTACGGCGCAGCACTTGACAGTGCTTTCTCATTCGCAAGAGATCTTGCAAAAGCTATCCACAGCCTTGTTGGCGGTATCCTTGGTATGCTTGATAAGGAATGTCCCTTCTGTGACGAAATTCACAAGATAAAGGCAGACGACACAGACAAGGACGACTGCACATGTGAAGGCGAATGCACATGCGGCAAAGGTGAAGAAGAGGAAGTTACAACAGCTCCCGATGTAGAAGAGCCCACAACAGAGGAACCTACAACTGAGCCTACAACTGAGCCCACAACTGAGCCTACAACTGAGCCCACAACTGAGCCCACAACTGAGCCTACAACTGAGCCTACAACCGAGCCTACAACCGAGCCCACAACCGAGCCTACAACTGAACCCACAACAGAAGCTCCCACAGTTAAATACGAAACTTACTTTGCACAGATTAAAAACAGCACCTTAGCATCTGACAAAAATTTCAACTACACAACTGAAGGCAAGTATCCTATGAATGTAGATGTTGCTTTTTATTTCTGGAACAGAGGTTATAAAGCTAACACTGTAAAAATCACTAATACAGCAACAGCTTATGTAAACGCAGCTATTTACATCAGTAATGAATCAGTTGGTATTGATACTATTCACTTTGCCGGCGGAAATAACTTCCACAGCAACAATGGTGTATTTAAGCTTATCGTTAACACAACTGATATCCCTGTTAAAGTTAAACTTTCAGGCACAAACAAAATCGGTTCAACAGTACTTACAACTGAAAATATCGGCAACTATATCGTTGGCCCCTATACACTTGCTTAATCTGAACTGAATTAACAGAGCCCACCAAATCGGCGGGCTCTTATTTTTATGTTGCACTCACTTATACGCGTACAAAACAAGCGGACAGCTTTGAACTGCCCGCTGTATTTTATTTGAGATTCTTCATAAACTCAACATAGAAGTCGATGGACTTGAGGAAAACATCAACGGGAAGTCTTTCGTTGGCATTGTGTACTGACTTGAAAAGCTCATCGCCAATTCTGAAGCCGCCGAAGCGGTAAACCTCTTTGCAGACATTTCTAAAGTGTCTTGCATCAGTTGCGGCATTGAGGATAAAGGGTGCAACGCCAACATCGGGGAAAACCTTATTAATTGTTGATTTTATGTATTCGAAGGACTTTGTCTTATGATCGGAAATGGGTGCAGGCAGGGAGATGCTTTCCGTTGTTACCTCAAATTCGTCGCCGACAACCCTCTTAATGTGGTCGAGTACAGCCTCAAGAGTATCGTGGGGTGCAATGCGGAGTCTGTAGGTTGCCACAGCTGTATCAGCAGGAAGATTGCCCTTGTTAGGCACGTCAATGCCGATAAGGTTGATGGTTGTTCTAATCATTGCGGCAGCGTCCTCGATGCCCTCCATAACCTTTTTGATAGCAGGCTTGAGTATTGAAACCTTGTCCATAACGATATTAAGGGGCTTACTCGCATAGGGAGCGAAAGCCTTGAGCATACCCTCAACGGGAGGTGTAAACTGAGCCTTCATCGGTGTAGCATCAAGCTTTGCCATAGCTCTGAGCATTTTTACGGGTACGGGCACCTTGCCTGTGGATTTAGCCGCATGAGCGATTGTTTCACCCTTGAGAGTAATTTTAACCGTTGCCCAGCCCTTTTCCGATACAGCCACCATAGCAAAGGGGTGAGTGATGCCCATAGGAAGCTCTGTCATAATTGCGCCGCCCTCATCGAGTACAAACCAGGGCTTGATGTTGTTTTCGATAAACCAATCGGCTATCTTAATCATTGTATCGCCTGCAACCTCTTCGTTGTTGCCTGCGGCGAAATAGATATCTCTTTCAGGTGTGTGACCCTCAAGGATAAGCTTTTCCATACCCTCAAGTACGCCTGTGAAAATACATTTGTTGTCGATGGTACCTCTGCCCCATACAACGCCATCGTGAATTTCGGCTTCAAAAGCAGGGTGCTCCCAGTTCTGATCTTTATCCGATACAACGTCATAGTGAGCCATAAGCACTACGGGTGCAAGGTTCGGGTTCTTACCCTTCCAGCGGATAAGTATACCGAATTCGTTGATAAGCTGACTTTCTACCACCGAGAAAACATCGGGGTAGATTTCCTTGAGCATAGGCAGAAATGATGCGAATTCTTCTCTGTCGATGTTGCCGTTTCTGTCTGATATGGTTTTCTTTCTGACTATAGCCTGAAAACGTTCAAGGGATTTCTGCTGTGACTGTGTTAATTCCATTTTTCTCCTCCGATTTTTTATACTGAAGCTATTCTATCACTTAAATACGGTTTTGTCCATTACCACCCGGAAATATAACAGTAAAAGTACTGCCTTTCCCGATTTCGCTTTCGACTCTGACGCTGCCGCCGTGAAGCTCAGCTATCTGCTTAACCATAGCGAGACCGAGTCCGCTGCAACCGTCTTCTCTTGAATGGGCCTTATCCACACGGTAAAATCTCTGCCAGATTTTATCGATATCGCCCTCTGATATGCCTATACCGTTATCCTCGACACCGAGCACTATATCGGTACCCTGCCGTGTCAGAGAGACTTTTACGAAGCCGTTTTCTTTGCCGTATCTTACAGCGTTGCTTATAAGGTTTCCCACCAGCCTTGCCATAAGAGAGACTTCCATTGTCATTGTGATGTCCTCCTCTGTCTGGCAGGTGATATCGATGTTTTTAGTGCCTATTTTGCCTATATCTTCGGTGACGCTCTTCACAAGCTCGCTGAGGTTTTCCTCTGCCATTTCGAAGCGATGAGTACCCTGCTCGATTTTAGTAAAGCTGAGAAGCTGAGTAATAAGATTCTTCATAGAAAGAGCCTGTTTGTTTATGCTCTCGAAGCTTTCTTTTACTTCTTCGTCAAGGTCTTCCGAAAGCTGATATTCACATTCTGCAAGGATAACCGATACGGGGGTCCTCAGCTCGTGGGAAGCGTCGGAGGTGAAATGTCTTTGGGCGCTGAAAGATGAATCCAGACGCGATATCATACTGTTGAAGCTGTCGGAAAGATTTTTGATGTCCGGGTCACTGTCATTTATTTCAATTCTCTTTGAAAGGTCCTGTTCCGATTGAATTTCATTGGCTGTTTTCCTTAGCTTCTTTATGGGATTCATAGATTTTTTTGCAATTCTGTAGCCAAGGAAAGAAGCCACAGCAACATACAGAGGTAAAAGCAAAAGGGCGATAACCGTAACAGTATCCCATATACCGTCTTCACTGTCAGAGCGCATAACACCTCTTACCCATACGTCCTCATAAGCCCTTTCGGCAGAGTAGAATTCCAGTTCATATAATGGGTTATCGTAATACTCATATACCTTAGCTGTGATGAGTACTACGGAATCCTCGGAAATGCCTCTGTGCTTAAGGGCAATGCTGAGAGCATCGGCATAGGTTAGCTCGCAGCCTTCACCTTTTACACTAAGGTCACCCTCGTAGGGTGTGTAGCCATCGATACCTTCGCTCTCGTTTGAGAAGATATCACCCGTAACGCCGTTGATTTTATACTCATATTTACTGTATTCGATTATGCTGTCATAGATATAATAATCCTTGCCGTCTATATCAACTGTCCTGAATTCGCCGTTCTGCAAGGGTTCATCTGTATAGGCATCCTCGGGATACTCTCCTGCGAGAATTTCACCTGCACCTGAGAAAACTACAGTATTTACATTGCCGTTTTTAAAAGCAAAGTCAGACTCTATATCAAGGACACCGTTATCAACTTCGATTTCGTCCATATTTCTTTCGACACTTCTTATGAGGTTCTGCTGTGCCTCGGTGCGCTGTGCCATGTGACCTGCAATACTTATCATAACTATAAGCCCCACAGAAAGAAGGAAGATAAAGGCAGTGTACCACAAATTTATTCTGTAAGGTAAGGATTTACCCTTTAGCATACTGTATTCCTCCTTTAGCCTTCTTCTTTTTCTCTTCTCAGGACATAGCCTGCACCTCTCACGGTGTGAATAAGCTTTTCATCAAAGCCCTCGTCTATTTTTTTGCGAAGATATCTTATGTAAACATCTATGACATTGGTGCCGCCCATATAGTCATAATTCCAGACACTGTTTTCAATTTTTTCCCGTGACATAACTGTACCGGCATTTCTTATGAGGCACTCGAGTATAGCGTATTCCCTTGCGGAAAGCTCAATGTTCACTCCGCCTCTTGAAACCTGCCTTGATTTGAGATTGACGCTCAGGTCACCGAGAGTATATATGTTGCTGTTGTTACCTGTCTGTTTTCTTGTAATAAGTCTTATTCTTGCGGCAAGCTCTTCAAAGGAAAAAGGTTTTACAAGATAGTCATCTGCTCCGCTGTCAAGACCGAATACTCTGTCTTCAATATCGGATTTTGCCGTAAGAAAAATGACGGGGGTACTGTTGCCTGCACTGCGCATTTCTCTTAAAACCTCGAAGCCGTCTTTTTTAGGCATCATTACGTCTAAAACAACGGCATCATATTGAGCACCTGCAAGGTAATCGGAAACACTTTCACCGTCAAAACAGCTGTCAACACTGTAACCTGTTTTAGTAAACTGCTTAACAAGTATTCTGTTTAAGGTCTTTTCGTCTTCTGCTATAAGAATTCTCATAATAAGCACCGCCTTTTATTGGTATTATACTGCCGTAAGATTAAAGTCCTATTAAAAAAAACGGCAATCTTTTTTAAAAGACTGCCGTTGGATATTACAATATCAGAAAAGTGATTTGATGAGTTCGAAAATTCTCATAAGTAAGTAAGTAATATCCTCCCAGAACATAGGAAGTGACCAATTGGGTTCTTCGATAGCTACGTTAGTGTTTTCGTTCATAGTATTATCCTCCTTATTTACTTTAGCTTTATTATATACTATTGTTTACACTTTGTCAACAATTAGTTTTTTAACATTAGCTAAAGAGGATTAATAGATGCCGTTAATTATATCAACGATCATTTCCTGAGCTTCCTTTGCTTCAGGTATGGGGAAAAGAACATAAGGATGGTTGAGACCTTCTTCAATAACGCTTATATGATCTATACCCTGCTCTGTGAGCATTTCAGAGAACTTAACGTCGTCGGGGCAAAGAATATCACGGGTGCTTGCGAAAATGCTTATATGACCGAGATTCTCAAAGCTGCCGTAAATGGGACTTGCAAGGGGGTCGTGAACATCTTTTGAGCCTGCCCACATCTGTCCTACAGCCGCAACACCCGGGCCGTCAAGCATGGGGTCAACGGGGTCAACTGCTTCAATTTCTTCGTTATCCATAGATACATCCATCCAGGGTGAAAGAAGAATAATTTCGTCGGGTTGAGGAGCCTCAGGATGAGTGTCTCTGAGAAGCTGAGACATTACAAGTGACATACCGCCACCTGAAGAGTCGCCCATAAATACGAGAGTTTCAAAATCTCTGTCTTTTACTGCATCAAGATAGAAAGCCATAACCGTTTCATAGGACTCTTCACAAGTATAATCGGGAGCCTTGGGATAAACGGGCATCAGCACGGGACAACCGAGTTTCTGGGCAAGGTTGTTGATAATCTTCCAATGATACTTGAGAGGCTGATTTATATATCCGCCGCCGGGATAGTAAATTATCAGCTTATCGGATTCTGCTTCTTCATTGAAATGATAGACCTGCATACCGTGTTCATAATCATAGTAATAGGGAATATCCATACTTACGCCTGAGGGCTTAAGATAGGGTTCGGGTAATGTGCGATCTTCTTTTGCGCTTTCGGTTGTTTCCTCCTCAGCAGCTTTAGCATAAGCAGCATAGCCGGGCTGTGCATAAGCAGCATACATAGCTTCACGGTCAATGATAGTCATATAAAGCTCGATGACTGTTGCCGCAAAGGAACGGTGGTAAACCAGATGCGATACGGCAAAAATTGATGTGAGAAGAAGCACAACAAGTACGAGTGTACCTGTAATTGCTTTGTGGTTCTTCATAAGTTTCTTCATATAAATCTCTCCAAAAATAAATGTACATTAAGATTTTAATGAGAAAATGTTAATAAACTATAAACGCATTGTTATCCTTGTATAAATATTATACAAAACCATTAACATCTGTATAAAAACTTTGGTGTTATTTTGACAACAATCAACATATACAACGAATGTAAACGAAAATAAGTGCCAATCGTATCTGCGATCGTTCTCGTTAAGAATTATGCGACAGTTTTAAAAATATGTATACGAAGCATTTTTCTGATATGTCTGTCTCGAAAAAACACAGACAGCTCCGTTTCAAAGAACAGAGCTGTTGCTTTAATATTTTTGATTGTTTGAAGCCTTACTCAATTACTGCAATGGCTTCTACTTCAACAAGTCCGTTTTTCGGCAGAGTCTTGACAGCAACACATGAACGTGCCGGTGTGTTGGTGATATACTTTGCATAAACCTCGTTGAATGCTGCAAAGTCGCCCATATCTGCAAGGAAGCAAGTGGTCTTTACGATTTTGTCGTAGTCTGTGCCTGCTTCTCTGAGGATTGCACCGAGATTCTGAAGCGCCTGCTCAGCCTGAGCTGTAATTGTGTCGCCTGCAAAATCGCCGGTCTTAGGGTCGAGACCTAACTGACCTGAGGTGAAAAGCATACCGTTTACTGCCATGGCCTGACAGTAGGGTCCGATTGCTGCGGGTGCCTTGTCTGTTGAAATTTTCTTAAGCATAGTTGTATTCTCCTTTTATATATTATCATGCACCGTAGGTGCAATTCATGGCATCAGCCAATTCATGAAGCGTAGCTTCAATTCATGCACATAGTGCAATTCATTTGTCCTCGCCGGACAGGTGTTACTTTTCCAGGCGTGGAAAACTCCCTCTATCACTTCGTGACATCTCCCTCAAAGAGGGAGAATAGAAGTCAAAAAACGCGCTGATGTTTTATATCAGTCCTTTTATAAACTGCTGTGCCGCTCTGGGTGAACGGCTTCCCTTTGCAAGCGCAAAAGCCTCAGCCTTAAGGTCAAGCTCTTTCTCGTCTATATCAAGGTTTTCCTTCCTTGCAAGCTCGTGGACAATATCAAGATAAAGCTTCTTGTTGGGCTTTGAGAAGTAAACCACAAGTCCGAAGCGGTCTGACAGCGACAGAAGCTCCTGCACCGTATCGCTGTGGTGGATATCGTCCTCGTGGCCTCGCTCCGAGAAACGTTCCTTGACAATATGTCTGCGGTTACTTGTGGCATAAATTACAGCGTTAGACGCCTTGGCACTTGCCGAGCCCTCAAGAGCCGCCTTGAGCATAGAAAAGCAGTCATCGTTTTTATTAAAGGAAAGGTCATCAATGAAGATAATGAACTTAAGGGGGTTATCTGCAATTCTGCCCATAACATGAGAAAGGGAGAAAAGCTGATCCTTGCGAAGCTCAATAAGTCTTACACCCTTGTCGAAATAGGCGTTTGCAACTGCCTTGACAGTTGATGACTTACCCGTACCTGCATCGCCGCAAAGAAGTACATTCTGCGCGTACTTGCCCTGAGTGAGAGCCTCGGTGTTTTCCATAACCTGAGCTCTCTCTTTTTCATATCCGATAAAGGTCTCCGTAGAAATTTCGTCAGCGGCTTCAACCGGAATAATCTCGCCGTCTTCAACTCTGAACATACCTGCCGTAGCAAATATGCCGTAGCCGTAGCGACCGATATGGCGAAGTCTCTCCCTGTACACTGCCGAAAAATCTACTTCCTCATTTTCAAATTCGGGTATGTAGCCATTGTAGCCGCTATCCTCGAAGAGCATATCCGGAGTAAGCTTTGTAAGCTCAGAGAAGAGCTCGAGCTCTTTTTGAGCATTGGCTTTGATTGAAGCAGATACGTCTCTTTTCTTAGCCACAGACTTAATATATATGTTTTCGTCCTCACATACCGCCTTAGTCAAAAAGACAGAGAACGAGCCACCGTGAACACCTAAGGTGTTTATGAATTCGCCGTAACAGCTGAGCTTTTCGCAAAGCTCCTCAGCCTTAAGAAAGCCGAGAAATGCAGTCATTTCTTTTTTGTTGAGAATACCTCTGAAAACACTCAGCGCCGAGATACGGCAGGATAAAAGTTTCAAGTTCATTTTTATCACTCTTTAAAATTTATTGATGATAGCGCCCTTATCGGCAGAGGATACCATAGCACTGTATCTGGCAAGACAGCCCTTGATATCTTTCTTAATCTTAAGCTCGGTTGTTTCCTTACGCTTTGCGATTTCCTCGTCGCTGACTTTAAGCTCAATCTTATACTCGGGGATATTGATTGAAATGATGTCGCCATCCTCTACATAAGCGATGATACCGCCTCTTACAGCCTCGGGTGAAACGTGACCGATTGATGCACCTCTTGTTGCGCCTGAGAAACGTCCGTCTGTAATAAGAGCAACGTCCTTGTCAAGTCCCATACCTGCAATAGCTGAAGTGGGGGAGAGCATCTCTCTCATACCCGGGCCGCCGGCAGGGCCTTCATATCGGATAACGACTACGTCACCCTTGACAATCTTACCGCCGTAAATTGCGGCAATACACTCTTCCTCGCTGTCAAAAACCTTGGCAGGACCTTCGTGTACCAGCATTTCGGGAGCTACTGCACTTCTCTTAACCACACAGCCGTCGGGAGCAAGGTTACCCTTAAGCACAGCGATACCGCCGGTCTTTGAATAGGGGTTACTTACGGGACGGATAACAGTTTCGTCTTTATTTACAGCATTCTCGATATTTTCGCCGAGCGTCTTACCCGTACAGGTCATAACGCCCAAATCAAGAAGTCCCATATCTGCGATCTGCTTGAGCACAGCGTATACACCGCCGGCTTCATTGAGGTCTTCCATATATGTGGGACCTGCCGGTGCAAGGTGGCAGAGGTTGGGAGTCTTTTCGCTGATTTCGTTGGCTACACCAAGATCCCAGTCAATACCGCACTCATTTGCGATAGCGGGAAGGTGAAGCATACTGTTGGTACTGCAACCGAGAGCCATATCGGCTGTAACTGCGTTTCTGATAGCTGCCTTTGTCATAATATCACGGGGACGGATATCCTTTTTAATGAGCTCCATAATCTGCATACCTGCGTGCTTTGCCAGCTCGATTCTCTTTGAATAAACGGCAGGGATAGTGCCGTTGCCCTGAAGACCCATACCGAGTACCTCTGTAAGGCAGTTCATTGAGTTTGCGGTATACATACCTGAGCATGAGCCGCAGGTGGGACAGGTATCCTCTTCGCAGATACGAAGCTGATTTTCGTCGATTTTGCCTGCTTTATATGCACCTACAGCCTCAAACATACTTGAAAGGCTTGTCTTTTTACCGTTCACTCTGCCTGCAAGCATAGGTCCGCCGGATACGAAAATAGTGGGGATATTGAGTCTTGCAGCGGCCATAAGAAGACCGGGCACATTTTTGTCGCAGTTGGGAATCATAACAAGACCGTCGAAGCCGTGAGCCATAACCATAGCTTCAGTTGAATCGGCAATAAGGTCTCTTGTTACAAGTGAATATTTCATACCTACGTGACCCATAGCAATACCGTCACAGACTGTGATTGCAGGGAAAACTATAGGAGTACCGCCTGCCATTGCAACGCCCAGCTTGACTGCTTGGGCAATCTTGTCAAGGTTTACGTGGCCGGGTACGATTTCGTTGAAGGAGCTTACAATACCGATAAGGGGTCTTGACTGCTCTTCCTTTGTAAGACCGCAGGCGTGATAGAGACTGCGGTGAGGGGCATTGTGAAAGCCGTCTACTATTGTGTCTTTGATCATTGTGGTTCCTCCTTAATTAATGAATTGGCTCTGCCAATTCAATTCATGTCCCACAGGGGCAATTCATGGCTATGCCAATTCATGCCGTAGGCAATTCATTAAAAACTTTATTCATTATCTTTAGCTGTTCTCAAAGAAGCGCTTAAAAGTTTTCTTATCTTACTGCATTTTGCAAAATATTCGTTATATGTTTCTGCACCGATAATTCCTGCATCGCTCATAATATTAAGCCAATACTCTGTTTCATAGCATTCTTTAAGTGCAATCTGAAACTTGTTAATAAAGTCAGCTCTGCTCGCAGCATAATTACCCTCGTGGATATTAGCGCCTATGCTAGTACCGCAGCGAAGAAACTGATTGATAATTACCGTGTGTTTTTTAGTTTCGCGGACTGTATCATACAGGTTTATTATATCTACTGAAAACTGTCTTGACAAGTCTATCAAAGGATTATCTTTCATAATAAGACCTCTGAAATAATATACTTTTTTAATGAATTGCCTACGGCATGAATTGACCTTGCGGTCATGAATTGGCAGAGCCATGAATTGAATTGTCTTACGACAATTCATTAAAGGTCTGTTGGCATCTGCGCAACAGACCTTTGAATTTTAGTTATTAATAAGCTTATCCTCGTCGCTCCAGGAATAAAGCTTTCTGATTTCCTTACCTACAACCTCTGAAGGATGCTCAGCAGCAATCTTTCTCATAGCACCGAAGTGTACCTGTGAGCCTGCATCTGACATATCAAGAAGGAAGTCCTTAGCGAATGTACCGTCCTGGATATCCTTGAGAACCTTCTTCATTGCCTTCTTTGTTTCATCAGTGATGATTTTGGGACCTGTTACATAGTCACCGTATTCAGCTGTGTTGGAGATTGAATATCTCATACCCTCGAAGCCGCTCTGATAAATAAGGTCAACGATGAGCTTCATTTCGTGGATACACTCAAAGTAAGCGTTTCTGGGGTCGTAGCCTGCTTCTGTGAGAGTTTCGAAGCCTGCCTGCATAAGAGCACAAACACCGCCGCAAAGAACAGCCTGCTCACCGAAGAGGTCAGTTTCTGTCTCTGTTCTGAATGTTGTTTCAAGAACACCGGCACGTGCGCCGCCGATACCGAGAGCATAAGCGAGAGCGATTTCAAGTGCATCGCCTGTAGCGTCCTGCTCAATAGCAACGAGGCAGGGTACACCCTTACCAACCTGATATTCGCTTCTAACTGTGTGGCCGGGGCCCATGGGAGCGATCATAACAACGTTTACATTCTTCGGGGGCTTAATGCAACCGAAATGAATGTTGAAGCCGTGTGCGAAAGCGAGAGTCTTGCCCTCTGTAAGGTGCGGCTCGATGCTTTCTTTATAGAGCTTAGCTTGCTTTTCGTCGTTGATAAGAATCATAATCATATCAGCGTTCTTAGCAGCGTCAGCAGCTGTCATAACCTTAAGGCCCTGAGCTTCAGCCTTTGCCCAGCTCTTACTGCCTTCGTAAAGACCAACGATAACGTCTACGCCGCTGTCCTTGAGGTTGAGTGCATGAGCGTGACCCTGTGAGCCGTAGCCGATGATAGCAACTGTTTTTCCGTTAAGCTTAGCAAGATTACAATCCTGCTGATAGTAAATATTCTGCATGATAAAGTCTCCTTTATTTAAATTTAAATTATTCCTGATTTAACATTGTGTTCGTGCCGCGCTCTATGGCAACTATACCTGTACGGCACATTTCGAGGATACCCAAAGGCATCATAATTTTGATGAAAGCATCAAGCTTGAGAGGTTCACCTGTGAGCTCAACGCTCATAACATCTGACTGATAGTCGATAATCTTGGCTCTGTATATTTCAGCAGCCGCCATAATATCCGGTCTCGTTTCAGGTGAGTTTTTCACCTTGATGAGCATAAGCTCTCTTTTAACCGTAACATCGTCTCCGAGGACCTGAACCTTTTTGACGTTGTAAAGCTTTTTCATCTGGCTGACGAACTGATTTTTTGTGTTTTCGTCGCCTGTGATTGTAATTGTAATTCGTGAATAGTCCGGGTCTTCAATGGTACTAACAGTAAGGGCGTCAATATTGAAGCCTCTTCTTGTGAACATACTGGTAACACGCATAAGTACACCGGGCTTATTGTCAACAAGGACAGCTATAACATATTTACCCATATCAGTCTATCCTTTCTCTTTCAACAATAATATCGTCTATGGAGCCGCCGGGAGGAAGCATGGGAAGAACGAATTCATCCTTGTCGATAAGCACCTCAATAAGATGCGTACCTTCTCCCTCGGATGCTTCAGCGAATGCCGCTCTGAAATCTTCGGGAGTTGCTACTCTGTAGCCCTTTGCACCGAAAGCATCGGCAAGCTTCATAAAGTCTGTCTTTCTGCCGAGGACAGTATTTGAATATCTCTCGCCGTAGAAAAGAGTCTGCCACTGTCTTACCATACCAAGCACACCGTTGTTGAGGAGTACTATAGTAAGAGGTAAGTTATAGGATACTGCCGTTGCAAGTTCGTTTAAGTTCATACCGAAGGAGCCGTCGCCTGTAACGAGGACTGTTCTTTCCTTTTTGCCCACTGCGGCACCCATTGCCGCACCTAAGCCGTAGCCCATAGTGCCAAGACCGCCACTTGAAGCGAAGGTTCTGTTCTGCTTGAACTTGAGATACTGAGCCGCCCACATCTGATGCTGACCGACGTCTGTTGCAACAACTGTAGAATCCAGCTTAATTTCATTGATTATATCCATAACCTGCTTCGGTGTAAGAGGAGCCTTGGCTGTTTCTTCGGCTTTTTTTGCAATAGCCTTTTCCTGTACCTTAAGGTCATCAACAATATTTTTCCACTGAGGTCTGTCATTCTTCTTTACAAGTTTGCAGATTCTTTCAAGGGAGTCTTTCAGGTCACCGTGTACACCGACGTCTATGCCAACATTTTTGCCAAGCTCAGATATATCAACATCAAGCTGAATGAACTGAGTATTCTTGGCATATTTTGCAGTGTTGCCCGTAGCTCTGTCGCTGAAGCGTACACCGATACCGATTACAAGGTCGGCCTCTTTATTAGCCATGGATGAAGCATAGTGTCCGTGCATACCCTGCATACCGAGAAAACGCTCGTGATCACTGGGGTACGCTGAAAGTCCCATAAAGGAGCAGCCGATGTAACCGCCGATTTTCTCTGCGAATTCCATTACCTCTTTGGCGATACCTCTGCCGAGTACGCCGCCACCGATATAGACATAAGGTCTTTCACTTTCGTTTATGAGCTCTGCTGCTTTTTCTATGTATTTGTCTTTAGCTTTTCTGTCGGGGATAACCTCAACGATGCTACTCTTTTCGTATTCTGCCAGAGCAATCTGAACATCCTTGGGAATATCCACAAGTACCGGGCCGGGTCTGCCGCTTTTTGCAATACGGAAGGCTTCGCGGATAGTATCAGCAAGCTCATTTACATCATTTACAAAGTAGTTATGCTTTGTAATAGGAAGTGTGACACCGGTGATGTCGATTTCCTGGAAAGAGTCCTTGCCTATAAGTGAGGTGGGTACGTTACCTGTGATAGCAACCATAGCTACCGAGTCAAGCATTGCAGTTGCGATACCTGTTACGAGGTTTGTGGCACCGGGACCCGAAGTGGCAATAACTACGCCTACTTTGCCTGTTGCTCTTGCATAGCCGTCAGCGGCGTGTGCTGCACCCTGCTCGTGAGCAGTGAGGACGTGGTTTATTCTGTCCTGAGCTTTATAGAGTTCGTCATAGATATTGAGCACCTGACCGCCGGGGTATCCGAAAACATTGGTAACGCCTTGCTCTATCAGGGTTTCTATAACAATTTGTGAACCTGTGAGTTTCATTGTCTTACTCCTTCAGAGTATAAATCTGCATTTTAAAATCTATTGGGATATTATATCACGAGTGTCAAGGCTTGTCAACTGAAATACAACAATTTAAAGCGGTAAAATATTATGCACAACTAAGCCTGTCAACAAAGAAACAATTCATAGCTTTACAAAACGGGGCAAAAACGCTTTCGCAACAGATCATGTCGTGACTTTTGAGATTGATAATAGTAAAATATAAGTACCGTAAGGAGAAAAAATCAAGAAAGGAGGAAAAGAAGATGAGAAAAGTTTTTGTAATTGTAACGGCTGTCGCACTGATGTTCGTCATAAGTGCCGCCATTTCTTCACCAAAATTATTTTTCACTGCCACAGAGGATATCGACCTTGATTTATCAGAGTATACAATGGATGATATAGGTGATATGTCCTCGGAAGAATTAGGAGAACTTCTCTATAAATATCAAAGAGTATATGATCCCTTCGGTGACTGATAAATTAAACCGTTAACTAAATTAAAGGAGGAATGTTGTATGAAAAACAAAGCAAAGGTTATGCGGTGGTATATAGCATTATATTCTGTGCTTTGTCTGTATCTTCCGATGTTGATTTTACCGAGATCCGTATATACTCTTAAATACATAATCGGTAAAACTGCGGCAAACATTCTTTATGACTGTGCAAATATGAGCGAACACATGGTAGTGCCCTTTATCGGCTTCTGTGTGATATTTTCGGTGTTTATGCTGTTTTTTGCTTACAGAATCAGACCTATCGGTCTTGAGAAAACCGCAATAATTACTCTCATAAATATCGCATTGCCCATAGCATTGATTAATATGCAGGGTAACGGTTTTTTCAGTGCGATGTATGTATTCGACATTGAAACACTCTATGCTCTTATTGCATTGGCGGTTGTTGTGGTTATAGTGTCACTGACGATATCGGCGGCATTGAAAGCTTCTGAATCTGAAAATCCTCAGGAGAAATCGGTAGAAACATAATTTATTTTTGCGTACTAAAGGGGACGGGTTCGTTGTGCATTTCGCACAATCGTAACCTGTCCCCTTGTTCTTCAATTTATTATTCTGTTTTCATTTCTACAATAACAGCATCTTCAACAGCAAAATAATCCGCAGTATAACTGCTTATTCCGGCGGCTCTCAATGCTTGGTCGAAAGTAATATTTTCAAGATTGCTTAAATATACAAAGGTGGAATCAACCACTGAGTTAGGTGCTCTTCCGCTGATTTCCAATCTGTATTTGTATGTGTGTCCGTCACACTGCCATGTGTTGTCACTCATTTCATAGTATGTTTTCATATTGCCCTCAATGGTATTGACGGGGTTAGGTGATTGATTAGTGCAACCGACAAGACTTAACACGCAGACTAACGCTAAAACTAATGTTATCAACTTTTTCATACAGTACGCTCCTTTGTCAAATAGTTAATTATTTTGTAAATTATACCATACAACACCTTAAAACAACATTAACCCTATAATTCTTAATTTGTAAAAACGGCGGGATAAAACTAAAAGAGACGCGAGCTTTTACCCGCGTCTCAATATAACTGTTTTCATTTTTCCTCGCTCGCCGCGGGGCGTTCTTTTTGCTGGCGCCAAAAAAGAACCAAAAACGCGCTTCTTATTTATCAATATGACTTAAGAAGAATTCTTTTCTCTCATCCGTATTAATTACAGTTACAGGCTTGATCTGATTGAGAACTCTGCCCTGCTTCTTGAGATACTCTCTGTAATCAGCATAAGTGCCGTCCTTAAGAAGCACAACCTCAGGCTCTGCAAGCATACCCCAACGACGGTACTTGAAGTACTTTTCGTTGCTTTCATTGAGCTTTTCATCAAGAATCTTTGAAAGCTCGGGAAGCTTGCTCTTGTCAATTTCACCCTCAGCCTCAACGAGAAGCATATAGCGAACAGGGTCATGGTCGTGGTCGGGATAATAGCTGTAACCTCTGAAAGTCATACCTGATTCTTTCTGAAGCTCTGCAGCAGCCCAGTCAACCATCTGAGTGGTTGTCTTCTCGTTTGCAATGTTCATTGCAAGATTGTTTCTGTAAAGGAACTGCATCTTAGGTGTCTTTTTGTAGTAACCTGTAATACGTACAACGTCTTCGATTCTGTATCTGTAAAGACCTGAACGGTTTGTAACAACAAGCTCGTAATCCTTGCCAACTTCGACCTCGTCCATTGTCAGAGGTCTCTCGCAGTCGGGATCGTCCATAGGAATAAACTCGAAGAATACTGACTGAGGAAGAAGTACGCAGTCCTGAGCGTTGAGCTCACAGGGGATAGCCATATAGCCCTCAGCGGCAGCGTAACCCATACTGTGAATGGGAGCATCACCGATGTGCTTGCGAAGTCTCTGAACATAGAACTCAAGGTTTGAGCTTACCATGCCATAAGCCCAGGCAAATTTCGGCCATACTCTCTTAGCTATAGGTGTATCAAAGCCCTTTGCACATTCCTTGCGGATTTCTTCTGCTCTCTTGGGATTGGGCTTAAGCTTCTTTTCCCATTTTGCACGAAGCTCCTCGGGACATTTGATGCTGGGGTCAATAGTACCAAGCTCAATATCCTTACATACCATTTCCCAGTTAGCTTCAAGGAAGTCGAACATAGTTGTAAGCATTGTTACAACCATTGAACCGAGATAGGTAAGATCTCTTCTTTCGAGTGCAAAACGAAGGTGGAAATATGTTGAATTTACTGCATCCTCATTTTCGGGGTACATAAAGTCATTGGGAGTTGTCATAAAGAACTTTGAGATAGGTTTAAGATAGGTAAGAGGTACCTGGCCTGCGCCGTTTGACATCTTGCCGTCAGCCATTCTGTGGCCTGTGAGAATCATAACAACGGGGCCTACCTGTTTCGGGAACTTCATACCGTTCTTTCTGAACCACTTTGATGCACAGCCGGGAGTGCCGGAGAAGCCCATACACTGCATTATCCAGAGGTCTGTTGCCGATCTGGGGAGAATCTTCGGCTTACCTACTGAGCCTGATGATGAGCAGTAACGGATATTGTGAGCCTTCATCATAAGGTTCTTTTCACCTGCTACCATACGGTCAACATAATCTGAATAGGTATCGTAGTTTGAGAAGGGTACTTTTTCCTGGAACTCTCTTATTGAGTCTATTTCGCCAAGACCTATTTTCTTGCCGTATTCTGTATCCTTATTCTTCTTGAGTATGCCTTTAAGTATTCTTTCCTGAGTTTCCATAGGGCGTGCGGTATAGTAGTCTACCTTTGCCCACTCAGCGTATCCGAGAAACACGCCGATATCTGAAAATCCTGCCATATTTTTACCTCGCTTCGTTTTAGTTTATCTCAATTAGTCATCGAGATGTGAGAAGAAGAAATCTTTTCTCTCGTCTGTATTGATAACTGTTACGGGCTTAATCTGGTTGAGTACCTTGCCCTGCTTCTTGAGCATTTCTCTGTAATCAGCGTATGTGTCTTTCTTGAGTAATACAACCTTGGGCTCGCCAATCATACCCCAACGGCGGTACTTGAAGTACTTCTCGTTACTTTCATTGAGCATTTCGTCGAGCACCTTTTCGATTTCGGGAATCATATCCTTTGAAATCTCTCCCTCGGGCTCTGCAAGGAGCATATAGCGTACGGGGTCATTGTCTGTATCTGAATAGAAGCTGTAGCCCTTAAAGGTGATACCGAGCTTCTTCTGAGTTTCAAGAGCAGCCCAGTCAACCATCTGTGTAGTTGTCTTTTCGTTTGCGATATTCATAGCAAGATTGTTTCTGTAAAGGAACTCAACCTTGGGAGTCTTATTGTAATAGCCTGTTACTCTTACAACGTCTTCAATCTGATAACGGTAAAGACCTGAGAAGTTAGTAACAACAAGCTCGTAATCCTTGCCTACTTCAACTTCGCCGATTGTGAGAGGTCTCTCGCAGTTGGGATCATCAATGGGGATGAATTCGAAGAAGATTGAACGGGGAAGAAGTACATAGTCGTTTACATTGAGCTCAACAGGCATAGCCATATAGCCCTCAGCAGCAGCGTAACCCATATTATGAATGGGAGCATCGCCGATATACTTGCGGAGCTTATCAACATAGAACTGAAGGTTTGAACCGACCATACCGTATGACCATACGAAGTCCGGCCATATTCTCTTTGCAATGGGATCTTCGAAGCCCTTCTGACATTCTCTGCGGATTTCAGCAGCTCTCTTGGGATTGGGCTTGAATTTCTTTTCCCACTTTGCACGAAGCTCAGGAGGGCACTTAACACCGGGATCAATGATACCCTTTTCGATATCGTTGCACATCATTTCCCAGTTAGCCTCCAAGTAGTCAAACATAGTTGTAAGAAGAGTAACAACCATTGAGCCGAGGAATGTTATATCACGTCTTTCGAGAGCAAAACGAAGGTGGAAATATGCTGAGTCAACAGCGTCCTCGTTTTCGGGATACATAAAATCGTTGGGAGTTGTCATGAAAAACTTTGAAATGGGCTTAAGATATGTGAAAGGCACCTGGCCTGCACCGTTACCCATTTTGCCGTCTCTCATCTTATGACCTGTAAGGATGATTGCAACGGGACCGATCTGCTTGGGGAATTTAACTCCTCTTTCGGCAAACCATCTCTTAGCGCATGCGGGAGTAGCTGCAAAGCCCATACACTGCATATTCCAGAGGTCCTTACCTGACTTGGGAAGCACCTTGGGTTTACCTACTGAGCCTGATGATGTGCAATATCTCTTGCACTTTCTTGCCATCATAAGATTTTCTTCACCGTCAAGCATACGCTCAACATAATCTGAATATGTATCATAATTTGAAAGGGGTACTATTTTCTGGAAATCAGCAACAGACTTAACCTTATCGAAGCCGATTTTCTTACCGTATTCTGTATCCTTATTCTCTTCCATAATCTGCATAAGGATTTTTTCCTGAGTTTCCACGGGAATTGAAGTAAAGTGGTTAACACCGTTGAGTACCATATTACCTAACATTACACCGAAATCTGACATTGCCATAGAGTTCTACCTCACTTTTTAGTTTTATTTTTTTATATATGGGGTAAGCCTAATTATATATATAATAACATTTTTTGTGACATAGTGTCAACTGATTTTTGCCAATACCACACTATACGCTGTTTATGCTTCATTTTGTGACGTTTACAATCAGTATGTAATAACCCAGCTTTCGTCAATATAGCCTTCCATTCTTCCGCTTGCAGTAAGACCTATTGCTGTACCTTCGCCGACACCTGCCATATTGAGTCTTTCGTGATAGCCGACAACTCTGCCGTCTTTATCAAGAGTGATGCTTACCGTTGCACCGGGATATTCGAAATCAGCTTTTGTAATCCGACCCACGGGGAGCTCGAAGGTTGAATAGTCGAGAGTATCGCAGGCACTGTCGTGATAGGGAGGTCTCGGGTCTTCGAGAGTGCTTGTTTCGGCTACAAGTATAACAGTATAAACCGTATTGTCACCGTCTTTTTCTGTTTTAGCCTCAGCTACACCGTTTACGTCTGTTAAAGAGAAGGGCTTGCCTGTAGGCGGGAAAGCTTCGGCGGCTGTTATTTCAACCTCGTCTTCGGGGTCAAAGGCTTTGCCGTTTTCGAAGTTATATTCCAGGACTTCTACACCTTCGAATAAATCTATTACAGTATTTGCAATGCCTACAAGGGCAGGCAGACTGCATTCTGTAAGGTCTATGGAAAGGTCCTGACTTTTTACGCCCTTATATGTAGCATTTTCGGCTTTGAGAGCATTTACACCGTCGGCAACAACTTTAAGAATTTCCTGCTTTGAAAGCTCGCCTTTCTGTGTTTCTGTAGGGGTATCGTCGTTTTTATTATCTGAATTTTCTGTTTTGGGTGTCTCTTCGGGCTTCTGGGGCACAGTAACAGTAGGAACCGTATTCGGCAAAACAACAGGAGCACTCTGAACATCTGACAGATTAAACTTAACGGAGAAATTGCTCTCGGGCAGTTCTGCATTATAAGCTGAAACTGCGTTGAAAAGCAGTGCCGCAGCGAGAATGCCTAAGACTACGTCAAGCAGAATACCTTTTTTATCGGCAGGGGATTTTTTTGCCTTGTTTTGTTTTTTCAATGCTCTCTTTTCTTTTTTAGTGAGCTTTATATACTTCTGTTCTTCCATTGTGAAAACTCCTTTTTATATATGTCGAATCTTATTATATCACTTGTTCACATTTTTTTCAACTGTTGTTTATTAAGTATTCATTAGGGCGTCCCCAAAAAATAATTTGCTTAATAAAAAAGATACCCCGACTTGCCGTCAGAGTACCTTGCTGTTTTTACATACCCACTGTTATAATATCAAAGGGTGAATATTCAATTATATCTGTCTCACCGATGACTTCCTCGAGCATATTGAGGAGCTTGACTTTTTTATCGAGCTTAATCTGACCTCTGGCGCCGTTCTGCTCACTCAGACGTATAACTGTCATAGTGCCGTCCTCACTTCTCTTGGCTGCCTGAAGATACAGGGGCTCGAACTTCGGCAGAGTCCACTCACAATCGCTCTTGATAAGAGATACGTTATACTGGAAAGCAATGTCGTTGATTTTTGCTGAAACAACATCACCGCTGTGAGGCATAATCAAATAGCAGAAATTGTGCATACCCATATCCGATGTAACGTCAGGTCTGATAGTCGCACGAAGAAGCGACAGACCGATGGTGTTTTCCTCAAAGGATGCGCCGTACTTACCGTCGTTGATGATAGAGATGCCGCCGCCGGTTTCACTCAGATCGCACCATTTGTGGTGACAGCACTCGAAACGTGCCTGCTGCCAGGTGGTGTTGCGGTGAGTCTCACGCTCGATATAGCCTGCGCTCACGTCACAAAGAGCCTTTCTTGTAAGGATATTACATGAGAACTGAGCCTTGGCAAGCTTGTGTTTTTCGTGCCAGTCAACGATATTCTCAACTTCAATACCTCTGCTTCTTCTGAAGAGACGGATAAGCATCTTCCACTCTGATTTTTCAGTAGAGAGAACTGTTTCAAAGGTAGCACACTCGCCGTCTTTTTCGGTGAGATGTAAGGGAGTCTTAACCTTGATTTCAATCTGCTTGTCCTTATAGTTGGGAAGAATATCCCACGCGTCGTAGTTGCCGGGGTTGTCGGTATAAATCTTAAGCTTGTTGAAGTCGCCCTTTACCCATTCGCGGCAGAGCTCTTTATCATAAAGGCTTTCGATTGAGCCGTCTTCTCTGAACTTCACTGAATAGTAGGGAGTTTCAACGGTATTACCAACGTTTATCCATTCGGCAGTGTACTTATTAGTATGAAGTGTAGCCGATGAAAGGGCGGGGATATTCGGAATGAGCCAGTTGCCCTTTTGACCGTATCTTGTAGATGTACCCTTTTTATTGGGAACAAAGGTCAGGGTATCACGTTTCATATTAAGGGTGTTGAAATATTTGCTGCCCGTGCCGATGATTTCATCGAGAGCCTTGTCAATTTCCAGGTAATCAGCCATAGCATCCTCATAAACGGGATGAATATGAGAGCCGGGGATAATATCGTGGAACTGATTGATAAGGAACTTCTTATAGAGGTCTCTTATTTTATCGGTATCTATGTCACTTCTCATTATGCTGAGCATTTCGGCAGTTCTGAATTTAAATTCAAGAGCTCTGTTATAGCGCTTGAGAATACTCTTTGTTGTGAAAGTACCTCTGTGCATTTCAAGATAAAGCTCACCGTCCCAGGTTTCGAGGTTATCATTGCCCTTAAGGTTCTTTTCAAGGAATTCATCGCCTCTGACGTGCTCGCACTTGGGCATAATGCTGAGCTTGTCGAAACGGTGCATAAGCTCAATCATTTCTTCCGTACAGCCTGAGCCGCCGTCGCCGTAGCCGAACATATTGAGAGTCTGACCGCCTGAGTCTTTGTCTATGTAAGCCTCCCAGTTTTCCTGAATCTGCGAGGGCATATTCCAGGTTATGAAGTGTGTGGGTGGCACGCAGGCGAGTACTTCGCTGCCGTCAATACCTTTCCATTTGAAGTTGTTGTGGGGGAAGCGATTAGTGTCATTCCAGGTTGACATCTTATTTGATACAAAGTAGTCAACACCGCTTTTCCTGAGTATCTGAGGTAAAATCCATGAGTTTCCGAAAACGTCGGGAAGCCAGGCGTTATTTACAGTTTTGCCGAACATTTTCTTATAGGTCTGCTGACCGTAAAGGCACTGGCGGATAAGTGATTCAGCTGAGGGTACATTGCAGTCGGGCTCAACGTACATAGCACCGACCGGCTCGAACTGACCGCCGGCAACTTTTTCCTTAAGCTCTTCAAACACCTCGGGATAATACTTTTCTAAAGTCTCATAAACATAAGGCTGAGTGTGAGTGTACTTGAAGTCGGGATACTTATCCATAAGACGAAGCTGAATAAGCACCGTACGGAGATTCTTCTGCACAGCGTGGATTCTTCTCCAATAGTAAGCTACGTCAAGGTGTGAGTGAGCAATAAGTGCCACATCGCCACTGCCTTTGTAGTTGTCGTTGGCATAGATAACCTCGTCAACATATTTCTTGGCTTCGGCTACACCTGTGAGCTCCTCGGAGTCGAAGTCGATGAGATTCATAGCATTACAAAGCTCCTTATTAAGGAAAGCTCTGTAATCCTCATTGAAAAGCTCGCTCTTGGCAATGTCTAAAAGAAGCTCGAAGTCCCATACTAAATCCTGTATTTCGTGATTCACTGTGCAGATATAGGCACCCTCAAAAATCTGACGGCAGCCGCGTACTGAAAGAGACTCGGGGTTTCTTTCATCGTCGGGCTTTGAACGGTTATAGCCCATCATTTCGAAGTGCAGAACTTCGTTTTCGTTTATGTAGGGGGAAAGGAGCATTCTTTCTCTGTTGGGGTCAACACCGCCGACGTATTTACCGTTGACTTTAACGCAGATTTCAGCCGCAGTTTTAAGACTGAACCACAGCTCTTTACCCTTGAGCTCCTCAGGTAAAGTTACATCAGCTTTGATAAAAGCAGTACCGTCGGGAGTGAAATACATATCGCCCTTGTTGAGGGGTCTGTAATCCTCAGAGTAATACTCGAAGTTCATCTCGCTTACCTGACGGGCATCTTTTATCATTAAATTTTCGATTTCCCGCTTAGAGGAATAAATGTGTCTTTTAAGCCAGCCGAAACGCAGATCTGTCCATTCCTCAGGGCGCATTGAACGGCGGATAACTTTAATATGTGCCATTTAATTAATACCCCCTTATATATCTTGAAAGTAAGGCTTTTTGCGTATAGCTTCAACCTTGACTGTCTTTTTAAGGTCATGCTTAATCTGATCTTCAATCCAGGCAGTGCAGCGGTGGAGAATCAGACATTTTGAGCATTCACCACGGAAAATGAGGGTGAGCGTATCACCCTCAAGACTGACATATTCCACCCAACCGCCGTCGCCCTGAAGCTTCGGCTGAAGGATATTTTCAACGTAATTCTGAACTATCATAGTTACCTCTTATTTAATAATATTGTCGATAACGTTTTTGTACTCGGCAAGTCTTGCCTTTGACTCTTCTCTTGTGTCTGCCTGAACACTGTAGTAAACCTTGATCTTAGGCTCTGTGCCTGAGGGTCTTACAGCCATCCAAGAGCCGTTTTTCCAAAGGAACTTAAGCACATTCTCCTTAGGAAGATCTGCAATACCCTTGCTGTAGTCGATGACTTCCTCGAGACCGTCAAAGAGGTCCATGCCCTTATCTCTGAAGTAAACC
This sequence comes from Acutalibacteraceae bacterium, assembly GCA_045535965.1. Lineage (GTDB taxonomy): Bacteria > Bacillota > Clostridia > Oscillospirales > Acutalibacteraceae > UBA6857. The sequence continues at coordinate 28,050 of JAZSMR010000077.1, forward strand.
ATAAGGTCAGCGATTTTTTCTGCGCCGTCTTTACCCTTGAGTACGAATGAATCGAGATGGTCGAGATAGTAGCCGTATTCGGCATAAATATCCTCGAGAGCATCAACAAGAGTCTTGCCTTGATTATGATAGTAAGCTGCCATCTGACAAATGAGCATTGAAGATACAACAGCATCCTTGTCTCTTGCGTGAGTACCCACAAGATAACCGTAGGACTCCTCATAGCCGATGATGAATTCCTGCTCGCCGGTTGCTTCGTATTTGTTGATTTTGTCGCCGATATACTTGAAGCCTGTGAGGGTTTCTTCGCATTGAAGACCGTAGCTTCTGCCGATGTTTGCACCAAGCTCTGAGGTAACGATAGTCTTTACGAGAGTACTCTTTGAAGTGAGTGTAGCCTTCTTCATTTCGAGAATGAATTTAACGAGGAGTGCACCTGTCTGATTACCTGTGAAAAGGATATACTCGTCGCCGCTCTTAACAGCGATACCGACACGGTCGCAGTCCGGGTCAGTGCCGAGTACAAGGTCTGCACCGATTTCTTTTGCTTTTTCGATAGCGATGGTGAGAGCATCTTTTTCTTCGGGGTTGGGACTTCTTACAGTTGAGAAGTTACCGTCGGGCATTTCCTGCTCTTTAACGATAGTCACATTCATACCCTCGAGCATTCTTCTTACGGGGATGTTGCCTGTGCCGTGAAGTGGAGTGTAGACAATCTGAAGCTCTGAGGGCTCTTCGTAAACGCTCTGCTCCTTAACCTTAGCGAGGAATGCAGAAAGAACGTCTTCGCCAACCATATTTATATTTTCAGCCTTACCCTCAAAGGGAATAGCCGTGTAATCTTCTATGGCATTGATGCACTCGATTGCGCCCTTGGCATCTTCTGTGCAGAACTGACAGCCCTTACTGTCGTAAACCTTATATCCGTTATATTCCTTGGGATTATGTGAAGCTGTGAGCATTACGCCTGCAGTACAGCCTAAATGTGAAACTGAGAATGAAAGCACGGGTACGGGAACAAGAAACTCGAAAAGATAAACCTTGAAGCCCTGACCTGAAAAGATATCAGCTGCAACTTTGGCAAAGTAAGCAGAGTTGTTTCTGGAGTCATAAGCGAGCACAACGCTGAGCTCACCGTCATTTTTACTTCTGATATACTGTGAAAGACCGTAGGTAGCCTTACCGACAGTATATTTGTTCATGCGGTTGGAGCCTGCACCCATAATACCGCGGAGTCCGCCTGTGCCGAAAGCAAGGTCTTTGTAAAATCTGTCTTCGATTTCCTTTTCGTCGGTAATGACTGAAAGCTCTGCTTTGGTATCCTCATCAAAAGTGAGCCACTGCTGATATTTTTCTTTGTAAGTCATGTTTCTTCATCCTTTCAGAAAATTATTCACTGTAATTATAACACAAGGCTTTCTTATAAACAATATAAAATTGAATTTTTTCGGAAATTGTTGCCGACTTTTTCACCTTATTTTTGACAGAGGAATACAATAAAAAGAAAGGGTGATTATATGATTAATGCTGTAAATGTTATGAAAGGTACTCCTTGTGCAAAAGCCACGGTAAAAGGCAGTGACAGCTATCCCTGCATAAAAGGTGAGATGAATTTTTATCAGACGGATATGGGAGTTTTGGTATGTGCCCAAGTAAAAGGTTTACCGAAATGCCACAGTGAGTGCAGGACGGATATCTTTGCTTTGCACTTGCATGAGGGCAACTGCTGTAGCGGAAACGACGATGACCCTTTTGCCGATGCAAAGAGCCACTACAATCCGAGAGACTGCAAGCATCCCTATCACGCAGGCGATATGCCACCGCTCTGGGGCAATAAGGGTTGTGCTTTTTTGGCTTTTCTTACTGACAGATTCTGCGTAAATGATATTGTCGGCAGGACAGTTATTATTCATGCTATGCCTGATGATTTTATGACTCAGCCATCGGGCAATGCGGGAGAAAAGATAGCCTGCGGTGTGGTTGAAAGGTGTTGTCGCTGCTGACATAGGGAAAATATTGTTTGCTTTATGAAAGCAATAATGCTATAATACTGATAACAAGACTTAAGGAATGATAGAATGTATATCTTGGGCTTCGATATAGGCGGTACAAAATGTGCCGTAATAACTGCAAAATACGACGGTGAAAGTATCTGTATACTTAACAAGAAAAAATGCCCCACAGACTTCAGAATATCTCCCGAGGGGATGATTGAAAGACTCATATTTATGGCCGACGGAATTCTTGAAGGAAAGCCGGACACCATAGGCATTTCCTGCGGAGGACCCTTAGACAGTAAAAAAGGCGTGATTATGTCTCCGCCTAATCTTCCTTCCTGGGATAATGTTGAGATAGTAAAAATAATCGAAAAACATTACGGAGTAAGAGCTCTTATTCAGAATGACGCCAATGCCTGTGCTCTTGCAGAGTGGAAATTCGGAGCAGGTAAAGGCAGTGACAATGTTGTTTTTCTCACTTTCGGTACGGGTCTCGGTGCAGGACTTATTCTGGGTGGCAGGCTCTATGAGGGCGCAAACGGCAATGCAGGGGAAGCGGGTCACATAAGACTCATCGAAAAGGGCCCGACAGGATACGGAAAAGAGGGGTCTTTCGAAGGCTTCTGCAGCGGCGGCGGTCTTAAACAGCTCGGTAAAGCTGTTGCTGAGACATACATTCAAAAAGGTACAGTGCCCACGTGGTACGGTAACTGCGATATAGCCGAAATAGCTGATAGTGCAAGAAACGGCGATGAGGCGGCAAAAGAGGTTTTCAATATCTGCGGTGAAAAATTAGGTCAGGGACTTTCGGTTATAGTTGATCTGCTGAATCCTGATAAGATTGTTATTGGCAGTATCTATGCACGCTGCTGTGACCTTTTAGAAAAGCCTATGAGAAAAACCATAGAAAAAGAAGCCTTATCACCGAGTTTATCGGTTTGCAGAATAGTACCGGCACAGCTCGGTGAAAGTATAGGCGATATGGCGGCGATAGCAACTGCATTACAGATTAAATAAAGGATGGTTTAAATGAAACATATAGATGAACTTGTTAGAAGATATCCTCAGCTCTGGGAGTGTGAGAATGAGGCTAAAGAAGTTGTAGATATAATCTGCGATATGCATAAAAACGGCGGCAAGCTTCTTCTTTGCGGTAACGGCGGCAGTGCGGCTGACTGCGAGCATATCTCGGGCGAGCTGATGAAAAGCTTCCTGCTCGAAAGAAAAACAGATACGGACAAATGCAACGGATGTGAAGACATAATATCCCATCTTCAGTGGGGTATCCCTGCTATACCTCTTTCGGACTTCACATCGCTTATTACGGCTTTTTCCAACGATGAAAGCCCTGAGTTTGCTTTCGCTCAGCTTGTGTTTGTGCTCGGCAAAAAGGAAGACGTATTTTTAGGTATATCCACTTCGGGCAATTCAGAAAATGTTGTTGCCGCCGCAAAAACTGCAAAAGCAAAGGGCATGAAAACAATTGCCCTGACCGGAAAACACGGGGGAGCACTGAATGAAATTTGCGATATCACTGTGAGAGTACCCGAGACAGAAACCTACAGGGTACAGGAACTTCACTTGCCTGTTTATCACGCTCTGTGCGCACAGATTGAAGAAAATATTTTCGCATAAAAAATTACTGCAGTATCAGTTACGGTACTGCAGTAATTTGATTTTGTAAGATTAAAAAAATAAGAAATCTGACAATTTTTGTATCTTTTGCTTTCAAAGGAATTCTTGTATAAATTTACTTATTTTACAAACAATAAGTTGCGAAATAAACAATCAGGGAGAGAAAGAATTTTATGAAAGCAACAGGCATTGTACGCCGTATAGACGACCTCGGTCGAGTAGTAATACCGAAAGAAATAAGAAGAACTATGAGAATCCGCGAGGGCGACCCGCTTGAAATCTACACAGATTCTGACGGTGAGGTTATTTTCAAAAAATATTCGCCTATAGGTGAACTGGGACCTTATACCAAGCAGTATGTTGACGTTCTCGGCAGGACTACGGGTATGCCGGTAGTTATCTGCGACAGAGATCACATTATTGCCGTATCGGGCATACCTAAAAAGGAGATAACAGGTAAGCGCATATCGCCGCTTCTTGAGAGCTATATGGAGCGAAGAAACACTTACGTTGCAGGTCAGGACAGGGACAACATTATTGTGTCTGAGGATAATCCCAAGCAGGTCAGTGTAATGACACCGATTATCGGCGGAGGAGACGTTATGGGTGCGGTTGTGCTTCTTGCAGGTGAGCGTGGCAGCGTGCCTACTCAGACGGACATCAAGCTTACCCAGGTTGCGGCAGGCTTTTTAGGCAAGCAGATGGAAGAGTAAGACCAATTCGGAATTATGAATTCGGAATGCGGAATCGCGGGAAAGAGTGCGGTAAAAACAGCTCTTTTCCCGCCGAATAAAACGGTATAAAAATGACAGGTCTGATTGAGTAAATCGAACCTGCCATTATATTTTTTGCTCTTTTTGTATTGTATATGAAGATTGCTCGCTGCCAGAAAATATTATTCAGTAACTGCATATAAAAACTATACATTTCTGTAATATACTCTGCTATCGTCGCCGTAAACATCAAAACGATTTTCCATATAGACGAATCCGAATTTTTCGTAAAGATTAATGTGGTCGGTGGCTAAATATACTTTTTCAAAACTTTTTTCTTTAGCCTCGTTACAGATATGGATTATGAGTCTTTCACTGTAACGATTGCCTCTGTATGCCGGTGAAGTAAACACAAAGCCTATCCAGGGATAGAGGGTTTTATCATTTATACAATCCTGATGTGTAAGAGTTGCAAAGGAGACAATTTTTTCTCCGTCAAGCAAAATATACAGAGTACCGTCTCCAAGAGTATCGTGAAATTTCTTTTCATTCAGAAGCTTTGCCAGGAATTTTGCCGCCGACCAATCAAAAGCTTCAATCTGGGCTATAAGAGTATCCTTATCTTCATACTCAATAAAATCAATGATTTCCATATTGATACCCTCCTATTGTAAAATAACCACCTGAGTTTGTTTTCAGGTGGCTGTAGCTTTTACGCTTGTCCTCGCCGGACAGGCATTCTTTTTCCTTGCGTGGAAAAAGAATCAAAAACACGCTGATGATTACACATTAAACAGGAAGTGCACAATGTCTCCGTCTTTCATTACATATTCCTTGCCCTCACTCTTGACAAGACCCTTTTCTTTAGCCGCAGCAAGTGAGCCGAGATCCATAAGGTTCTCGAAAGACACAACCTCTGCTCTGATGAAGCCTCTTTCAAAGTCTGAGTGAATCTTACCTGCCGCCTGAGGTGCCTTGGTACCCTTTTTGATTGTCCAGGCTCTTACTTCAGGCTGACCTGCAGTGAGATATGAGATAAGACCGAGAAGATTGTAGCTTCTCTGAATGAGAAGATCAAGACCGCTTGACTGAATACCCAAATCCTCAAGGAACATCTGCTTGTCCTCTTTTGAAAGTGAGGATATTTCAGCTTCAAGCTCTGCACAGATGGGGAGTACTTCACTGTCCTCTGCTGCTGCGATTTCACATACAGCCTTGTAGTTTTCGTTGGTATCAATGCCGTTTACAAAGTCGTCCTCACTCATATTGCAAGCATAGATAACGGGCTTTGATGTGAGAAGCGCAACTGTATCAAGGATAGCCTTTTCATCCTCGTCACATTCAATGCTTCTTGCTGTCTGTTCGTTTTCAAGAGCCTCTTTCACTATCTGAAGGAACTCATATTCGCCTGCGAGAGTCTTATCGCCCTTCATAGCTTTTGATGTTCTGTCGATTCTTCTTTCAACCATTTCAAGGTCCGAGAGAATAAGCTCAAGGTTGATAGTTTCGATATCACGTTTAGCGTTGATACTGCCGTCAACGTGAATGATATCATCGTCCTCGAAGCAGCGTACTACGTGAATAACCGCATCAACCTCTCTGATATGTGAAAGGAACTTATTACCGAGACCTTCACCCTTTGAAGCGCCTCTTACAAGACCTGCAATATCAACGAATTCAATAGTTGCAGGTGTGAACTTTACAGGATTATACATCTCTGCAAGCTTGTCGAGTCTTTCATCGGGTACTGCAACAACACCGACATTGGGCTCGATTGTGCAGAAAGCATAGTTTGCAGACTGTGCGCCTGCGTTTGTAATTGCATTAAAAAGTGTACTTTTGCCAACATTGGGCAAACCAACAATACCAAGTTTCATTTTTTTCCTCCCGTTGGTCGGAAAAGCAGGAGAATTCGGAATGCGGAATTCGGAATCGCGGGCAACCCCCGCAGATGACAGAACTCGTTATCCCGCCCGATTGCCGAAGCGGAAACTTCAATTTATGATGCAGATTGATTCATTCCGCAGGCAATTCATCAAAGCCATCCTCAAACTTTTCCGTGTTAGTGTTACTTTATTTGTTACTTAATAGTGGGCGCGGGAAGCCGGTAGTGAATTAACGAAATGCTTTAGCGCGCAATTCCGAATTTCGCATTCCGAATTCCGAATTTGTTTCAGCGTGTAGCTGAAACAAGTGCCTGCTCAATATCAGCAATAATGTCCTCTACATCTTCAATACCCACTGAAAGACGGATAAGGTCACTCTTAACGCCTGCCTCTTCGAGCTGCTTGTCTGTGAGCTGTCTGTGAGTTGTTGATGCAGGGTGAAGTACGCAGGTTTTGCTGTCTGCAACGTGAGTAACAATAGATGCAAGTCTGAGTGAATCCATAAACTTTGTTGCAGCCTCTCTGCCACCCTTTACACCAAAGCTGATTACGCCGCAAGTGCCATTTGGCATGTATTTTTTAGCAAGCTCGTACTGAGCATCACCCTCAAGACCGGGATATGATACCCATGAAACAAGCTCACTTTCACTGAGATATTTTGCAACCTTTTCAGCGTTGGCACAATGTCTTTCCATACGGATAGCTAAAGTCTCAAGACCGAGACCTAAAAGGAAAGCATTCTGAGGTCCGGGGATAGAGCCCAGGTCTCTCATAAGCTGTACAACGCACTTTGTGATATAAGCACCCTTACCGAAACGCTCGGTGTAGGTGATGCCGTGATATGAGTCGTCGGGAGTTGTAAGACCCGGGTACTTGTCGGACTTGGTCCAGTCGAAGTTGCCGCTGTCAACGATTACGCCGCCCACCTGAGTAGCGTGACCGTCCATATACTTGGTTGTGGAGTGAGTGATAATATCAACACCGTAATTGAATGCCTGACAGTTGATGGGTGTGGGGAAGGTGTTGTCAACGATAAGGGGTACGCCGTGGCTGTGTGCTGCCTTAGCGAATTTCTCAATATCGAGTACCTGAAGTGAGGGGTTGGAGAGAGTTTCGCCGAAAACAGCCTTTGTGTTATCCTTGAAAGCAGCCTCGAGCTCTTCTTCTGTGCAGTCGGGAGTTACGAAAGTAAACTCAATGCCGAGCTTTCTCATTGTTACGTTGAAGAGGTTGAAGGTACCGCCATAGATAGCAGTTGAAGCAACAACATGGTCGCCTGCGGAGCAGATGTTGAAGATAGCGAAGAAGTTAGCAGCCTGACCTGATGAGGTGAGCACTGCGGCAACACCGCCCTCAAGGTCTGCGATTCTTGCGGCAACACAGTCGTTGGTGGGATTCTGGAGTCTTGTATAGAAATAGCCTGAAGCTTCAAGGTCGAAGAGCTTGCCCATTTCTACGCTTGAATCGTATTTGTAGGTTGTGCTCTGGCAGATGGGAATCTGTCTGGGCTCACCGTTTTTAGGTGTGTAACCGCTATGGATACACTTTGTCGCAATTTTGTAATTACTCATATTGATAGCCTCTTTTCTGAGTTGGATTATCTTTGACTGATATTTAATTATATTACATTATTAATCTCAAGTCAAGAGCAAATAAACGCCCTGATAAGAGCTGTTTATCTGCGTTATTGTCACAAAAAATTTATAAATCTGTCACAGTGGTTTTTGACGTAAACTATTGAACATTTTTTTATTTTGTGGTAATCTATCCTTGTATATGTTTATAATCTCAGTCCAGTCTATCGAAAGGAAGATACATAATGTTAGAACAAGTTGAACTTAAAATCCAGGAGCTTCAGAAAGCTCAGGCAGAAGAATATTATAAAAAGAAAGAAGCTGACCTTCGTTCATGGGGTCTTGTTTCAAAGAAAGAAAACGGCAAGGTAACCCCTCTTGTTATCACCGATGAAGAGTACGATGCTCTTATCAAGGCTTCGAGCGGTGTCGGCAAGTCAGGCAGAAACGGTATCGCTGTTTTACTCAACGCTCTCGCAATTGCAGTTATTGTTGTTGCTATAATCGCAGGCTTTGTATTGGAAGCTCTCGCAGATGAACTCGGCTTTGTATATATGTCACTTTCCTTTGTAATCGGCATTGTTTTTGCCGCAATTTTAAAGGGCGTTGCCGAAGCAGTAAGACTTCTTCAGCAGCTCGTTGACGAAAAGCCTATCCGCGTTCCCACTGAAGCAGCAAGAAAGACAGAAACAGCAGCTAAGCCTCAGAGAGTTGTTGCAGTATCTACTCCCAATACTCAGCAGCCTATTGTTGTTCAGGAGCAGGCTTTCACCTATCAGCAGGCTCCTCAGCAGCCTGTTATGTATCAGCCTGTAATGTATCAGGTACCCTATCAGCCTATGCCTCAGCAGGTTCCTCAGCAGCCTCAGTATCAGCCTCCCGCACCTCAGCCTGAATATCCTTCACAGCGCTTCGAGGAGAGCTTCCCTGCACAGGACAACGCTCCTATGCAGTTCGGCGAATAATCAATCTGAAAATCAAGTCCTCTGTTTCACTCAGGGGACTTTTTTATTAATACTTGCTATTTTACGCAGTAAGTGATAAAATAGAAACAACGCTATTTCCCTGATATCACTTGGCAGATAAAGGAGAGTACCAGATGAAAAATATCACTTTGGTTATTATGGCAGCCGGTATGGGTAGCAGATACGGCGGACTCAAGCAGATTGATCCCGTCGGTACAAACGGAGAAATTATTCTCGATTACTCTGTTTACGATGCTGTAGAAGCAGGCTTTGATAAGGTTATTTTTGTTATAAAGCATGAAATCGAAGAGGATTTCAAAAATGCTATGGAAGGCAAATTCGAAAATAAAATCAAGGTAGAGTATGCCTATCAGGATATAAATAATCTTCCCTGCGGATATGCTGTGCCTGAGGGTAGAGTAAAGCCCTGGGGTACGGGTCACGCTGTGCTTGCCTGTGAAGAGCTTATAGACGGGCCCTTTGCGGTTATCAATGCTGACGACTACTACGGCAAGGAAACCTTCAGACTGGTTTATAACGAGCTGAAAAACGGCGAATCTGAAAATGAATTCTGTATGGTTGGCTTTAAAATAGAAAACACCCTTACAGAAAACGGCCACGTGGCAAGAGGAGTATGTCAGACAAACGAAGACGGATACCTTACGGATATTGTAGAAAGAACAAAAATCGCCATAAGAGACGGCGGAATAATGTATACGGAAGACGACGGTGAAAGCTGGACAGAGCTTGAAAAAGGCAGTACCGTATCAATGAACTGCTGGGGTTTTACAACTATGATGATGAAGGAGCTCAGAGCGAGATTTGCCGCTTTCTTAGATAAAAATGCCGGTAATATGCTCAAGTGTGAGTACTTCCTTCCTTTTGTTGTTGACGATCTCCTTAAGGAGGGTAAGGTAAAGGTAAAAGTACTTGATACCAAAGAAAAGTGGTACGGTGTTACATATAAAGAGGATAAGCCTATGGTTATGGGTGCTCTCAGACAAATGGTGAAAGACGGAATTTATCCTGAAAAGTTATGGTGATAATATGGTAGTAATGACAACTGAAGAATCCAAAAAGAGAATGCAGGAGGGCAGATTATATCTCCCTGAAGATGAAGAAATAATGCATCAGCAGATGCTCTGTCTTGAAAAGCTCTATGATTATAACGCAACAAGACCCTCAGAGTTTGAAAAGCGTGAGGCACTTCTCAAGGAAATGTTTGCCGAAATAGGTGAGGGCTGTTATATAGAGCCTCCTTTTCACGCTAACTGGGCAGGAAAGCACGTACACTTCGGAAATAACGTTTACGCCAATTTCAATCTGACTCTTGTTGATGATACTGATATTTACGTAGGCGACAAGGTTATGTTCGGACCGAATGTCACCGTTGCAACAGCAGGCCACCCCATTGACCCTGAGCTTCGCTATCAGGCAATGCAGTATAATATCCCTGTTCATATCGGTGAAAACGTATGGATAGGTGCCAATGCTGTTGTGCTCCCCGGTGTGACCATAGGCGATAACAGCGTTATTGGTGCCGGAAGTGTTGTCACCAAAGATATACCTGCCAATGTTGTTGCAGTGGGAAACCCATGCAGAGTCCTTCGTGAGATAGGAGAGCACGACAAAGAGTATTATTACAAAGACAGAAAAATTGATGTGTGATTAAGGCGGCTCTACGGAGTCGTCTTTTATTATGTACTGTAGGGAACAGCGTCCCCGACGGTCTGTTGCTTATAAATTTAGCGGCAAGTGATTGCTGAAACAAGACAAATTCGCTTTAGCTATTGCTTTTTTTCTCTTTACAATGTATAATTACAATATTATCCAACTATCATTAACCTAAGGAGTGAATTAAATGGAACCTATTAAAGTTGATTTCACAGGCGGCGGTGATAACACAAAGGGCACAGGTAAAAATGCATATCTTATCCCTGAAAAATCCGGTCTGAAGCTTATTATCAGCATAATCGGTACTGTTATCGGTGCGGCTATTGCATATTACTTTATGCTTCCCCCTCTTAACTTCAAGAGCACAGACACCTATATGTTTATCGGTGTTGTTGCAGCTATTTTCGTAGGACTTCTCTTTGTGACATCAGGTGCATTCATTAAGCCTGAATATACAGAGTATGTCAAGAGGCGCAGTATCGTTTCAATTGTGATTATAGCAATTCTCGTTGCAACAGTCGGTGTGGGTATGGCATTTTCAACTATTGTTTTCAGAGCCAAAACCTACAGCAACATTATTTCCGTCAACGAAGAGACAAGCTTTGCAAGCGATATCGAAGAGGCTGATTTCTCAGCTGTGCCCGTACTCGACGACAGTGCGGCAGGAGTACTTGCAAACCGTACTCTCGGTGACCTTGCTTCAATCAATGCTATTTCACAGTTCGAAGTTTCAGGTCTTATGACCCAGATCAACTACAAAAACGAGCCTGTAAAGGTAACAACTCTTGCTTACGGTGACGTTTTCAAGTGGCTTAAGAATACAAAAGCGGGTCTTCCCGGCTATGTTGTTGTAAATATGGTAACGCAGAAGGCTGAGCTTAAGATTCTCCCCGAGGGCGAATATATTCAGTATTCCGTTCATGAGCATTTCGGCAAGTATCTTATGAGACATATCCGTTTTGCTTATCCCACATACATTTTTGACGTGCCTCACTTCGAAATTGACGAAGACGGTAACCCCTTCTGGCTTTGCCCCGTACTTGATAAGACAATCGGTCTTTTCGGCGGTACAGATGTAAAGGGTGTAGTTATTGTTGATGCCGTTTCAGGTGATATGGTCGAGTACACTGCCGAAGAGGTAAAGAGCAGTAAAGAGCTTCAGTGGATTGACGGTATCTATTCAAAGGATCTTCTTGTTGAGCAGTTCAACTACTACGGTCAGTATAAGAACGGCTTCATCAACTCACTTATCGGTCAGGACGGCGTTAAGCTCGCAACAGAGGGCTCGAACTTCCTTGCTCAGAACGACGACGTTTACCTTTATACAGGTGTAACATCAGCAGGTAATGACCAGGCTATCATCGGTTTTGTGCTCATCAATATGAGAACAAAGGATGCAAGCTTCTATTCAGTTTCAGGTGCCAAGGAAAGATCGGCACAGTCCTCGGCTCAGGGTGAAGTTCAGGACTACGCATACAATGCAACATTCCCCATTCTTCTTAATATCAGCGGTGAGCCCACCTACTTTATGTCACTTAAGGATAAGGACAATCTTGTCAAGCGTTATGCAATGGTTAATGTTGAAAACTATCAGGTTGTTGTAACAGGCACAACAATTGCAGAATGTACCGATGCTTATGTAAAGAAGCTTAAGCAGAACAACATCAATATTGACGTTGATATTGATAAGATTGAAGACGCAACCAACAACAGCGGCGAAGCTACTGATACACCCGAAACCGAAATTAAAAAGGTCAAGGGTACTGTTACAGATATCCGCACAGCAGTTATGGGCGGAGAAAGTGTATACTTTATTGAGCTTGATGACAAGGGTGTTTACTACAGTATTGAAGCAAGCGACAATGCGGCAGTCGTTATTCTCAACAAGGGTGACACTGTTACGGTGACAGTTGATGCTGAGGCTGAAGGCGACATTGTTAAGGCTATCAGTATAAGGTAATTATGAATTAGGAATTATGAATTAGGAATTGTGGGGAAGAGAGTGCGGAAAACGGCTTTCTTTCCCGCAGTTTTGTTCTGGGAAAAAATTGACACACAACTCAAAAGCAGCAGATACCTGTCGGTAATCTGCTGCTTGATGTTTTAATGAATTGCCTGACGGCATGAATTGGCTTGAAGCCATGAATCGCATAAATGCATGAATTGAAGCTGCGCTTCATTATAAGTGATAGAGGTTGTCGTTTTCATATTCGGGCTCACTTGTCAGGTGAATGCCGAGTTTACGGAAAACAACGCTGTCAACGGCTGAAGGAATAACTGAAATATGAGCCTCGCAGTCTTTGAGCAAGGGCAGACAAGACATAACCTTTGCGGCGTTTTCATCGGTTGCGGCACTTACGGAAAGTGCAACCAAAACCTCGTCAACATGAAGTCGGGGATTCTTTGAACCGAGATAGTTTACCTTGAGGTTCTGCACCGGCTCAATAAGATTTGATGGCAAGAGCAAAAGCTTATCATCAAGACCTGCCAGAGCTTTAAGTGCATTGAGTACACAGGCCGAAGCACAGCCGAGAAGCTCCTTTGTTTTGCCTATAACGATTCTGCCGTCGTGAAGTTCTATAGCTGCTGCAGGAGCACCGGTTTCTCTTTCAACATCATTTGCAACCTTTATAATCTCTCTGTCCTTTACGCTGATGCCTGCCTTATTCATAAGAAGAAGGATTTTTTCTGTTTCCTTGGCAGTGTCGGCACCGTGACGTGCGTCACAAAGAGCGTTATAATATCTGCGGATAATTTCCTGGTTTGCAGCGTTGCATACAACTTTTTCATCTGTTATGCAGTTGCCTACCATATTTACACCCATATCTGTCGGTGACTTATAGGGTGATGAGCCGTAGATACGGGTGAAGATTGCATTAAGCACAGGGAAAATTTCAATGTCACGGTTATAGTTTACTGTTGCTTTACCGTAAGCCTCAAGATGGAAGGGGTCAATCATATTCATATCATTGAGGTCAGCCGTTGCGGCTTCATAAGCAAGGTTAACAGGGTGGTTGAGAGGAAGATTCCAGATAGGGAATGTCTCAAACTTTGCATAGCCTGCTTCGATGCCTTTGAGATGCTCGTGATAAAGCTGAGAAAGACATACAGCCATTTTGCCGCTGCCGGGACCGGGAGCAGTAACAACGACGATTTTTCTCTCGGTTTCAACATATTCATTTTTGCCGTATCCGTCGTCTGATACTATGAGAGGTACATTTGAGGGATAGCCTGCAATTTTATAGTGAGTGAAAACCTTGATACCCAGCTCACGGAGATTCTTTTTGAAGGTATCAGCGGCACCCTGACCGTCATACTGAGTGATAACAACAGAGCCTACATAAAGTCCTACGCTTCTGAAAAGGTCAATAAGACGGAGAACTTCTTTGTCATAAGAAATATTAAGGTCGCGGCGGAGCTTCTTTTCTTCAATAGCCTTTGCGCTTACTGCGATGATAATTTCAGCCTCGTCCTTGAGTTGAAGAAGCATCTTGAGCTTGCTGTCGGGCTCAAAGCCGGGCAGTACTCTTGCGGCGTGGTGGTCGTCAAAGAGCTTGCCTCCGAATTCAAGATAGAGCTTACCGCCGAACTGTGAGAGACGTTTTCTTATCTGCTCTGATTGAGTTGTGATGTATTGATTATTGTCAAATCCAATCTTTTTCATGTAAATACACCCCTTGGAAAAACTACAGATACTAATATAACATAAATTGATAATTTTTTCAATGATAAAACTGTACATTCTTATAAGAATTATTGTATAATAATTGCACAATAAAACTTTCGGAGTAATTAAAATGAAAGACAAATACGAAAAGCTCTATGCTGAGGTAAACAGAATTATCGGAAATAAGACTCCACTGAAAAAAGACTGCGGACTTCTCTGCGGCAGAGCCTGCTGTAAAGGCGACAGCGAAACGGGTATGCTTTTGTTTCCTTTTGAAGAAAGCATACTGAATGTAACGGAAAAGGACGGTGTACGTCTTGCAGTATGTGAAGGCGGCTGCAAAAGATATGAAAGACCTGTTTCCTGTAGGATTTTTCCTTTCTTTCCTTATGTGACTGCTGACGGAAAAATTAAGGTTATACCCGATGTCAGAGGTATAGGTGTCTGCCCTCTTGTGTCTCATTTCAGTGAAATCAAGTTTGACAGAGGCTTTTTATTCAGAGTCAAAAAGGTTGGCCGTCTTTTGTACGCGGATAAGGAGTGCCGTAAATTTTTAGAGGACACAAGCCGCGAAATCGACTCCATTCTTTCTTTAATGGAATGATAACCCCTTCGCAACAGATTGTGTCGTTACTTTTTATATAGAATAGCGTGACTTTATACCTTACCTATAGTAAAATACAGGTGTCGGAAGACGAAAAAACTGCTTCTGACGAAAGGATGATAATATGGCGAAAATCTCAAAAAACATTAAACGCCTGAGAAATGAAAAAGGCTTTACACAAGACTTGCTTGCCGAAAAGCTCTGCATAACCCGTCAGGCGGTTTCAAGCTGGGAAAATGACAGAACTCAGCCCGATGTAAATATGCTCGGAAAGCTTGCAGAGGTCTTCGGTGTTTCTCTGGAAGAGCTCATATACGGCAAAAAGAGAAACACAACCCTCGAGCTCGAAAAAACAAGCTATAACAATACTCTTACAATAGTATTCTCAATATTGGGTGCCCTTCTTGTGGGTGCAGGACTTGTCCTCATCTTCGTTACCTTCTGGCAGGAAATGCCTCTTATTTTCAAGGGTATACTTTCTTTTGTGCCGCTTATTGCAGGTCAGGCATCGGGACTGTTTGTCTTATGGAAGAAAAAAGATAAAGTGCCCTGGTGCGAGGGCGGCAGTGTACTCTGGACAGCAGGTATAGCCGCAACTATGACTCTTATCTATAATATATTTGACCTTAGCATCGACTGGACAGGAGTACTTCTCATTATCGCCTTATCGGTTATGCCTGTTATTGTGCTTCTTCGGAGTGTCGCACCTTTGGCAGTTTATTACGCCTGTAGTATTATCTGGGGAATTGAAACTTATGATAGCAGCGATCTGCTTATTGCTCTTGTTGCTGCGGCAACACTTATTGTTATCGGCTGTATTCATTCCACACATCTTATCAGAATCGAAAAGAAAAGCCACCGCAGTATATTCGCTCAGTGGATAAGCGTTATTGCGGTAACCGTTTTCGTCTGTATGATAGGCATAGGCATAGATGACCTGCTCTTAATGGTTGTTGGTCTTATGGCTGTGGCAATCTGTCTTTATCTTATATCATTCAAGGAGCCGGATATGGCAATGCCCTACAGAATACCCGGCCTGTTTGTGACAGCAATTCTTATGTTTATATTTGCAGCTGTTTACCTTGACTACCTGAAAGCTGACGCCTATAACATAGTTTACATCGCTCTTTGCCTTGGCGCTGTTGTTGTGACGGGAGCTCTCACAGTCAGAGAAGCAAAGGACAGATTTTCTCTCGGATATATAGCAATTGTAACCGTATTCTATGCTATGTTCATCACAAGTCTCTATGCAATGGGAGATAAATTCAACGATGATATTGCAGATGCTTTCACAATTATACTTAAGCTTCCTGCCTTTGCCGGATTTGTTGTAATGATGATATCGGGTGCAAGAGAAAAGAAGCTCATTCCCATTAACTTAGGCTTTGTGGGTGTTGCAGGTCTTGTAATGGTAGTTATAAGTCAGTCGGGATTTTCAATGCTTGGTAACGGCATAATGCTCCTTGTTTTCGGCGGTATTCTTCTCGCTATCAACTTTAAAATTTCTAAGGCAAAGCAGAAAACGCCTGCCATAGAAAATAAAGAGGAGGTGGAAGATAATGAATAAGAAACTCAGACTTTTCGTTATTATTGCACTTGTTATTCAGATCATTCTGCCGGCAGGCCTTCTCGGTTATCACTACCACATTTACAACTATGCTCTGAACAATACTCCCGACTTTAAGTTTTATCTGTCATATTTTGATTTGTATTCCCGTGACGGTGACAACGGGATAACATATAATTTCAGTGAAAGCGGAAAAGATGTCTTTCATTTTTCCATTGCACACAGATATCATAACACAAATATGGAAGTTGTTGCCGACATGAACGGCTTTGTAGTATTATCTGCTCTGCAGAACAAAAGGCTCAACAAGCATTGGTTCTCATATAAGAACTATAATAAGATGGGTGCCTTCAGTCAGGCAGCGGGAGATTTCACCTATGTTGAAACCGAAGAGGCAAAAAAAATTATGAGGGAATGGAAAGACAGATATTTTGACCATTACGGAGACGATGATATTATGTATAACGGCGGAAACACTGTATACATCACTGCCAAGGTCTATAAGGGTATGTTTATACCGACAGCTGTTTACAAAGATAACGTAAAAGTTATTGAAATTGCGACTAAATAAAGAAACCCTTACGAAATAATGACAATTTTTTAATAATTGTTTACTTTTTAGTTTAATAGTATTATAATACCTTCTGCAACTCGGAAGGTATTATTTTTGATAATGTTAGAGGGTATATTATGAATGAGAGAGTATATAAGAATGCCGCTAAGATTGAAATATGTCTTTGGTGGATTATAAGACTGCTTCTTGCGGCAGGGCTTTTTACTGCACCGACAGTGCCGAAAAAGCTTATGGTGCTTATTGCACTTGCTTCAACATTTTTTGTAAGTGCAGCTAAAAAGATTTTCAGAAACAGCGAATTTGTTGCAGATATAAATCCGCATCTTCAGACCTGTATCTGTGTCACAGCTCTTCTCGGGTCAGGTATAGGCTTTGGATTTGATGTTTTTCAGAAGCTCCCCGAATATGACATACCTCTTAATTTCTACGGCGGTATAGTCGGTACGGCAATAGGCTATTACATAAGCACAGCCTTCAGAAGACCTTATAAAAGAAAAGGCTATAACTTCACCGCCTTTATGTCTTTCTGTATTTCAAATGCATTTATAGTGGTAAGAGAAATCGCACAGTTTTTTATAGACTATTACACAGGCAGAAACCTTATTCACTGTGAATTTGTAGGTGATGATCACTGGTTCAGAAAACTCGTAGGACCCATGCTCAGCTTACCCGAACACAGTGCTCTTTATGATTACAGCGAAGATGTATTTTTAGGTGTCTTCGGAGCTCTTATGTCAACAGGTGTGCTTTATCTTTATTTTCGCATCAAATGCAAGGAGGCTTTTGTTAAAGTCAGAAAAGGTAAAAAGGAAATAGAGGCACTTTTCAGAAACTTCCCATCAAGATGCAAGGAAAAAATTATCTTTGAAGCAGATAAAGTAAGACAGCAGACAAACCTTGCCGATATGCTTTTATGGTGGTGTGTGAGAGTTCTTATGGTTTACGCTTTCATCACCATTGAAAATAAAGCTGAGGGCACATTGCTTCTTGTTGTTTCCCTTGGTACTGTTGCAATAAGCCTTCTTCATCTTGTTACACCCAAGGATTCCATGTTCTGCAAAATAAACTACAGAGTCCAGTCTCTCCTTTGCGTTATTGTTTTCCTGGGCTCCTACTGCGGAAACTATGTTGCTATTTATTATTTCACAGGCAGATTTGATACCCTTCTTCATTTTATGTCAGGTTTTATTGCTACAGCGGCAGGGTACTATATAGCCCTGACTCTTGTAAAAACGGGCAAACGCAACGAAAACTTAGCTATATGTCTTTTCGCTCTTGCTTTTTCACTTACGGTTATTCCCATACACGAGATGACGGAATTCTTCGGTGACTATATTTGGGGTACCACCAACCAGGGCTTTATGTGGGAGCCCAGCGACGATATTCTTCTTTACAGACTCTTCGGCAGAGGCGTAGGCAATGAAATGCTGATTCGTATATACGATACAGTTTATGATATGTCGCTGGCTACAACTTCGAGTATTATATCTTTCTTCTTCCTTTTTGCTTCGCTGGAGAGAAAAAGAAAGGCAAGTCCCACCGATTACAAAACTGTTACCGAAAAACAGACTGTCAACTGTTGACAAGGAATAAAAAATATGGTAATATATTCGCTGTTAAGAGAATGTCCTTTTTAAAAAGGGGAGTAGCTCTAAGCTGTAAATCAACAATCGCCTAACGGCTGGTTTACAGGCCTATGACAGGTAGCAAGACCTTTAACGGAGCCCGAGTGTTCTGTTAAGGGTCTTTTTTGATAGTACTCCTTCGGAAAGTATATTTCTCAGAAACGGTCAATAATTATTCAGAATATAAAAACTGAAAAAAGAAAGGAAACTATGTATGAAACATTATCTCCACACAGCAGAAGAAGTTTTCTTCGAAGTGAAGTCATCTGCCGAGGGTCTCAGCTCAGCAGAAGCCGCAGCAAGACTTGAAAAGAACGGAAAAAACAAGCTTGCAGAAGCTAAGAAAAAGTCAGCTTTACAGAGATTTGCTGATCAGCTCAAGGATCCTATGATTATCATTCTCATTATTGCTGCAGCTATTTCAGCAGTAACAGAGTATATCGAAGCTTCAGCTGCAGGTCATAACTTCTTCCCCACAGACACAATTATCATTCTTGCTGTTGTTATTATCAATGCCGTTCTCGGTGTAATGCAGGAAAGCAAGGCTGAAAAAGCTGTTGAAGCACTGCAGAAAATGTCTGCGGCAACAACAAAGACTCTCCGTGACGGTCAGATTGTAACTGTCAAGAGTGAAGACCTTGTAGTAGGTGATGTTATTCTCCTTGATGCAGGTGACGCTATTCCTGCCGACTGCCGTATCTTCGAGTGCGCAAGTATGAAGATTGAAGAAGCTGCCCTCACAGGTGAATCCGTTCCTGTAACAAAGCTTGTAAATGCACTTATGGGAAAGAAAGACGAAAGCGAAGTAGCTCTGGGTGACCGTAAGAATATGGCATATATGGGCTCGACTCTCGTTTACGGCCGAGGTAAGGCTGTTGTTGTAGCAACAGGTATGGATACCGAAATGGGTAAGATTGCCAACGCTATCTCACTTGCTGAGGAAGGCAAGACTCCTCTTGAAATCAAGCTTGAGCAGCTTTCAAAGATTCTCACAAAGCTCGTTCTCGCTGTTTGTGTTGTTATCTTCGGTTACAATATTGCTATGCACTTTATTACCGGCGCAGAGGGTCAGCTCTATGAAGTGGCACTCGATTCATTTATTACCGCTATTGCACTTGCAGTTGCTGCTATCCCCGAGGGCCTCGTAGCTGTTATGACAATCGTTCTTTCAATCGGCGTTACCAATATGTCAAAGAAGAATGCTATTATCCGTAAGATGAATGCAGTTGAAACTCTCGGCTGTACTCAGATAATCTGTTCAGACAAGACAGGTACACTCACACAGAATGTAATGACTGTTGTTGACCACTATGCTCCCGATGAAAATCTCCTTGCAACAGCTATGGCTCTTTGCACAAACGCTGAAGTTTCAGAAGACGGCAAGGGTACAGGTGAACCTGACGAAGTAGCTCTTATCAACTACGCAAAGACTCTTTCACTTCCTAAGACAGAGCTTACAGTTAAATATCCCAGAATTGGTGAAGTACCCTTTGACTCAGGCAGAAAGATGATGTCAACGGTTCACGAAAACGGCGGTGCTTTCATACAGTTTACCAAGGGTGCTCCCGACGAAATTCTCAAGAAGTGCAGTCATATCGATATAAATGGTGAAGTTTTCGCAATGAACGACGAGCATCGCGGAAAGATTGCCGAAGAAAATACAAGAATGGGTAACAAGGCTCTTCGTGTATTCGCAGTAGCTTATAAAAAGTACACATCAGCTCCCACAGCTTTCGATTCAGAATCACTTGAATACGATATGACATTCATCGGTCTTACAGGTATGATTGACCCTGTACGTCCCGAGGTCAAGGATGCTATTGTTGAGTGCCGCAGTGCAGGCATCACACCTATTATGATTACAGGTGACCACATCAACACAGCTAAGGCTATCGCAAGAGAGCTGGGCATTCTCAACGATGACAGCCAGGCTATGATGGGCGCAGATATTGACAAGTACTCAGACGAAGAATTTGAAAAGTTAGTTGAAAATATATTTGTTTATGCACGTGTTCAGCCTGAACACAAGACAAGAATCGTAAACGCCTGGAAGAAAAAGGGCTATGTTACTGCTATGACAGGTGACGGTGTTAACGACGCTCCCTCAATCAAGAGTGCAGACATCGGCGTAGGTATGGGTATCACCGGTACAGACGTAACAAAGAATGTTGCTGATATGGTGCTCACAGACGATAACTTCGCAACCATCGTATCGGCAGTAGGCGAGGGCAGAAGAATTTACGACAATATCCGTAAGGCTATTCAGTTCCTTCTCGCTTCAAACCTTTCAGAGGTTGTGGCAATCTTCTTTGCAACGATTATGGGCTTCACTATTCTCGAAGCACCCCATCTTCTTTTCATCAACCTTGTAACAGACAGTATTCCTGCTCTTGCTCTCGGTCTTGAAAAGCCCGAACAAAACATTATGAGAAGAAAGCCCAGAAGTAAAACCGACGGTATCTTCGCAGGTGGCTTGGGTGTTGACTGTGCATATCAAGTCGGAGGCCAAGCGGTCTTA
>JAZSMR010000021.1:0-2626 GCA_045535965.1 Acutalibacteraceae bacterium
CAGTGCGGCTCCCTTAAAGATTACGGCTTCAGCAGAGGTACAGCCGCTGAAGGCATTGTCACCGACAGAAACCACCTTTTCGGGAATTACTATTTCAGGAAGTGATGTGCAGTAAGCGAAGGCATTGTTTCCGATTGCCTCAAGCTTTTCGGGCATGTTAAGCTCGTTTAGATTTGAGCATCTGTAAAAGGCGTTGTTTCCTATTGATGTAATATTATCGTTGAGCACAGCTTTTTCAAGCTTTGAGTAATTTGCAAACTGATTATCAGCTACTGATGTAATACCTTCACCGATAACGATTTCCTTGAGTATATTTCCGTCAAGAACCTCTGTAGGCAAGGCTGTGATGCCGTCACCCGTGTCAAGCCTTTCAAGCTTTATCCATTTATCCTTTGTATCGTCAACATGCTCAGTGACTTTAAAGAATTTATCAGAAAGTTCTGTGAGACCGTCTCCGAGAGTGACATTTTTAAGGTTATAGCATTCATTAAACATCCAGTCGCCGGCTTGAGTAATTCCGTTACCGATAACTACGGTTTCAAGCTTTTTGCTGCCGTAAAAAAGATGGTTTCCGAGAGACTTAACATTATCCGGAATTATAAACTCCGTGGCAGCTATATTCTCAAATGCCTCCTGACCGATTACTTCCACCCCTGAACCGATATTTACCTCGGCAAGAGCCTCACAATAGCTGAAGGTACCTAAGGGAATTTCTCTGACCTTATCGGGAATAGTGACTTCTGTCATTGCATAATTGCCGCTGAAGGCCCACTCACCGATAGTCAGAAGGCTGTCGGGCAGAGTAAAATTACCGAGGCTTTCACAAGCTTCAAAGGCACCCTCGTATATGTGTTCAAGACTGTCGCCAAAGCTTACACTTTCAAGATTTTCGCATTCGCGAAAAGCATATTCACCTATTTCCGTCAGAGTATCGGGAAGAACCAAGGATTTCATAAAAGAGTTGCCGTAAAAGGTATAAGCACCTATTGCTTCAACACCCTCCGGAATTACAATATCCGTCACAGGCTCTGTGCTGTCACCGATATAAAGCTTCTTTTCATATTCTTCCTCCCACCATTCATAGCCGTCTTCATCGTCATACCAGAACGGGTTGGCAAAAAGATTTTCATATTCTATCTGTGAATAGGAAGCGATATCCGGAATATGAAGCTTACGAACGAAACAATCATCGCCAAAAGCCCGTTTACCTACAAACCTAAGTGTTGAGGGGAACCGGATTTCTTCAAGCCAATCGCACCGATAAAAGCAATACTCGCCAATAGTCTCTACTCCCTCGGGAATTACAATAGAGGTAATATTATAGTTGGACTCAAAGGCCTCGTTTCCGATGGCTGTTACGGGATAGCCGCCGAGCTCAGCGGGAATGACAACATCGCCCGTAACGGTTTCGTCAATACCGGTAAGGGTTGCCTCACCATCGCTGACATTATAAAGAAAGCCGTTTTCATTTGCAGCCGAAGTGCCGAAGGCGAAAAGCACGGTACACATCACTATTATAACTGCAATCCATAAAGCTTACATATCTTTTTCATAAAAATTTTTCCTTTCTCTGATGCGCAAACGGACGGTCGGCGGTGTTGCGGGCCGACCGTGGTGGTTTTGTTTGTTTTTTATGCTTATCTTCTTTAAATTAAAGCCGTAAAGTTTATTGTTTTTTCGGCTCGGGCTTTATAAATGCGGGATTGCGTCTTACTTAAGAATCTTATACTTCCCGATAACGGGCAGCTCCTTGGCCTTTCCGCCGAGTGCATTTACTATGCCGATTACCGAAAGCACCGTTATGGCAAGACCTGCAATCGGGGCAATAATCCAGCCGATAATGGGAACAGCCGCTATTACGGATGAAAGTATTGCTCCGATGAAAAGCACAAGCCCCTGATTTGTATGGAATTTTGCAAAGGGAGAGTCCTTTGCAGCAAGAAGAGGAATAAGGAAAATTATGTAAGCAAGAACTGCCATAATTTTGTTCTTTTCAATATCCTCGGGTGAATAATCTGCAGTCGTGTCCGCAGTATTGTTAAGCTCGGTGAGCTTTGCGGAAATATCCTGCTGAGGGGCGGAAGCCTGCCCGGTTGGTGCTTCTAAGGGTGCACCGCAGGATGTGCAGTGAGTTAAACCGTCTTCTACCTGTGCGTTACATTGTTTACAAATTAACATTATTTTTTCCTCCTTTTATTTAAAATTTAAACAGATCCTTCAGACCTACCTGTTTTTTAGGTTCAGGCTTTACATAATCATATCCGCCTGTCGGCTCGTCAATATTAAAATAAATATTCGGGCAGTCGGGGTCACCCTCAAAGCAGTGCTCTGTATCTGCGTGATAGCATACTCCGTTCACCCTTTTGTAAAGGTGTGCAATGTTCGGGTACTGTCCTGCCTGAATAAAGCCGTTCTGCACAAGTGCTTTTCTGTACTGTGCAACAGCCTGCTCGGCTGCAAAGCGGTTACCCTCGAAATCGGCAGAAAATCTGATATAACCATCCATATCCTCTATGCAGTAATTTTTCCCTCCGCAATTCCATTTGGGATACTGCGGAAGCTTTGTATCCCATTCTGCTATTACAGCGGCGTTGCGGTCAGCCTGAGCCTGCTCCTCGGCGATTGC
>JAZSMR010000082.1:0-1599 GCA_045535965.1 Acutalibacteraceae bacterium
TCAGGCATCATCATAAAATGCTTTGCATTACTCAGCTTTCCGCTTTTCTTGTCGCAGTAAAGCTGATAGATTGTGTTGAAGCTTTGCTTCTGTATGCCCGTTCGTGAATAAAGCTCAGCCTGAGAGATTATGTTATTTGCCTCTTTTACCGCTTCGGTTGTTCTGCCGTCACGGTAGGACACAGCGGGGAGAATTTCCTTTTTGTTCTCGTCAAGAAGCACATAATCTACGCCCCATGTATCAATGGCGATTGTTTTCGGGATTTTTCCGATTTCCCTGCACTTTTTTATACCTGCTTTCACCCGGGCAAAAAGGCTATCTATATCCCATATGAGAGTACCGTTTTCATTTTTTATGTTGTTGTCAAACCGGTATATTTCTTCAAGGCTCAGTTTGCCTTTTTCAACATATCCGAGAATATGTCTGCCTGAGGATGCTCCGATGTCAATAGCTAAATAATAAGTGTTCATCCGTCTGTTCCCCTTAATCTTGATACAAAAATACTCCTCACAATAATTCGTTATAATAATATCACTAAGTATCTGTGTTTTAAAGGTCCTTATTTGCTTAAAAAAGTATCCTTATTTGTATTGATTTTCACACCGTAAAAATGTATAATCTCACAGAGGTGATTATATGATAAACCGTGAAATTCTGAAAGAGCTTATTCCCGTAACCGATGAAGAGCAGGCAATACTCGACGGCAGAAGCACAGTAGACAGCAGTATTTATACAGAAAATGACGATAATATTATTTCTTCGAGAAAGCTTCTCAAGGACGGAAAGCTCATTACAATCAGAACCCACACAAGATTCATTCACTTTCCCGAGCACACCCACAATTTTGTTGAGGTGGTATATATGTGCACAGGCAAGACTACTCATATTATAAACGGTAAAACCATTGACCTTTCAGAAGGAGAGCTTCTTTTCCTCGGCCAGAATGCAAAGCAGGAAATTCTACCTGCATCAGGCAATGATATAGCCGTAAATTTTATCATTCTTCCTCAGTTTTTCCACAAAACACTTGAAATGTTAGGTGCCGAAGAGACGCCTTTAAAAAAGTTCCTTATTGAGTCGCTTTTCAAAGAAGAAAACCCGGGTTATCTGCACTTTAAGGTTTCCGATGTTCTCCCCGTGCAGAATCTTATTGAAAATCTTTTGTGGACACTTACAAGCAATGCATCCAACAAAAGAAATATCAACCAGACGACTATGGGACTTCTTTTTATGCAGCTGCTCAATCATACGGACAAGCTTACTTATCAGTCAAAAGAAGAAGCAGCTATACTTCAGATTT
This sequence comes from Acutalibacteraceae bacterium, assembly GCA_045535965.1. Classification (GTDB taxonomy): domain Bacteria; phylum Bacillota; class Clostridia; order Oscillospirales; family Acutalibacteraceae; genus UBA6857. The sequence continues at coordinate 1,301 of JAZSMR010000082.1, forward strand.
TCAAATACATAGAAGAAAACTACAAAAACAGCAGCCTTACCGAGGCGGCAAAGCTGCTGCATTATGATTTTTATTGGCTCAGCCACGAAATAAAAAATCAGACGGGCAAGACATACACCGAGCTTTTGCAGGATAAAAGACTGTCTCAGGCAGCATATCTGTTAAAAAACACAAAAATAGGAGTTGACGAGATTTCAAAGGCTGTGGGCTATGAAAACAAAAGCTATTTCCACAGGATATTCGCAAGGCAGTTCGGTATGAGCCCGAAGAAATATAGGGATATTGAATAGCAATAAAAA
>JAZSMR010000033.1:0-4204 GCA_045535965.1 Acutalibacteraceae bacterium
AAAGCGAAATGCAATACTTGTTTGTTTGATTTATATTTTTAAGTGTATAAATTATAGATACAGGCAGGTGTTGCATTTTGTTTTGCAAAGAAATTATTGAGTAAAAATTAAAGCCTCCAAGGAGAGTAAATCCTTAGAGGCTCATTCTTTTTTATTCAATTATCGCAATAATCTGTGTGATGAACTTGCTTTTATCTTTATGTTGTGGCGGTCCTTCAAGATAAATATTACGGAATACACCTGTCAGCGTCAGATTATTTTCTTCTGCATAGGAAAGAAGTCTCTTTCGTACTTCGGAAATTTCCTCATAAGCACCATGGTGGAAAAATGAAAGTGCTTTGAGTTCGGGGAGATGCTTTATGTATTCACCTTCGCTTCCTTGAGGCACAGCAACACAATATGAAATGTCTTGCGGAGCATTCGCAGAATACTCGGTGAAATACATTCTCCTTGTTGTATCGGTTCCGTGTAATCTCATAGCTTCAAGAGCCGTATCTCTCAAAAGATTTGTCTTGTCAGCAATAGAGGTTGATTTATACACACGGCAGTATATCGTCTGCGGTTCAATAGTGATTTCTCGTATAACATCACCTTTTTTATGTGTTCTTTCTTTCAGCTTTTCAATGGTAAGATTAAGTTCATCACGCATTTTTTCAAGCCGTTCTATCATCGGTTGTAAATCCGTTGTATCGCTGAAATATGCTCTTATTTCGTCAAGCGACAACCCTAAGTCCTGAAATACACGGATTGTACGGATTTGAGTAAAGGTATCAATGGTGTAATATCTGTTGCCTGTAGCACCGTCTTTTTTGTCCGGAGTAATAAGACCTTTTGTTTCATAGTTCAATATAATTTTTCTTGTGATTCCAATGGCTTTTGCAATCTCGCCGATGGAAAATAAATTGTTATTATCCATAAAATAATCCTCGTTTTTGTATAAAATAAATATTTTGAAAAGAATTTAAAAAATTTTCCAAAAACTATTGCATCGTCCATTGATGTACGGTGTATAATTATTGTAGCATATAATATCAAATTTTTCAAGATGTGGAGGGTGATAAATTTGAAATTAAAGGATTATTGCATTAAGGAAGGAAAGGAGTATTTATTATCCGAGTGGGATGACGAAAAAAACATGCCGTTCACCCCTGAAACTGTCAGCCCGAGCAGTTCTGTTCCGGTATGGTGGAAATGCGAAAAAGGTCACTCGTGGCAGACGCAGGTGCGAAGCCGTTCAAAAACACTTACAAGATGCCCGAAATGTCTTGCGACAGAACTCTCTAAAAAGAGAAAACAACAGGTAAAAGAATTTGCAAAGAAAATGAGTTGTAAATAAGTGCCCGTTTTTTTGTACACTATTAAAAAATAAAAATTTACTATATTATAAAGAAAGAAGGAATGAACATTGAAAAAGTTATTAAGTACAATTTTATGCTTATGTATGCTTATCAGCATACTTCCAACAAATGTGTTTGCTGCGTCGGTTGTAAATATTTTCAATATTACAGTAACCGAGCCAGTGACAGGTGAAAAGCCGGTAAATTCGGGCTCTGTTCCCTCAACGGCAAGCACCGAGGTTGTAAAGGTGGAATGGGACGGCGATTTTGATGACAACGGCTGTTTTATTGAGGGTAACTCATATAAGGTTTCCGTTACCGTCAGAATAAAGGCAGGTCAGGATAAATATATAAAATACGTTAAATCCACAACCAAAATCAACGGTCAGCTTTCTGAAATGAAAAGTCTTACCGAGGATAAAAAGCAGGCTGTGATCTGTTACACCTTTAACGTCGGTAGTAAAACCGAAGGGGGACAGGCAGGAGGTGTTGCACGGGACCTCAGCAAAGCAAAATACAGCGAGCTTTCTGTCAACGAGTTTGAATGGGAGGTTTTAAGACTTTGTAATATTGAACGTGCCAAGGAAGGTCTTGATTCGCTTTCCATGAACGGTACTCTTCAGGATATCTGCGATATTCGTGAAAAGGAGCTTGTAACCACTTTTTCTCATGACAGACCCGACGGAAGCGATTGCTACTCGGCAATTCCTTCCACTTATACCTGGAGTAATGTCGGAGAAAACATCGCAAGGGGTCAGCGTAATCCTGCGGAGGTTGTAGAATCATGGATGAACAGCCCCGGACACCGTGCCAATATTCTTAATCCCGAATTCCGCTATATGGGTGTCGGATATAATTCCAACGGAAATAACTGGGTTCAGTTCTTTTCAAGCAGTAAAGATTTCAAAATTGTTGGCAAGAACTCGTTTTCCAACAGCTCATATAAGGAAGAAATATCCGAAACCGATATCAAGGACGTGTACCTGACAATTACGGCTTCCAACGGTTATAAATCTTATATGCCTGTGGATTTTGATTCCATGAAGCAGACAGGGGGCAAGTATTACCCAAGACTTGCTGCTACTCAGAACGTTTCGTTTATAAAGGTCGAGGATACCGACAGTGAAACAAACTCTGATAAAACAACCAATCAGGAAAAAGAGCCGACAGTAACAAGTCCAACAGAAGGCAAGACTACCGATCTTACAGAAGGAAGTCTTTTTGGAAAATACATACCGATTACCCATGTATACGGCACCAATTTCGGCGTACCTTACAATATGGAAGCCGGCTCTATACAGCGGTTCGATATCGGAACCCGATTCTATGACGAAACGATAGGTATACAACCAAGCTTTGCTCCGCAGGTAAAGAGAAGTGATTATCAGAACCATTACGTCAAAATAAGTTACCTTGGAACATACGGTACCGTCGGTAAAGAAATTGCTGTTACCAGACTCGGTATCATTGACGAAGCGGAATATGACTTGGTTATGAACGGAAAGGAATCTGACTGGGCAAAGGTATATAATCTTACAAAGGATACCATCGTAATTTCCGCAGATATATACGATGAAAACAAACAGTTTGTAAGAAAGCTTACTCCCGCCGCAGTTATCGTGGCAACGGATGCAAGCGGAAACTTTATTACATTTTCACACTTCCTTGGCTCAACCTCAACAATCCTCTATTCACAGATAGATAATTTCTTTGCAGCGGACGAGGATAAGAGCAGAAGTACAAAGTCATTCTCGTTTGTAACCGATAAGATTATGCTTACAAATAAGGCTGATGCAGAAAAGCTTCTTCCGCCTGCGGAGATAATAAACTACGAGTATAAAACATATCCTGAACTTAACGTGACACCAAACTACAATGCAAACCATATACTCGGCGATGAGGAATTTGTTACGCCTGATAACGTATATTATCAGGTGGGTGTTGATTTCAAACAAATAGACCCCGTTATAAAAAACGAAATCAGGGATGTTGTCAGCTATTCCTATTATACGCACAAGATTGATACCCTTTACACCCAGAGAAACATTGTAACCGCAGACGGCACGCTTTACGGCGTTACCTCTGAATATGAAAAGAAGAAAATTGCAACAAATGTAAAAAAAGCCACCGCAAATCATTACCTTACAAATAGCGGCGAGGTAAAGGAGCTTAGCGGTAAAACTGTTGCAACAGATGTATATGACTACGAGGAATCCAACGACGGCTGGGTTATCGGTATCATCAAGAATGACAGCTCGTTCTATATGGGATATACCTATATTGAGGGTAAGGACGGCTATGCAAGAGGTCTTGCAAAAATGACGGAAAAGGTAAAGTGCGTTGTTCCTAACGGCCTTATCACCAATGACAATGCTTTCTGGCGTTGGGATAACCAAATCAATGTAACAGGTATTGACGAGAATGCTTTTGCAAGCGGAGAGGTTATTCAGAACTACGAAATGAAGCTTGGCATTGTTAAAGTGTGCAGCGATGCAGAGCGTGTGTTCCCGTATGAACTTTTGACAAAAATCTGGGCACACAGTGATGAAAACAGAAAGCAGAATATATACGGTTTTGTGCAGAGCAAAAGCGGTAAGCTTTACGGATACAGCTCTACCTACCATATAGGTTTTAACTCTACCGATAAGGTGGAAAGAATATTCCCTGTATTTTCATCAAACGAAAATGGTAACTTTGTTGGTATTAAGTTTGAAAATCAGGATTATATCAATGTAATCGCCTGCAGATATTGTGACGGCAATGCTTACAGATACGGTCCCCTTTTGGGCGGAGCAAAATATGTATGCGAAACTTTGGGCGGATACTACGGGGCCGACGGTAAGGTTTACGGTCTTGAAGACCATCCA
>JAZSMR010000016.1:0-5421 GCA_045535965.1 Acutalibacteraceae bacterium
GAACTACCGGGCCATTTATGGTGGGAACAACAGGGCTCGAACCTGTGACCCTCTGCTTGTAAGGCAGATGCTCTCCCAGCTGAGCTATGCTCCCACATCTGCTGTTTGAGACTCGTCTCTCACAGCGACTCGTATACTATACAACAAAAAAATGATTTTGTCAACACTTTTTTGAAAGTTTTTTGAAAAAATTCCGATTTTTTTCAAATTGCTTTTTATGTCAGTTTTTAGCAAGTTTTCTCAGATCCGCAGGAGTAAAAACATACTTCTTGTCGCAGAACTGACAGCAGACCTCTGCGTCGCCGTCATTTGCCATTTCTGTAAGCTCGTCTCTGCCGGTACTGATGAGTGCAGCCTCCACTCTTTCCTTTGAGCAGTAGCATTTATACTCGGGCTCACTGCTGTCGAGAATATCAAGGTCGAAATACTTAAGAGCGTGTCGGCAGATTTCCTCGGGTGTCATACCCTTATCAATAAGACTCGAAATAGGCTCGAGGTTTTCTATGCTCTTTTCGACTAAATCAATTGTGTCGTCCATAGCCGTAGGAAGGAGCTGAATTATAAATCCGCCTGCCGCCTTTATTGTAAGGTCGGGATTGACAAGAACCCCCAAAGCGCAGACTGAAGGTGTCTGCTGGCTGATTGAATAATAAGCTGTCACGTCCTCGGCGATTTCACCGCTGACAATGGGAGTCTGTCCTACATAGGGCTCTTTCATACCGAGATCCATAATTACGGTTAAAAAGCCGTCCTTGCCCACTGCACCTGCAACGTCCAGCTTACCTTTTTTATTGAGGGGTATCTCAACAACGTTCTCCTGCACGTAGCCTCTCACATTACCCTTGGAGTCAGCCACTGCTAAAACTGTACCCGCAGGGCCGCCGCCGTTCATTCGGAGAGTAACACTGTCCTTTTCGCCCTTTAATGCACAGCCCATAAGTGATGCAGCCGTTAAAAGTCTGCCCAGAGCCGCCGAGCATACGGCAGAGGTACCGTGAATCTCCTGAGCCTTATTTACTATATCTGTTGAATCGACGGCCATAATTGTAAGGGTGCCGTCCTGTGAAATACATCTTACTGATTTACCCATAGTTTTTCCTTTCTGCATACAACATATCCATTTATGACCGCAGGTCAATTCATGGCGAAGCCAATTCATGAAGCACGGCTTCAATTCATGCACGAAGTGCAATTCATAATTAATAAATCTTACTGTGTTCCGTGTTTCCTCGCCACAAACACAGCCCTTTGAGTATCCGCCTTGACACTATTCTTGGTCATCTCCTCATAGATACCCACAACCTCAAACTTTACATCCTCAAGCCACTTTTTAACATCATCAAGCTCGTAGGCTCTCTCGGTGAATTCTTCGCTATATCTGTAGTAGGTTTCCTCGTCGTCCTCGTCTTTTTCGAAGATGTCAAGATTAACCGTAGTCACAAGGCTTTCGTCGGTGCTGTTCTGCCATACGCAGTATACCTCGTCCATATCGTATACGAAGGTATTGTCACCTAAAACGCACTTATGCTTATAGGGAGTATTGACATCGAACAGGAATATGCCCTTATCTTCCATAAAAAGGGAAACTCTGCGGAAAATCTCCCTGACGGTTTCCTCATCGGTCACGTGATTTATGCTGTCTAAGGTTGATACGCAGGCGTTGATAGTACCGAATAAATCAAGCTCTTCCATTCTCTGGCAAAGGAAAATCACGTCTGCACCGCTTTCCATTTTCTTTTCCTGGGCAACAGACAGCATATCCTCGGAAGCGTCAACACCGATAACGTCATAACCCATATCGGACAGCAGAAGAGACACCGTACCCGTACCGCAAGCTAAATCAAGCAAAATCCCCTCACCGACACCGTTTTCGGCAAGGAGACCCTTTATGTAGCTGCATCTTTTTTCATAGTCAACATTATCTGTCAGATTGTCATAAAAATAAGCAAAATCGCCGTAAGATGCCATAGCTGTTACCTCTTAGTCCTCTTTAGCGAAGATCTTGTCATATCCGCCCTTACCGAAGGCAAGTGAACGGTTGACACGGCTGATTGTAGCAGTGCTTGCGCCTGTTTCGGCAACGATATCGCTGTAAACTCTCTTTTCTGAGAGCATCTTGGCAACAACGAGTCTCTGAGCTATAGAAGCCAGCTCTGTCTTGGTGCACATATCGTCAAGGAGGGCTTCACATTCCTCATAAGTTTCGATTTTAAGTAAGGTCTTATAGAGATAGTCAATATTCTCCAATGTTTTATCGTTATTTCTTTCCGCCATGATCTATATTTTCTCCTTTAATGGCATATTGTCTGTATATTTTAGCACATTAAAACAAAAAAGTAAAGACATTTTCACAATTTAAAGCTTTTTTAGGCTAAAGTTTTTTGGTACGCGTATGGGATGTGCGTGGATTTTGGGTTTGTTGCCGCCGAGGAAGTCAGATGTGACACATCAGGAGACATACAGAATTCTATGTGTGTATTCACACAAAACCGTCTTCTGTGTCTCCAACCAAACAAAAAATAAAAGATTACAGTTTTGTAACCTTTAGCTTTTTTTTCACACAGATTACACATAATCGTGGTATTTTGTGAATGGTAAAAATTACTAAGAAAGGATTTGATAATATGAAAAAGATATTCACTTTATTATCAATGTTAACTTTAGTTATCACCGTGGCATTTTGCTTCAATGCAAGTGCCGTGGAGGAAAGAGTTGTCATTGACAATGTTGTGTATGAATATGTAACCCGACTGCACGGAATAAGCGAAAAGCACTATGTTGTAACTGATTATTTCGACAATGAAGATTTAGCTGACAGCACAGATACAATAACAATAGTTAACGAGATAAACGGTATAAAGGTTCTGAGTATTAATGCAAATGAATCCAATAACTACAGATTCCCAAGCTATCAGAAAAGAGAAATTTATCCAAATGTAAAAGAAATCATTATCCCCGATACGGTAAAATATATTGCCGAATACTCTTTAACATTCTTCAGAGAGTTAGAGGAAATCAAACTGCCCTCAGAGCTTACAGATATAGGGGAAGGTACTTTCTACCGTCTCTCAAAGCTCAGAAAAATCACTCTGCCCAAAGATGTGACGTTTATTCCCAAATATGCTTTTAAGGGATGTACAGGACTTGAGGAAATTGTGTTTGAAGGCAATATCCAGGGAATTTTTATTGAAGCCTTTGCCGACTGCGAAAATCTTACCTCTGTAAAGCTGACAAGTAAGCTTGACTACATAAGCGACTATGCTTTCAGCAATACGAGACTCAAGAAGGTTGTTATTCCTGCAGGAACTGAGTTGAGTGAGGGAGCTTTCAGTGATTGCAAAAATCTCGAAAAGGTTGTTTTTGAGGGCTCAAAAGCCAAAAACAAGACTTTAAGCACCGCCAACTGTTTTGAAGGCTGCGACAATATAAAAGGTATATACTTTAAGTCTCCTGCAAAAGCCTACACCATAACAAACGATATTTTAAATAATCCGAGCATTGAAAATATTTACTTCTTCGGCTCCGAAAAGCTCTGGGAAGAATCCGTAAGCAAAACGGCAAGAAATAAGCTTTCAAAAAACAATGTAAAAATCAATTATTACTATAAACACACTCATAAATATGAAGAAACAGCAGGACCCACCTGCATAGCTAAAGGTGCGTATGTCTATGTCTGCATTTGCGGCGACTCCTACACAGGAAAGGTTCTTGCAAAAGATCCCGATAATCATAATTACGCTAAGTGGAAAACCACTAAAAAAGCAACTTACACAGAAGACGGAAGCAAGAAAAGTACTTGTACCCATTGCGGCAAAACTACTACCGTAACAATCGATAAATTGCCTGTTGCTCAGGTTTTAAGCATAACCTCATCTCAGAGTACAAGTGTGATAAAACTCAACTGGACTACAACCCCCAACGGCTCAACGGGTTACAGAATATATATGCTCAACGAAGAAACCAACACCTATGAAAAGATTGCCTCCATAAACAAAAAAGGTACAACATACAGAGTTACAGGCCTCGAAAGCGGAAAATATTACACCTTTAAGATTAAGCCATTTTACAAAGACAGCAACAAAAAGGTGGCCTGGGGTGAATTCTCAGAAGCATACACCGTGTCCACAGACCCTGCAATAATGTGAAAACTACAGACTTACGAAAGGTTGTGTTTATATGAAAAAAGTATTATTCTTTTTCTCAGTTGTCGTTATTTCCATCACGGTTCTTTGCTTTTCCGCCTCTGCGGCTGAAAGTACTGTTGTTATAAACAATGTTGAATATGAATTAGCTCAGACAAAAAAAGACGGCACATTTTATGCTGTAGTAAATTATTTCAAAGATAATGAGTTAAGCAAAACAACGAAAAAAATAACTATTGTTGATGAAATAGACGGAATAAAGGTCAAGGGTATAGAAGCGTCGAGCTATGACTACCCCTCGGTTGAATCTATTTCACTTCCTAATACCATAGAGTATATAAGAGAGCATGCTTTCAGAGGCTTTACAAGCGTTAAAGAGTTGCTCTTGCCCTCAGAACTCAAAGACTTAGACGAAGGTTGTTTTTATCAAATGACAAGTCTCGAAAGCATAGTTATTCCGGATGGTGTTACAGTAATACCTTCATATTCATTCACGGGTTGCATCAACTTGAAAAGCGTAGTTTTTAAAGGAAACATAACTCATATTTATTATGTCGCATTCAGCGGTTGTGAAAAGCTTGAATCAATTAACCTGCCCGACTCCCTTGAGTATATTGGTGAGTGGGCTTTCGAGAATACAGGCTTAAAGAAAATTGAAATTCCTGCAAAAGCCCTTATTGACAGAAGAGCTTTTGAATACTGCGAATCTCTGAAAAAGCTTGTTATAAGATATGGTGAAATTGCTGAAGACGGCAACTGCAGCATTTCAGATGCATTTGACGGATGTAGTCTGGAGTCTATTTATCTGAAAGCTATTCCTGAAAAATATTATTTCCCTTTGACTTTTAAAGAGTCCGGAAATATAAAAAACATCTACTTTGCAGGCTCGGAAAAGTTATGGAATAAAATGGTCAATGAAAGCACAAGACAATACTTCGACAAAAACGAAATCGAAGTTCACTTCTACTACAAGCACACTCACTCCTTCACAAGAAACGGCGACCCCACCTGCACAAAGGGCGGCAAGTTTACATACAAATGCGAATGTGGCGACACTCAAACCGTAACCCTCGCAAAAGACCCCGACAACCACAGCTACGGCAGCTGGAAAGTAACAAAGAAAGCTACCTATGCAGCAGCAGGCACTAAGCAGAGAACCTGCAAGAACTGTAAAAAAGTTCAGAAGGCAACAGTTAAAAAATTAGTTCTCGGCGAAATTGAAAATCTCACAGCCACCGTTAAGGGCAATGACGTTGTGCTTAATTGGGATGCCCTTGAA
>JAZSMR010000131.1:0-4966 GCA_045535965.1 Acutalibacteraceae bacterium
GAACTACCGGGCCATTTATGGTGGGAACAACAGGGCTCGAACCTGTGACCCTCTGCTTGTAAGGCAGATGCTCTCCCAGCTGAGCTATGCTCCCACATCTGCTGTTTGAGACTCGTCTCTCACAGCGACTCGTATACTATAACAGAAAACTTTCAGTTTGTCAATGGTTATTTGCAAATTTTTTTGATTTTTTTTAAGAGTGCAAGTTACCATCCGACAAAACCGATATCAGGGTCTTCCTCCGGCGGAGTAACAGGAAAGTAATTGGTAAAAATAAGGAAAAAAATGCGTGTCATTCTCTCGATAAGTGTTTTGAGAGTTCTGAGAATAAGAAACAACGGGTCTATCATTTTGCATTACCTCCTTATTTTTGATATAGTACTTCATTCTGTTTTTATTATTATATAATAGCATATTGCTCAAGTTTTAAACATAATATTAACATTATATTAAGTATGTTGCAAAACTATACATACATCATCTGTTTTTATATTTCACCTGCATTACGGGTATTTTATTTGCCAAGACTTGTTGCGAGGTGAAAACTATGAACGTACTCATAAAAGGATTTATAATTTACGCAATGCTCGCCATAGCCGTAAGATTTATGGGGAAACGCCAGATAGGTGAGCTTCAGCCCGGGGAGTTGGTTACAACAATGGTACTCTCGGAAATTGCTTCAATGCCGCTTCAGGACAATGACTTCCCCGTTTTGAGCGGTATAGCACTTATCTTTCTTTTTGTTACCCTTGAGCTGTTTTCCTCGTTTTTGGCAATGAAATTCCGACCCTACCGCACCCTGATGCAGGGGCACAGTGTACTGATAATAAAAGAGGGGCACTTACTCAAAGACAATCTTAAAATGATACGCTACAGTACCGATGACCTGATGGAGGCACTGCGACTCAAGGATGTTTTCGATATTTCCGAGGTACAGTATGCCTACATCGAGACTAACGGTTCTATAAGTGTCAAGCTGAAAAAAGAAGCTGAGCCTGCCACAATAGAGGATTTACGTCTTCCCTATGTTGAAAACGCCCTCCCCTGCCTTATTATCAGTGACGGCAAGATAATAAAGAGGGATTTTGAGCTTTGCTCTATGACTGAGGAAAAGCTCGAAAAGATGCTCAAAAAGAAGAACCTGACAGCCTCCGAGGTCTTTCTTATGACAGCGGACAAGCAAGGTAATACCTATACAGTAAGAAAGGCGGTAAAAAAATGAAGCGACTTGTTTTTGCTTTTTTAGTACTCAGCCTCTTATTCATCTATAACTACTATTCTGAAAAATATGTACTGGACTATTGCTCTGAGTTGTACTATCGTCTGGAAGACTGTGCTAAGGAAATAAAAGAAGAAAAATACTCACAGGCAAAAAGCACCGTGAGCGAAATTTTAATCGATTGGGAAGAAAATGATATCATCCTCAGCGTCTTCATAGGAGACGGCTCCATAGTTGAACCTCAGAAAAGCATAATAAGTCTCTATCAGAGCGTAAGTGATGAAAACTACAGCTACTGTCTTTTCGCCATCAGAGAGTGTCAGGGGTACTTCCACGAAATATATGAAAACACCCAGACAAACCTTGGCAATGTGCTGTAATTATATATTGTCAATAAGGCAGACGGCGTGAGCAGAAATACCCTTTCCCTCACCCGTAAAGCCCATGCCCTCTTCGGTGGTTGCTTTGACGTTGATATCGCTAATATCGCACTCTAAACACTTGGCAATGTTCTCTCTCATCGAATCAATAAAGCCTCTCATTTTGGGTCTCTGGGCTATGATAGTGGCATCTACATTGACTACCCTGTAGCCTATTTCTTTTATGCTTCTCATAACCTCTGCCATAAGCACAAGACTGTCAGCACCCTTGAACTGAGGGTCAGTATCGGGGAAGAGCTTCCCAATATCGCCGAGGGCAGCAGCACCTAAAAGAGCATCGGAAATTGCATGAAGAAGCACATCGGCATCGGAATGGCCGAGGAGTCCCTTTTCATAGGGAATCTCTACACCGCCCATAATGAGCTTTCTGCCCTCCACCAGCTTATGTACATCGTATCCGTGACCTATTCGCATAAATCTGTCTCCTTTAATTTCTCAGTAAATTCTTCATAAGTTACAAAGGTATTGAGTATTTTAATAAGCGACGAGGTTGAAAGTCTTTCGGGAAGAGACAGAGCCTTCATAAGCTTTATACGCTTTTCTTTACTGTTGTCTTTCCCCATAAGCCCCGCTTCGTATAAGTCGAGATTGGTTATGAGTCGTCTTTCTTCATTTTCACTTTCTGAGCAGTTAACACCTGCTTTTCTGAATGCCTCCAGAAGCGCCTCTTCACTTATACCTTCAACACCCAGCTTACCCTCTTTGCTACCCTGAGTTTTACGTTTTTCCTTACCGTAGACATCGGGTATATAGACATGGGTGATTTTATCCTCGGGTATAGACGACTTGAGAAACTTTCTTATGAGAAACCCTGCCGAGTCGCTGTCCGTCAGGACTATTATACCTTTTTCGTCGGCAAGGCGTCTGAGAAGCCTCTGCTTTTCTTTATCCTTGAATATACCGAAGCCGTCGGTCTTGATTATCAGTCCGTCAACTATACCGCTGAGCTTTATTATATCGTATTTGCCCTCAACAATTATGGGCTTATCTGTTTTAATCATACTCTTTCACCGTTTGTCACAAGGAAGAGCTTCACCATAAGCTGCTCTAAAACTATAACCTGATCATCGTAACTCTTTTTAAGCTTCATATCGGCCTCAGAGAGCACCTCAAGGCATTTTCTTAAGGTAGGCAGATCCATTTTAGAGGAGTCTCTTGCACCGTTGGTAAGGCGGAAAGCGGTATTCTTATAGCCGAAGTCCGAAGCTAAAGCTTCAGCTCTCTCACCGCAGAAAAGAGATACCTTGGCACGGTACATATCAACATAGGAGCTCACTATTGTACCGAGGATATATTCAGCCTGTACCTTCTGCTTAAGAAGGGTATGAAGCACCTTATATGCCTTATCAAAGTCCTTTGCCATAAGTGCCTTGGTGAGATAATAAATTTTTACATCGTCGGTTTTGACGGCAACTGAGTCAATATGAGCCTTGGTGATTTCACCTCCGGCAGCATAACCGCAGACCTTATGAAGCTCATTTATGAGGACATTGAAGTCGTCACCGACCTGGGATACAAGGTAGTTCGCCATCTGAGGCGACAGGATACAGCCGCTTTTTGAAGCTGATGAGATAAGGGGCTTTATAAGGTCGTTGCCTGTTCTCTTATTGAGCACACAGACAGCCCCGTGCTTCGAGATAATATCCACTGCCTTTTTAGCCTTGGAGGTAGAAAACTCGGTATTTTTCTGATGGAATATTACTATAGATGTATCCGGACAGGACTCCACGTAAGCTGCAATCAGACTTATATCTTTATCATTTGCACCCTCTAATTTACAGTCCTCCACAACGAGACAGCGCTTATCGCTCATCATAGGCATAACGGAAGCCTGCTCAAAGACGTCCTGAAGCTCAGTAGCCTTGCCGTCAAATTTCTGAAGATTGAGGCTTTCGAAAGCACCCGACACATTTTTTGAGCAAATCATATCAACATAGGTTTTCTTAAGGTAATCCTCATCACCGTATATGAGATATATAGGATAGAACTCCCCTGCTTTTATATGAGCCTTAAGGGCTTTTTCATCAAAGTTTGCCACTGTCTCACCTCGTTTCATTTTAACTTTATTATTATATCACAGCTCAGAGTTATATGCAAGTGACTTGTTTCTTATAAACGTCTTGGCACTGTTTCTTATAAACTTCTTGACAGCTAATCATATTTGTTTTATACTTTAAGCAGCTTGATTTAAGGAGAAGACAACATGAAACCAATAATTATTGACAAAGAAAAATGTATAGGCTGCGGCAAGTGCGTTAAGGACTGCGTCAGCGAAAAGCTGGCTATAGTCGGCGGCAAGGCTGAATTTAAGTATGAAAGATGTATCCGATGCGGTCACTGCTTCGCTATATGCCCCACAGGTGCCGTATCAATGAGAGACTATCCCGATATGCCTGACGAAAAGCCCACGGATATGACAGAAATCGACTCCGATATCCTTCTTAAGGCTATGAAGTCAAGAAGAACAATCCGTCAGTTCAAAGATAAAAAGATAGATAAAGAGGATATCGAAAAGATTATCGAAGCCGGCAGATACTGTCCCACAGGCACAAATGCTCAGGACTTTGCCTTTACGGTTATTACGGATATTATCCCTGAGCTCGAAAAGGAATGTGTCAAGCTCTTCCGCTTCGGTCAGAAGGCAGTCACACCTTTCTCCGGCTATATAAAAAACACTACCATTGACGATAATTTCTTCTTTAAGAAGGCTCCTTTAGTAATTGTTGTCAGCAGTAAAGGCAACACAAGTGCATGTCTCGCTTCATCATATATGGAGCTTATGGCTGAGAGTCTCGGACTCGGCGTTCTTTACAGCGGATTCTTTGTCGGTGCAACTAAGCTCAACCCTAAAATCGGCTCAATGCTTCAGCTTGAAAAGGGCTATAAGCCTGTGACAGCTCTCATAATCGGTTATCCCGATGTGAAATATGAGAGAATTCCGCCGAGAAATAAGGCGAAAGTAAATTACATTTAAAATTAGCAATGAGCAATTAGCAATTAGCAATGTGGTCGCGGATTTACACACTGCTATCCGTCAGTTTCATACCGCAGAGAATGGTTTTACAAAATAAGAACCGGGTAAATTATAAGAGGCAACTTGAAGAAAGTTGCCTCTTGCAGACTGTCGATAAAGGCACAAGATACTAAAATGATTTGTCCGTAAACCATAAATAGATATATATTGTTAAGCGACACAGCATCGAGCTATGTCGCTTAAACTTTTGCACTTGATGTTTTTTCGCCCTCTCGCGGTACCACTGTACAGCTTCGGAGCGAAGAAAACATCATCTTGTACCATTATCGAAAG
>JAZSMR010000103.1:0-28515 GCA_045535965.1 Acutalibacteraceae bacterium
TTAAGATTGCAGTATGCTGAACAGCTTCTCAAAAATGCGGACGGTCAGAATATAACCAAGGTTGCAGAAATCTGCGGCTTTGAGGACAGCAATTATTTTTCTAAAAAGTTCAAGGAAGTTTACGGCATCTCACCTAAAAAGGTACAGAAGAAAGATTAAACCCAAAAGCAATATCAAAAAAGTAAAGAAAATGCTTATATTTCATCAAAATATTTAAGGAAAACACTACAAAACAGATGTACAATATAACTATTAAAGTAAAGGAGCTGTGACAATGGCACATTTTATTTATTCAGCATTCTGCGATGAATCGGGAGAAGCAACAATAGGCGGACAGATGGCTGCCTGTAAGCTTAACGGAATTACACATATGGAGCTTCGGGGCTTCGGTAAGTCTCTTAATATAAACAAGCTTTCTGTGGAACAGGCAAAAGAAATGAAAGCGGAGATCGACCGCGAGGGAATGAAGGTTGCCTCTATCGGCTCAGGCTACGGTAAAATAAACATCAAAGAGGATTTTGCGCCTCATTTTGAAGCATTCAAGAATACTGTTGCAGTTGCAAAAATTCTCGAAGCAAAGTACATCAGAATTTTCAGCTTCTATTTCAGCGAGGGAGATTCTTACGAAGAGTACAAAGATGAGGTTATCCGCAGAGTAAAGGCTATGACCGATTATGCTGTTTCAGAGGGACTTATCTGCTGTCATGAAAACGAAAAAGGCATATACGGCGATAACGCAGAACGATGCCTTGACATCCTCAAAGCCTGCGAAGGAAAGCTCAAAGCAGTTTTCGACCCTGCAAACTTCGTACAGTGCGGTGTTGATACTCTCAAAGCCTATGATTTACTTGAGGATTACATAGAATATTTCCATATCAAGGATGCTCTTTTTGAGAATTCCGATGTTGTACCTGCAGGTGAGGGTGATGGCAATGTTGAAGAAATCTTGAAAAGATTCGACAAGCATAAGAAAGCCGTTATTCTTTCTCTTGAGCCTCACCTCAAGGTCTTTGAAGGACTGGGAAAGCTTGAAGCAGTAGTTAACAGTGTAAGAAAAATAAAAGTGAATTCTTATCCGAGTCACGCCGAATCCTTCAAGGCTGCCGCTGATGCCATGTACGGTGTTGTAGATAAAATCCACCCCATCCGCTTCGGCGTTATAGGTATGGGTAATATGGGTACCTCTCACGCCAAAAGCTTTCTTGCCGGCAAGATAAGAGGCATGCGCATAACCGCTGTTGCCGACAGCACACCCGAAAAACTTCTCTGGTCAAAGGAAAATCTCCCTTGGGCAAAAAGATATAATTCTGCAACAGAGCTTATCGAAAGCGGTGAGGTTGATGCAGTTATTATCTGTACTCCCCACTATTCACACCCCGAGCTTGTAATGAAGGCACTGGAAAAGGGACTTCATGTAGTTTCGGAAAAACCTGCAGGTGTTTACACAAAGCAGGTTCGTGAAATGAACGAGTTTGCCGAGAAACAGGACAAAACCTTTGCAATGATGTTCAATCAGAGAACCAACTGTGTTTACAGAAAGATAAAAGAAATCGTTGACAGCAAAATCTACGGTGAAATCCGCCGTGTAAACTGGATTATCACTGATTGGTACCGCACTCAGGCCTATTATAATTCAGGCGGCTGGAGAGCAACCTGGATAGGTGAAGGCGGAGGCGTTCTTCTCAATCAGTCACCCCATCAGCTTGACTTATGGCAATGGATATGCGGTATGCCTTCAAGGGTTCGTGCATTCTGTCACGAGGGCAAATGGCACGACGTTGAAATTGAGGACGATGTTACAATTTATGCTGAATATCCGGGCGGTGCAACCGGTGTATTTGTAACCTCAACGGGTGACTTCCCCGGCTCAAACAGACTTGAAATCACTATGGACAAAGCAAAGATTGTCTGCGAAAAGGGCGAGAAAATAACTCTCTTTGAACTCAGTGAATCACTTACAGAAAATATTCCCAACTGTGAAAACGGATTTGCAAGCATACCTTATAAAGAAATCGAAGTTGAAACCGACGGAATCAATGACCAGCATCCCGGTGTGCTCAATGCTTTTTCTGACCACATTCTTCATGGCACTCCACTTGTTGCCGAGGGAACAGAGGGCATAAACGGTCTTATGATTTCCAATGCCGCGCATCTTTCTTCCTGGACAAACGAAACTGTTACTTTGCCCATAGACGAAGATAAATTTTATTCCCTTCTTATGAAAAAAGCGGCATCATCAAAGGCTAAGGAAAATGTTGTTTCAAAAGTAACCGAGGATATGAGCAGTACCTTTTAAGGAAGTGAAAATATGAGGGTTTCAGTAGTAGGCTGCGGTGCTATCTCCCGCAATCATCTCAGAGTTCTGAAAAGTCTTAAAGGCATAGATATTTCATCAGTTGTGGATATAAAAAAAGACCGCGCTGATGCTGCGGCTAAAAAATACGGCTGTAAGGCTTATTATGATTTTAAAGCTATGCTCAGTGAGGATAAACCCGACTGTATTCATATCTGCACTCCCCACTATCTTCACGTATCCATGGCTGTTGCGGCCTTGGAAAAAGGTATTCACGTTCTTTGTGAAAAGCCCTGCGCAATATCTGAGGAAGGTCTTTCAGAGCTTCGTAAGACACAGAACAAAAGCAGCGCCAATTTCGGTGTATGCTTTCAGAACAGATACATTGAATCAGTTGCTGCCGTAAAGGATATTATTGACAAAAAGCTTTTCGGCAAGGTTATATCGGCAAGAGCTTTTGTGCATTGGAGCCGTGGTGAAGACTACTACAGTGATGACTGGCACGGTACAATAGAAAAAGAAGGCGGCGGTGTTACAGTAAATCAGGCCATACACACTCAGGATTTAATGAGATATCTTATAGGCAGCGACACGGTTTCCGTAACGGCTCACACCTTCAATGACCATCTTAAAGGTGTTATTGAAGTCGAGGACACGGTACACGCACTTTTCGAATACGAAAACAGGGTTACTGCACTTTTTAATGCCACAACAGCTTTTTCTGATAACCGACCCTTTATGATTGACATAATCTGCCAAAGAGCCACCTTGCGAATAGAGGGTAACAACGCCTATATTATAATCCTCGGCAAGGTAAAAAAGCTTCGCTCAAAAAGCAAGACTGATTTTATCGGCAAAAACTATTGGGGAAACGGTCACTCTCCTCTTATAAAAGATTTTTATGACTGCATTGAAAAAGGCAGAAAATTTCCCATAGATGCCTTTGAGGGCGGAAAGGCAGTAGAGGAGTTTTTAGCAATTTACAGTTCGTCAGAGTCAGGCGAGAAAATAAATTTGAAATGAGATGGAATAATGAAAACCTTAAAGCCGAAGCTTTACAGTGCTCAGTGCATAAGAAAAATTGAAAAACCTGTTCTTACCAAGGACGATATACCCTATGAAGCTTCACTGATTTTTAATGCAGGTGTTGCTAAATACAAGGGAAAGTATGTTATGGTATTTCGTAACGATTACGGACCTACAGAAAAAACTTATCCTAAGGTTAAATTCAGAACCTCTCTCGGTTTTGCCACAAGTGACGACGGCATTAACTGGCAGGTAAAGGACAAGCCGATTTTTGATAACAAAAACCTTTTGCCCGAGGACGAAATAAAAAGACTTTATGACCCGAGAATTACGGTTATAGACGGTAAGCCTTATCTCTGCATGGCTATGGATACCCGTCACGGTGTGCGAGGCTGCATAGCTGAAATCGATGATGATTTTGAAAATATAAACATTATCAGTGCTTCTGCTCCCGATAACCGCAATATGGTACTCTTTCCCGAAAAAGTCAGCGGTAAGTATGTTCGTCTTGAAAGACCGTTCCCCGTTTATTCAAGAGGCGGAAAGGACAGATTTGACCTTTGGCTTTCAACATCTCCCGACCTTAAATTCTGGGGTGAGACAGAGCTTGTTCTTGCTGTTGAGGATGTTCCCTATGCCAATGACAAAATAGGTCCTGCGGCACCGCCCATTAAAACCAACAAAGGCTGGCTTACAATTTTTCACGCAGTAGATAAGGATAACAAAAGAAGAAAGAACGGCTGGGAAAGAGCGTGGAAGAAAAGATACTGTGCAGGAATTATGCTTCTTGACCTGAATGACCCGACAAAAATCGTCGGTATGAGTAAGCTTCCTCTTATTGCTCCCGAAACCTATCACGAAACACAGTCCGGCTTCCGTAAGCACGTAATTTTCCCCGGAGGTATGATTCTTGAAGATGACGGAGAGGTGAAAATCTACTACGGTGCATCAGACACGGTAGAGTGTCTTGCTACTGCAAGACTTGAAGAGCTGATTGCACTTTGTACTGATAGTCGTAAATAAGAATATAATCAAATTTTGTTTCACGGCACTTACCGAAGGGTAGGTGCCGTGTTTTAAAGAAAAAATGACATCTCAATCGAACCGCATTGGTTCAGATTGAAATGTCATTCAAACTTACTTTATTTTTCACCCAAAGCTTCTTTTATCTGGCTGATTGTTTCATTTTCCTTGTGGCGTTCTTCTCTTATCACTTCAAGCTCACAGTACATCTGTTCTTTCTTTTCACCCTCAACATCGTATGATACTTTGAGGATAATTGCTTTGAGAACATTAGAAAGAGTGTAACCGAAGAGAAGGAATGCGAGAATCTTAAGACAGGTGTCAAGATATGTAGGCTGAGCCTGCATTGTTTTGACAAGGTCACCTTCAACTGAAGACAGATAGCCCGCCCAGGCAATCATATATGGAATTGCAAGTTCTTTAAGATAGCTGCATGCTGAGTTGACCCAACCGGGAATGATGCCCTGAACGGCTTCCATTCTTTCACCGGTCTGCCATTCAAGATAGTCATAGAATTCAACATCAAAGTGAGATTTTGAAAGCTCCTGGATACCGATACCGATACCGAAAACAAAATAGAACACGTAGAAGAATATACTGTTCCATCCTTCAAAGAATCTGATTCCCATTTTTGCTTCAACAAAACAGATACCGAAAAGCACAAAGGCCGCAACAGGTGAATAGATACCGCAGAATTTAAGCAGCTTTGTCGGCTCATATTTCTTTGAAAGCTTTGTGCAGATAAGGTTACCTACAACGGTACCGACAGCGGTGGGAAGTGTAAGAAGAAGATTTTTTGAAGAACCTACCGTTATTGCTGCGAGATAAGTTGACATTTTTCCGAGCCATGCAAAATTGTTCACCCACTGCATGTATTGGAAGGCACGGTAGTTTCTGTATTTGAAGAGAGTCAGCAGAGTCTTTGAAACCTTTACTTTTTCTTTCTTGGGCAATTCGATTCTTTCCTTACAGAAGAGAGCACACATAAGGTTGCCGAAAGCAGTAATGGATGCAGCAACAAGAGCAAGTGTCATATACATCTTGTTCTTATCATCGCTGAAAATACCGTAAACAAAGGTTGCAATATATGCTCCGCCGTAGCCGATATAATAGGATAACTGCCAGATAGTTGCAACAGTTTTCTTTTCCTTGGGATTGGGAGAAATAACCTGCACGATATTCTGACCGGCATTGTTAAAGGCATTGAATACGGTCTGACAGCAGGCAATACCGTAACGGAAAAGAGTCATCTGCTGAATAGTCCAGCCCTGAGGAACATAGAAGTATAACGCAGTAAGAGCAAATATGGGAACAAGACAGATGATATACCAATGACGGTATCTGCCCCAACGGGTTCTGGTTTTCTGAATGATGAAGCCGGAAATGGCACCCATTGCTATACCTAAAATTGTTGTAATTGTAGTCTGAACAGCAAGAATACTTGCAATTTCCTCTGAATCGACACCGGCAGGTCCGAAATAAAGCTCGTGCAGGAAAGCTGCCGCAAGAGTACCTGTAAGAGTTGTACCGAACATACCGCCGATTCTTGAAAGCATAACACAGAAATATTCAAATTTCGATATGTACTTTCCTTCATTGCCTGATAAGGCGTTCTGCGGGATTTCTGCAGAAGAAGTCTTTTTGTTTTTGAACATCATATCATCTCCATAATATATTTTAGTTGATTTCACCATGTTTTTATAATAAAAACAATAGATATTGAGTATTTCACTTAAAAATTACATCGGCAATGACAGGATAACTGCCTGAGTGAAACATAGCCACTACCGTATTAAAGAATCATCAGAAAATATGCTTACCGGGAGAAAGCTCGTATACTTTTCCGTCTATCAGAGCAGTAGAATCAACAGGAGTATTAATTTCATAATGTACCCTGCCGTTTTCGTGCCACCAACGTGAGGATACTTTTCCTTTGGCAGTATCGATTTCAGCTTTAAACCAATCAACGCGATCATCGGGAGTTGGTGCAAAATGAACTTTTGCAAAACCGGGAGCTTCCTCAACAGTGTTGATGCCTGCCATAACACCGTACATCCAATCACCGACTGCACCGTAAGCATAGTGGTTATAGGAATTCATTGATACGGGCCAGATATCGCCATTCGGTTTAATGCCGTCCCAATGCTCCCAGATGGTGGTTGCGCCCTTGCTGATGGGATAAAGCCACGATGGGTATTCCTTTCTCAGAAGCAACGTGTATGCAAGCTCTCTGTAGCCGTAGCGTGATAATACGTGCAAAATATAGGGAGTACCTACAAAGCCCGTCTGTATCATATCACCTTGCCTTTGTATGAGTGCCGCAAGAGAATCAGCAACAGACTGCGGTTTATCCGTAAGCTCAAACTGAAGAGCCATTATATGCTCGGTCTGAGTCTTGAAATCGTCGCGGAATTCTTTCATAAAGGCTGAGCGGATATTCTTGTGAAGTTCTTCATAATCACTGACATCATATCCGAGTACCTTACCCATTTTAACGAGAAGATTTACCGAATTGGCATAGTAAGCTGAGGCAACAAGATCATCACGGGTAGGGCCTTTGCATTTACCGTATTTACCGCCAAGTTCAAGCCAGTCGGCATAGTGATCACCGCCAAACCAAAGATAAGGTTTAGTGGTGGTTTTTGTTATGTAATCCACCCATTTTCTGACGGCTTCAAAGAGATTTTCTATAATTTCAGTGTCACCGTAGCTGAGATAGCATTGCCAGGGACAAATAGCGATTGCATCAGCCCACGCTGTGCTGAATCTTGGTTTTCTTGGATAAATGCTTGGTATAAAGTCAGGTACAGCGCCATTTTCATACTGCTCGGCTTTTATGTCATTCAGCCACTTTTTAAAAAAACTAAGCACATCATAGTTATAGCTTGCAGTACGGACAAAAACCTGTGCGTCACCTGTCCAGCCTAGTCGTTCATCTCGCTGCGGACAATCAGTGGGAATATCAAGGAAGTTGCCCTTTTGCCCCCATATAATATTGCTGAAAAGCTGATTGAGTAAGGGGTCTGAACTTTCAATGCATCCTGTACGCTTCATATCACTGTGTACTACAATGGCAGTGAAATTTTCAGGTTTGATTTCAGCCGGGTATGAATCCACACGGACATACCGGAAGCCGTAAAATGTAAGACTCGGCTTATAGGTCTGTAAACCGTCCTTACAGGTATATTCATAAAGTGCTTTTGCTTTGCGGTAGTTTTTATTATAGAAATTGCCGTCCTTGTCGAGAATTTCGCCAAAGGAAAAGGAGGTCTTGTCGCCCTCTTTCGCATCAACGGTAATTTCAAGATAACCTGTCATATTCTGCCCGAAATCCAGAACAGTTTCGCCCTTTGGTGTGATAATAATTTCCTTTACGCTGAGGCGCTCCTGCTCTTTTATTGTTTCACCCTCCTGAGCTATAAGCAGATTCTGAGTGTTGTCCGCTGCTATTTCAGCTTCGGTATCAAAAACAGGTGTATGAGTTGCATCATATCTGATACCGTTATATAAATGGCAGTATTGCAGTTTACTTTCAGCAACAAGCCAGCTTTCGTCGGTGCCGATATATTCTTCGGTACCGTCAGTATAAACAATGTGAAGCTCGGCGATAATTGCCTTCGGCTGAGGATTTTTCAGTCGCCAGAACCAACCCTCGGCAAGCTCTAAAATCAAAGTGTTATCTTCTCTGAGAAGCTCCGTCACATCATAGGTCTGCACCTGCAGACGGTTGTGATATGAGGTCCAACCGGGTGCCATAATAAAATCACCCACACGCTTACAGTTGAGAGTCGCTTCATATACGCCCCTTGCTGTCGCTCTCAAGGTGGCAGAAGATACCTCTTTATCAATACAGAAATCCTTTCTGAAAAGAGGACAAATCTTGTCCATATTATAGGATGGGTGTATCCAGTTTGCTTTTAACATTGCAATCGCCTCATTATTGTTTTGCTCTCAGGTCATCTGAGTGAAAACGCCATATTATTCGCTTTAAAATCAAGTACATATTGATAAACGTTACACCTTGATTCCAGGTGTCGAAATAATACCAACCGATTTTTGCTGTTGTTCAACCGATTATTGTATATTATATCATATTCTACTGATACTCTCAATAGATATCCGTACAATAGATATAGACCTCCCCGACCTTGGTATGACGCCAAAAAAGGTTTCCTCGGCATCATCGAGGAAATCCCCTATAATATGGAGCACGATGTTGAAGCTTTCGCAAACACCGAGGGCGGTATATCCTTACCTAAAGACTTAATTTTATCAGGTCCACAAGCTTTTTTATGTTTGAAGCAAAGCCCTTAAAAATCTTTGCAAGAGCCAATGCAGAGCCTTCCTCGTTGATAAGCATCAGCATTCCGTCAGCAACTTCCTTTGTGATAAGAGCCCGGTTTGATGCGTACATATTCTTTATGGGAATTTCAAGGACAGCACTTCTTATTTCCTCTGCACCGGGTGCATCCGGATCGGAATACTTACCTGCCGTGATAACAGAAATTATTATTTTACCCCACTTTGTATCCTTTGCATCGGCAAGACAGCTTTCGCAGGTGAATTTTTCATTTTTTCCCAGCGTACTCTTTGGGATATCTCTTCCTAAAAGAGCTCTGTAATGCTTATCGGAAACATTCTTTATATCTGCACCGTAATAGCAGGGTGCAGATTCTTTATAATCAGGTATCTGAACATCAGAGAGAGAAGACTCAACCTCAACTCCTGCCCTGAGCCTTATGTCGCAGCAGGAAGCACCGATGAGTATTTCAAAAGTGCCCGATTCAACGTGCCAGTCACTTATATTTATATTGTAGTATGCAAATGCGCGCTTTGAAAGATTAAAGGTAACTGTCTTTTCTTCGCCTTTTTTAAGGGAAATCTTGCAAAAATCACGAAGCTCCTTTTCCGGTCTGAAGACAGTGCTTTCCACATCTCTTACATAAAGCTGGATAACCTCGGCACCGTCTCTGTCACCTGTGTTTTTAATCTTACAGCTGACGGTAAGAGTCTCTGTATCCTTTATTTTTTCTGACGAAAGCGTTATGTCCGAATATTCAAACTGAGTGTAGGAAAGGCCGTATCCGAAGGGATAAAGCACCTTTTTCCCTGCCGTATCATAGTATCGGTAGCCGATGTAGATGCTTTCTCTGTGCTCAGCCGTAAGTCCCGTTGCAGGATAGTATTCATAGCAAGGAACGTCACTTTCCGATATAGGATAGGTTTCAGCAAGCTTACCTGAGGGATTGACCTTACCTGAAATAATCTCTGCCACAGCCTTACCGCTTGCCTGACCTCCGAGATACCCGTTAAGAATAGCCTTGACCTTGCCTGCCCATGGCATTATTACGGGAGAGCCGCCGGAAAGGACAACGGTAACATTTTCATTAACCTTTAAAATTTCTTCAAGAAGGCGGTTGTGAGAGGAGGGCAGATTCATATTGCTTCTGTCATAGCCTTCACTTTCATATTTCTCCGTAAGACCGATAAACAGAACAACAGCATCAGCCTTTGATGCTACATTGAGAGCATCCTTTACCATAACTTCATTAAGCTCATTCTGTTTTTTGAAATAGCCGGGTGCAAAGAGCACCTTGTAGCCCTCACCTAAAAGTCCGTCAAAGGCATCGGTAATTTTTGTAGGTATAATATTCGAGCTTCCCTCACCCTGATAACGGGGTGCTCTTGCCATTTCGCCGATAAGGGCTACAGTCTTTTCCTTTGAAAGAGGCAAGGTATTATCCTCATTTTTAAGAAGCACGAGAGAATTTGCACAGATTTCTGCCGCCAGATTATGATGCTCATCCTCGTTATATGTATATTCACCGAGTGCCTGAGCCGATTTTTCAATAAGAGTCAGCATTCTGTCAGCGGCTATATCGAGATATTTTTCGTCAAGAGTGCCCTTCCTCACCGCATCGCAGATAATTTTTGTGCTGTATCCGTAGGTAGAGGGCATTTCAAGGTCGCACCCCCCTCTAAGACCTTTTACGCGGTCATTGACAGCGCCCCAGTCGGACATAACCACACCCTCAAAGCCCCATTCGTCACGGAGAATTTTGTTTTGCAGATAAGCGTTTTCCGTGCAGTATTCGCTGCCCACACGGTTGTAAGCACTCATCACTGTCCATGGCTGAGACTTTTTGACAGCGATTTCAAAGGCAGTAAGATAAATCTCACGAAGTGCTCTTTCGTCAACAACACTGTCAATAATAAGACGGCGTCTTTCCTGGCTGTTTACAGCGAAATGCTTGAGAGATGTGCCGACTCCCTTTGACTGTATACCGTTTATAAGACTTGCGGCAAGCTCACCGGCAAGAAGAGGATCTTCGGAAAAATATTCAAAGTTTCTACCGCAAAGAGGAGAACGCTTCATATTGACGCCGGGACCTAAAATAACGCTTACCTTTTCCTTGAGACACTCCTCACCCATAGCCTGTCCCATTCTGTAAAGAAGTTCTCTGTCCCAGGAGGCAGCAGTGGTTACCGCCGAAGGGAAGCAGGTGGCATTCACCTTTTCGCTGACATCACTGTCAGGCTTTCTCAGGCTTAATCCGTGAGGTCCGTCCGTAACGGTCACAGACGGTATCCCAAATCTTTCCACTCCGTTCAGATGCCATACATCCTTACCTGTGCAAAGCTCTGCCTTTTCTTCCAGGGTAAGCTTTTCAATTATATCTTTATTCTTCATATTTTCCTCCGCACAAATCAATTCCCTGAGGAATATTCTTTTAATAATTTTAGCACTTATTTCTGATTTTTTCAAGAGATTAATTTAACTATTACGGCTTATTTGCGTCTATTGTCTCAGCTTTGTATTTATGGTAGAATAGCAGCAATAAAAAGCATAAGAGGTACGGACTATACAGCAAAGAACGTACCGGAAAAAGGAGCAAAATATGTTCGCTGAACTACATTACAGCACACGAAAATAATTTCTAAAGTTCAAAGTTTTTGTTTTATTAACAGTTGCACTTTTTTGCCGAATATGAGATAATGTAAATAAACAGACAGGCCAATCCCCGGTAATTTTAAAAGGAGAGAAACAGTATGAAGAATAAAGACAAGAAAATCTACACTATTGCAACAGCACACCTTGACACCTGCTGGCTCTGGACTTACGAAAAGTCGATTTCAACCTTTATCCCTGCAACTCTCAAGGAGAATTTCAGACTTTTTGAAAAATACCCCGACTACAAATTCAACTTTGAGGGCAGTAACAGATATGAGATTATGGAAGAATACTACCCTGCTGACTTTCAAAGACTCAAAGCCTATGTCAAAAACGGTCAGTGGCACCCTTGCGGCTCCTGCTATGAAAACGGCGATGTCAACACACCGTCGCCTGAGGCTCTCATAAGAAATATTATTTATGGTAACAGCTATTTCAATGAAAAGTTCGGTGTGAAATCCAACGATATATTCCTGCCCGACTGCTTCGGCTTCGGCAAAGCTCTGCCGAGTGTTGCTGCTCATTCGGGTCTTACAGGATTTTCAACTCAGAAGCTTACCTGGGGCGGTTCAGTTGAGGTACCCTTTGATGTCGGCTTATGGAAGGGCAAAGACGGAAAAGGTCTTGCATGCGCCCTTAAGCCCGGCGACTATCCGACAATCGTTAAAGATGTAAGAAAGAATAAGAAATATCTCGCTAACCTCAATGAAAACACAGAAAAATACGGGAACCCAGTAACCTTTATTTATCACGGTACCGGTGACCGTGGCGGCGGGCCTGCTCCTGCATCGGTAAAAAATATTGTGAAAGCTATAAAGAGAAATGCCGTAAATGAGATAAAGGTACTCTCAGCTACGACCAAGGAATTTTTCGACGATATCCACAACCTCAGCGCAGAGGATAAAGCTAAGCTTCCCGTTTATGAGGGCGAGCTGCTGCTTACAGAGCACGGCGCAGGCAGTTACACATCGAGAACTGTCACAAAACGCTGGAACAGAAGAAGCGAGCTTCTTGCTGACGCTGCCGAAAGATTTTCTGTAGGTGCTTTCACTCAGGGTGTCTCAGACTACCCTCAGAGAGCGATTGACGGTGCCTGGAAAAAAGTTATTCTTCATCATTTCCACGACGATATAACCGGTACCTCCTTTGAAAAATGCTATCAGAGAAGCCACAACGACTATGTTCAGGCAATGAACACTTTCTCGGCTGAGTATACTGCGTCTGTCAAGGCTCTTTCATCAATAATCGATACATCTTTTGCGAAGGGTATATCTGTCGTTGTATCGAACCCGGTACAGAATAAAAAGAAGAGACTTCAGGCAGTAAGTGCAGATGTTAACTATGACGGTACTGAGTCCTATGTAAGGGTATATGATAAAGACGGTAAGGAAGTACCTTCACAGAAGAAAGACCTCGGTAATGGCAAGGTACGTGTAACATTCCTTGCAGGAGTAGCTTCCTGCGGTCTCGAGGTATACGATATAAGATTCAGCGATGAAGCTTCCGGGATTAAGACGAAGCTGAGCTTTGACGGCAGAGTTCTTGAAAACAAAAATCTTCGTGTCACCATTGACGAAAAGGGCGACATAGCAAGTGTATTCGATAAAAAGAACAATACCGAAGCTTTGAAAGAGAGCCTTAAAATGGCAATTCTTCATGACGTAGACAGCTACGATTGGCCCTCATGGGAGGTTAAGCTTTCGGATATGAGCAGACCGCCCTATATGTACCCTGCAAATCCCGTTATTAAAGTTGAGGATGAAGGCAGTGCTCTTTATTGCATACGCATAGACAGAAAGGCAGGCAAGTCAACATTTATCCAGAAGATTTCTCTCGATGCTGAAAGCGCCTATGTCAGCGTTTATAATGAGGTTGACTGGCGAGAAGAAGCCTCAATGCTTAAGGCGGAATTCCCCACAACTGCAAGCAATGACAAGGCTCAGTACGATATAGGCTTCGGCTATACCGAAAGATACACCAATAATGATCGTCTGTTCGAAGTCCCGGCACAGAGATGGGCAGGCATCACCGACGAATACGGCAGCTTCGGTACGGCTATTTTCAGCGATTCCCGTTCCGGCTGGGATAAGCCCGATAAAAACACATTACGCCTCACCTGCATACATACTCCACTTAATAATTACCGCTGGGAGTGCTCACAGCATCTTCTTGATATAGGCATAAACCGTTTCAGCTTTGCTGTTTATCCCCATTGCGGTGAGACTGAGAAAATAATCGCTTATGCTGACGAATTCTGTCAGAGTATGCACACATTTATAACCGATAGCCACAGCGGAAAGCTCGGCAGTTACTCCGCTGTAAAAATAAGCAGTGACAAAGTCAGAATTTCCGCACTTAAAAAGGCTCAGGACAGTGACAGAATTGTTGTGAGGGTCTGTGAATATACAGGCGAGGCTCAGGAGAATGTTGAAATAGAATTTCCGAAGAAAATAGCGGAAATTTACGAGGTGAGAGGCGACGAAGAAGAAATCGGTACACTCAAGCCCTACAGAGGTAAGCTTCGTTTCGATATTAAAGAAAACGAGATACGCAGCTTTGCAATTGTTTTTAAAGAAACCGAAGCTTATATAAATGAGGATAAGTCAGTGGCTCTGCCCTATAACAGAATTGCAGTAACCTCCAACACCCGAAGAAATATTTCTACTCTCAAAAACGGTATGTCAATACCAAGAGAGCTTATGAGTGACAGGGTTTTAGCAGGCGGTACGGTCTATGAAATGCCTAAGGGAGACTTAAGTGGTCTTGTATGCAGCTCACAGAAGCTTCAGCTTGAAAAGGGCTACAGTGCTGTAAGTCTTCTTATTACTTCCCTTAACTCAGATAAAGATGCAGTATTCAAAGTGGGTGAGAAAGACATAAAAGTCAGAGTTCAGGACTGCTTTGAAGCTGTCGGTATGTGGGACCTTATGATGTCACGTATAACCGGATATATCAAGCCTCAGGCACAGGCGCTCAGCTTCTCTCATACACACAGTAGAGACAAAGACCTTATCGCAAAGCAGATGTACTTCTTCAGGTCTGACATTCCTCTTGACGGAGCCGATGAGATAACTCTTCCCAAAGACGATGATATTCTCATACTCTCGGCAACTCTTATAAAAGACAGTCCCCTATTCATAAAAGGTGACGAGCATTTTGATACTCTTGAGAAAAGAAAGTTCAATTATACATTCTCAGAATATGCTCTGAAAGCCTCACAGCCTGCGGCATTTGAAAAAATTCTCGATAAATTTATCGACAGAACATACAGCCCGACCCTCAGAGTCCGAGGTATATGCACCAAGCTCGCAATCGGCGATCTTTATAATGAAATAAGAAGCAGATGCGGAAAGAAGAAGAAGTTCTCCGAGAAGAAAAAAGCTATGCTTGAAAGAAAGGGCAATATTAAATAATCTCAAAGGCACCAAAAAGAAAACCGCCACGGGAATGAAATATCCGATGGCGGTTTTGTCATATAGCTGCCTCTATGGTATTAACGGCTACCGCCGAGGATTTCCCCCGGCGGTAATGTAATATCTGATTGATTATTTAAAAAGATTTTTGAACCAGTTTAAATTATTTTTCACTGCCATATACAGCAACTTCTGTAAAAGCAGCCCAACCGCCCGGCTGATTTGCAATAAGGTCCGTCAGTTGCAGTTTTGTAACGGGTCTGTCAAAGTCAAGAGTGAAAAGCTGCTCTTTGCCGGTCCAACCGATTGTGATAATCTGTTCCCCCGTAGTACCGTCTTCAAAGGTAGCAATGACTTTAGCACTTTGGAACCAAGTATCGTGACCAACATCATATCGTATAACAATGCCCAGTTCCTGAGCGTCTACGACTCTTCCGAAATCAAGTGTCATCCACTGTGAGCCTGTGTTGGCAGGTCCCCAGGACTGTACGGGATATCCGCCGTGACCCGTATTTGCAGTGAATCCGTCAATGGCGTTTCGGGCATAGAAGTGAGTCTCGCCCTCAGCGTTTTCCCATTCACTTGAGGCTGTGATATGAGGATACTGACCCGTAATATCAGACTGTACAGTCTGATTATCATTATAATCGTATGAGTTTCTTGCAAGGTTGCGCTTTTCTGTAAACTCTTTCTCAGTAAGAAGTCTTGCCGTAAGATAATTAGTTGTGTTTGCGTAATCTCTGCTTATGGTAGTGACCATATTAGCAGTGTCGGGTACCGTATATTCAAAGACACCGCCGGGACAGTATATAACGGATTCGCCCATTTTTGCTGTCAGAGTGAAGGCAATATATTTTTCGTTCTCGGGAAGAGTAATTTTCACCCTGTCGCCTTTTTCATATTTCGTGGGTACATAGAGATTGACTATTCCCTTGTCGCTGAGAGTATAAGTTTCATTTGTGCTCTTGTCAAGAAATTCAGCCGTAAGAGTACCCTTAGGCAATCTGTTTGAAAGTGCCATACGTGCATAGCTATTGAGCATAGAGTAATAGTCTCTCTTGTTACTCTCCTCCTGAGCCTCACGGTATTCACCCGCATCCCAGTGGTTGTTGGCATCGTAACTGCCGTAAGCAGGTACACAAAGGTCAATCCATGCCGCAATAGTGCGAAGCTCTTTATCGCTTAGAGTCATACCCTTGTGACCCTGACGAAGCATTGTCATAAGATTTGAAGTGATTGCGCCGTATCCGGCAGGTTCTATAAGTGTGGGTTCACTCATAGATGAAAGCCAGTTTATATACTGATTATCGGGCTCACCTACCCACTGAATACCGCTTGTAGGCTTTGAACCGGTCAGAACAAGATATGAAAGCGGGAAGTAACGGGACATTCTTGCAGAACCGATGTTATCTCCCTCAAGAGAGAATGGGCTATTATTTTCAGGAGAAACGGGATCGGGATAAAAAAGTGAAAGTCCCATATCAAAATAACAACCGCCTACGTGCTGATTAAGACTGACAGCTATAACATTTTCGCCCTCATTGAGATATTTAGTATACTCACTGTCAAGAACTATATCTGTGTATCCGTCAACCCATGAATCATCGGTGAAAATTACATTTCCGTTGAGATAAACCGTGGGAGTGTCGTCATAGTAGATGTTAAGAAGTAACGATGCACCCTCAAGCTTTGACAGGTCGTCTATTGTGAATTTCTTTCTGACAAAGAGCCAGGGCTTTTTACCTGACCAGTCGGTGTTGACTACTGCTCCGCCCTCACCGTTACGGTTACCGAAACCTGCCTTACCGGTTTTCCATATACCGATAAAGTTTTTCTTATTCCAACCCATCATAGGACTATTGCTTGACTTAATGCGATATTTCCACTCGCTCTGAGTCGGGAAGATAACATTTTCCGTACCCGGCACGACAGTACCGGTTACCCCGCTTTCGCCCATAGCGTGCGCATTTATCTTTTCATAGGATTTGTTTTTATTATTGTGGCAGGAAATACAGTTTGCATCGAAAATAGGCTGTACTTCTTC
This sequence comes from Acutalibacteraceae bacterium, assembly GCA_045535965.1. Lineage (GTDB taxonomy): Bacteria > Bacillota > Clostridia > Oscillospirales > Acutalibacteraceae > UBA6857. Next base: position 16,752 of record JAZSMR010000103.1, read on the forward strand.
GAGATAATCAAAGCCTTCTTCGGTTGTGTATGGGTCATAACCCTCTTCATTCTGCCATACGTCGCCCTTGAGAGTTTCGACACCTGCTTTAAGAGCCATTGTAACTGTACCGGAAGCAGGGGGAGCCGTATTGTTATCCTCGTGACAGCCGACACATGAATAGCTTTCATTTGGCATAAGAGTCGACCATGAGCGCATGGTCTGTATCATATTGCCCTGTGCATCAAGAAGCTGGAAATAAACGGGAGTCTCACTCGGTACACTGAACATGGCCGAACCGTCTTCATAAACTGTAGCAACACCGAGCACTTTCTTTACATCCCATGAGCCTCTTCCAGTTGCAATAGGTGTGAACGGATCGGCTGAGCCTGAACCCGAAGCAACGGTAGCACCAACTGCATAAGCACGGTAATCGATAGCAACAACGCGTATCTGCTTAACGGTGCCTCGTTCTATGCCTTTCATAGACTCGCCCTGATAAACATCGGCAACATAATATGTACCTGTAGTCTTCGCATAGTCCACCATACTTGGACGTACGAAAACATCACGGCTTTTTACGGGTACAGCCTGCGCTGACGGATAGTCAACGTTGCCCTCTATTATTTCGATTTTCTCTTTGGTTTGCGTATCCATAAGCCAAAGACCGAAGGGTGTGTTTTCTCTTATATCAGACCAGCCCTTTTTACAATATGAAACAAGGAACTGTGTTTCGCTTATAGGATAGGGATACTGATACATCGGTCCGCTTTGTCCGTAGCCGTCTATGTTATCTTCTTTGCTTTCTTTATCAAAGGGGAAGGTTATTCCGTCTGCACCGTCTCTGCTTTTTGAAACATCAATAAAGCAGAGTTTGCCCGCCTGATAGGTGTGATGTCCCGTTGCTATAGAAACGTAACTTGTAGCGTTACCCGGAATAAATCTTGTGTGAATAAGAGTTGTAGGAAAGTTTGAGCTGTTACCGTAAAGCTCAGTCTGATTGGTACCGTCGGGATTCATCTGAAAGACACCCTGTACCCACATCTGTGTTCTGTCGTTGTAGTCCCATCTTGTGTAGATAACTCTGCCATCCTCTGTAACTGTTGGATAAGTTGTGTGTACCTGGTCATAGCCAAGACGAACTATATTTTTGCCGTCTGCTGACATCTTATATAAGTTTGATACGGGGGTTTTCCAGCAGTCAACAGTCTGTACTGCTCTTGAAGAAGAGAAAAGAATCTCTCCGTTTGGCAGATAAACACATTCAAAGTCTGCTACACCTGAGCCGAAAGTCAGCTGTTTACAGCTGTAAAGACCCGAAGTCAGTTCCATTTCGTAAATGTGGAAGTCGTCCGAATTGTTCTTTTTCCACGAAAAGATGCATTTTGTACCGTCTGCGGAAACATCAGGGTCACGGATACAGCCATCATTGGAGGTAAGAATGACTTTTTCGGTTTTCTTTATCTGATTTCCCTCTGCCTCAAGAGTGAGAAGAACAAGTCTTGACCCGGGGCGGAAATTGCTTTCTGTGCCCACATTGCTTGCAGCTTCACCTGTGGACTCTTCAAAGAGTCCCTCTGTATAGGCATAGTGTGAACCGCCGAGAGCCTTATGCTGTACTACTAAATAGGTTGTGGAGGTTTCCATCATATCATAAAGCAAGTCACAGCCTACGAGATATTCCACATCTTCACGGGGTAAATATTTATCTGTAAAATCGTTATTTATACCGAGATGCACCAGTAAAGTCGCAATCATACCGAGAATTATTGCAATCAGCGAAAGTTTTTTACCCATAATATTTACCCTCCTTTACTTTACTATAAGTGTTGTGGCCAATAATTTACCTGAACCTGACTCAGTAAACGCTACGGTGTATGAGCCACCTTCCGGAAGAACTATTTTCTCCTGAGGTGTGATAACATAAGAGGCGTTATAGCCAAGTCCCGAAACGGCATAATCGGCGGTATAAGCTTCATTTCCCTCTTTATCCAGCACCGAAAGAGTCACAACAGCATCGGGGGCTGAAGCTGACTGTTTTCTGACAATCAAAGCATCAATAACAGCATCTGACTGATATTTATTATAAAAAGATGTACCGTCGGGAGCAGTAGCTCTTATCTGCTCTACACCGTAATACTCACCCTCGGCACCGATTGAACGCACATAGTCTGAGAGCTGAACTATCTCTGTTTCGCTCAGATTTCCTGCAAAATACCTGACAACATCTTCAATAGTGTTCATTGAACCGTCGTGGAAATAAGGAGCTGTTCTCCAGACCTCAACAAGTGTCGGAACATCATAGTATCCCGAATCACCCTCAAAGTGCTTCGTGCCGACATCATAAAGATTGTTATCAGTATAAAGGGGTGCAGGGTGGCAGGAAGCACAGTTCTTCTCAAATAAGGCCTTACCTGCCTCGGCAGACTCTGTAAGGGTACCGTCTTTCTCGAGATACGGCGAGGGTACCGGTGTCAATGCCTTGAGATATTCATCTATGTAAATGAGATTTTCTTCGTCGAGAGTGTTGAACTGTATGAACTTCATACCTGCACCTACGGCAATTTCGGCACTTGCACGTATACCTGTGCTCATAACGGGAGGTGTGCGGTGAGAATAGAGCATTGATCTTGCACTCTTACCGCCTCCGCCGAGTCCGTCATTGAGGTTGTCCCAGTTGAAGCCGTCAACAACTGCATCGGGATGACAGGAATTACAGGATTGCCAGCCTTGATAACAAAGTGTTGCATCACTCCATACAATATGTCCTTTTCTTACCTCATTAGCCTCAGGCTGCTGTGCAAAGCTGAGTTTTTTTACAGTTCTGTTGCTGATATTAACAGCGTCAACTCTGCCGTCAAAATAAAGTCCGCAGTAAAGTATGCCGCCTTTTTCTGTTATGCTGCGAACACCCTTACCCACAACTACTCTCTCACGGCAGTCATTAAGGAAGGGAAGATAATCCACTATAACATCAGCAGAAGCCACAAGAGCGGCAGGTCTCTTATTTATTACATCGCTGATACGCGCATTCATTTTTTCACGCTCAATTAACATAACCTCGTCAAGACCGGAAAGGGCAACACAAAGATATTTTCCGTCGGAGGTAACTGTAATGCCCCAGGGGTTAGCAGCACCTTTATCAACCTCATCCAAAAGCACACTGCAGGTTACAGTCTGAGTTGCAGTATCAACTACTGAAACACAGTTGGAATTAATCCACGCTCTGTCAAGCTGAGTTGTGGGATATGCATAACGTCCAACTATGTGAGAAACATACACTGCCTTTCCGTCGGGTGAAGTGCATATGTCCTTTACGCCTGACGAGCCGTTTACAAGTGCAAGAGTCTTTATAACCTTATCGGAAGAGGAATCAATTATGGCGAGGTTTGCACTCATAACAGCTTCGGAAGTATCCTCATCGGGCAAGTGGCATGCAACATATATGTGCTCCCCTGCCGCCGCAACACAAGAAGGTTCTCTGCCGTCGATTTTAACAGCGGACACCACAGCCATATCTGAAAGTCTTATAACATAAACGTCACCTGAAAAACGGTTGACAACATAAGCCTTACCCTTTGCAAAGGCAATATCGGCAGGTGTATGTCCAACCTGAGCAGCAGCAACAGTTTCAAAATCAGCAGAAAGCTTCACTACCGCACCGCCGAGTCCGCCGGTGAGAGCATAGATATAACTTCCGTCTGCGCCTATACCGTTTACGGTAGCAGCAGAATTGTAGGTTGCTGTCAGCTCACCGTCAGAAGAAAGTCTGTAGATTTTCTTTCCGGTTTCGTCGGAAACATAAATGCTGTTTCCAAGGGTGACGACACCGTTTACCGATGTGTACATTGACTCATCTCCCGAAACACCGCGAAGCACAGTACTGCTCAGTTGCATTATTTCAGCATCCTCGGGAGTTTCCGCTTTTTCGTTCTGTGCTTCGAAAGCAAAAAGGTCTTTGTAAAATGAGTTGCCGATATCCTCGTTTGTACCGGCAAAAGCAAGCCCTATCACAAGAGTGATGATTGCCGCCGCAGACAGCAGAACTTTCCGTTTTTGTTTGTTTACCATAATGAGCCCTCCATTCTGTAAATATACATTTTTATCAGTTATATGAGTGTATGGAAATTCCGTCGAACATACCGACGAAGAAAAGGGTGATAATTTCGAATGCAAAGGCGGCAATTACAAGTACCTTTGCATATTTTCCGAAAACGGCAGTACGTCGAATATGAAGATACGCCGCCAGAGTCATCACCGTTACAAGCGACCAGGTTTCTTTCAGATCCCACGACCAGAAATTACCCCAACAGGCGTTTGCCCACAGAGCACCTAAAAGCATTCCGAGTACCATAAAAGGAAAACCTGTAATCACAAGATGGTAGACGGCTTTTTCGTGCTGTAGTTTTTTCTCGTCTTTCAGGAAGAAAGAAACAGTACACACAAGAGCGCCCACAGCCACAAGCGTATAGGATATCATATAAGAGAAAACGTGTGGGATAAAATAAGCCGACTGAAGTGCAGGCGGAAAAGACCAGGCAGAAGCGGTACGCCCCATAAAGAAAACGCCCACCATAATCACGCCCTGAAAGAGCATAAAGTAGGGCTTCATAAATCCGCCGTCGAATCTACCCTTGACATAGACATAAACAAAAGAATATGTAACACCTAAGAATGTCAGCACCTGATACATACTAACAAAGGGCATATATCCGTTCACTGCCCAGTTGCTGATAACTATAAGACCGTTTACTGCCGTACCCGTAATCCACAAAACAGAGATAATTTTATCCTTTGCTTTTACCCTGAGAGAAGTACAGGCAAATGCTCCGAAATAAAGCACTGCACACATAGCAGAAAGAATATGCCTTGTAGTGTCACTCAAAGAAAGCACCGAAATAACAGAAGAAAAATCAGTCACCGACAGTCACCTCCTGTCGGTCGTTATTTCGTTTGTATCCCTGCCGTTTGGGTAAGAAGCACATCATGAAGGTACCAAGAACGGTCAGGATAATTCCCGCAACACAAAGGAACTCGGCAGGGTCTTTCTTAACCATCAGGTGTACCTGCTCATAGCCATAGGTTGCATTGATACCTACACTCATAAGATAGATTTTCCAACCGCCACGGTAAATAGGATGATTGACAGTCAAAGAAACGCTTTCAGTGGTACCGTCACGCAAAAAGAACTCAACGGTTGCCTCGTAGTGCTTTACAGACTTACCGTCTTCATAATACTCTGTGTCAAAATCTGTTATGCGAAAATTAAAACCAAGATCAATAATTTCACCATTATCCCCTGCTATCTGATTGCGGTAACTTCTGAGCCTGTCAATATCGTTATCGCTCCAACCGTAAGCGGTTTTCATTTGATTTTCCACTTCTTCTGTCACAGAAGACAAATCAGGCAAGGCAACATAATAGCTCGAACCTTTCACAGCAAAAATAATCATACCGGAAATAAAAATCACGATACCGACATGTAACAGATAAAAGCCTATGTCATAAATGCTTTTTTGAGGGTTAAATACCACAACCGAAACCGCAATAGAGCCGCCCAATAAAACAAAAAGCACTACACTGACTATCGGATAGTCAGCATTCTGCCCCAGAGCCGATGCACATATTGCCATTATCAGCAAGGCAATCGTTACCAAGCCCAAAATAAGATACAAGACTTTAGCAAGATTCTTGTTTATTCTCACACCCGTTTTTTCAGCTTTTACAGACGGTGAAAAGGATTGTTTTTCGTGAGACTTCATAAAGCTTTCCTTTCTTACAACCGAATTACGTTCAAAAAATTAATCATCGTCATATTGCGCAATAAAATTCTTTTTTATATACAAATTATATTACTTTTGAGCAGAAAAGTCAATAAAAGCAGTTTTAATTATGCCCCTTAAAATGCATCAAAAAAATTAACAATACCGCAAGAGTTTCTCTTTGTTTATAATTTAGCAACAAAGTATTTTTAGTGATAACTCAGCAATAAACTGACAAATAGTTATTCGATACGATCGATGCTAAACTATTTTATAAGACAAAAATGACATCTCAATCGAACCGATTTGGTTAGATTTGGGATGTCATTCACATAGCAGTACGTCTCATTTTAGAACCATAGTTTGTTATTGCTAATCAGTTCGACAAATTGGAATTTATCGGTTAAGTGAGTTCCACTCTTCGCGTGTTATAGCATACGCGTAAGAAATCTTATTTTTATCATCGGGATATTCCTTTACCTTTTTCATTCCATTTGCAATGGCGGTAGAATATGACCCAACATTTGTATATTTCATATAGGAATATAGACAATCATATTCCGTATTTTCAAATGCCCAATCTCTAACTGCTCTCGCAGCTTCACTCCCAAACCCTTTTCTCCAATAGCTCTTATGAATATGATACCCAATTTCAGGAAGTAATTCTCCATCTATATTTTGAATTGTCATTCCACAGCCGCCAATAAATTCACCTGTTTCCTTCAAGACTACGGCCCATATACCAAAACCATATTTTTGATAGTTCTGAATATTCCATTCAATCCAATGCTTTGTCATTTCTTTATCATAAGGTTTTGGGTAATGTTGCATGGTTTCTGCGTCGGATAGGATTTCAAATAGTGCTTCAAAATCCTCCAAAATATATTCCCTCAATATTAAGCGTTCTGTTTCTAAAACCATTTTCATCCCTACAAATTCTTATCAAACCGATTATACCATTCAAACAACAAAAGACAATACCCCACAATGATAGGCTAAGTCTTTCGTTGCAGGGTTTTACGTTGGTTATTTATTTTCTGTTATATCTGCTTTTTGTGCGTTATTACTTACCTAAGAATGGTGCGAGTTTTTCAGTACTGTCACCTTAGCCTGTATAATAAATATTTATTGTAATTGCCGCCATTCATTAATTTACTCTTATAACAAGGTCGCTTTCCGGATAGCAACAGCAAGGATGTATAAAATTAAATTGCATATCTGCCACACGGCGCTTATCTTCGCCATCAGGTATATAAACCTTACCGTTTACAAGCTTACTCCTGCAAAAGCCGCATTCACCGGTGTGACATCTCGCAGGAATTTCTATGCCTGCACGTTCAAATGCACAAAGCACCGTTTCACTGCAGCTTGCTTTAATTACCGTTTCCTCCCTGCGGTTAATAACCGTGATGCTGAAATCCCTTGGCTCTTCTTCCGCCTTCTTACCGGAGGAAAAAACTTCAAAGCGTATATATTTTCTTTCCTTTTCCAGTTTAGGAAGCTCTGTTTCAAGATATTTATATAAGCCACCCGGGCCGCAAACGAAAATGCTGTAGCTTCCTTCAGGAGCATATTTCTTTATAATATCTGCACCCACAAAGCCCTTTTCGTAGCCCTCCTCGTCACTGTGGCTCAGCACATAAATAACATTGATTTTCTCGTTTTTCTCAGAAAGTCGGTCAAGCTCTGTTTTAAAAAGAATTTCATCCGATGTTTTGCAACCGTAAAGCAAAGTAAGGATGCAATCCTCATCGCCCTGATCTATTGCTCTGGCAAGTGAAAGAAAGGGTGTGATTCCGCTACCGCCTGCAACAGCAACTATATTTTCAGCATCTCTTAACGGGCAAAAGGTCATATTACCCTCCGGTGCATAAGCGATAACTTCATCTCCCACTTCCCAGTTATCAAGAATATAATCGGAAACGAAGCCATTATTAATACGTTTAACGGTAATCTGATATTCACCTTTTAATGCGCTTGCAGGTGATGAGGCTATTGAATATGAACGAGTAACAACTGCATTACCTATCTCAAATCTAAAGGTAAGATATTGACCCGCTTTAAAATATGCAACAGGTGCCGCTTCACTTTTTAAATAATAGCTTTTTGCAATACCTGCATGTTCTTCAATTCTGCTGATTATAAGTCTTTGCTGTTTAGGGTGAATACTTTTAGCAACCTTGTTTACACCAAAATCATCAGTACAGGTTGGTAAAACCGCTTCTGCACTGTCTATAAAACGCTTTCTTTCTGTTAAAAACTTTACCGTATTCACGATATCCTTAAAATTGCCGTTCACAGAAGCCTTTTTCTTGCCCATTTACTTTGCCTCCTTTTCCATACTTAATATTGCAGCCTTTGCTGCCATATCACCGGTTGTATAGCTTGGGGAATACCCCATATGCCTTGTTGCATAGCCGCCGGCAAAATAAAGCCCCGGTATACCTTTATCTATCATATCAAAAACAATTCTTTTAACGATACCGTCATCCTTGCTGGCTTCATATCCGTAAATAGTTCCCGCCGGAGCATCGGTATAACGTGCATAGGTCATTGGTGTTGCAATTTCAATTTCTTCTATATAATCCTTAATTGCAATACCCGTTGCTTTTTCAAAATTATTTATCATTTTTTCTGCAAAGGAAAGCTTTGTCTTATGATAATCCTCAACAGAAACCTTACTCCATTCATCTCCGGCAAAAATAGAAGTCATATAAAGAATGCTTGTTCCCTCGGGTGAACAATCGTCAAAGGCTTTATTAAGGCAAACTGTTGCCTGAACATCATTTGTCTCAATTCTTTTACTCAGTTCGTAGCACCTTCTGTTATCGTTAGTAGGATAAATAAAATAAGTGTGGTTATTAAGTCCCAGCTCCTGTGCAGAACGATTAAGCCCCAAAAATACTGCAAAGCCTTTTGCACCCAATGTTTTGGCGTTTACTTCTTTTTTAACCTTCTCAGGAATAGCCTTTTCATCTATAAGCTTTGTATAGGCATTATACGGTGAAGCGTTACAGATAATTGCCTTAGCGTTTATTTGCGTACCATCATCAAGTATAACACCTGTTGCTACGCCGTTTTCTATATTAATTTTCTTAACGCTTGTATTAAACCAGGCCTCGCCACCGTTTTCGGTAAAAGCCTCAAGCAAAGCAGTGCTTATCTGATGGCTTCTTCCTTTGGGAATAACAGCCCCGTCAATAATATATGAGTGAAGCATTGTAAAATAGTGGATAACATTAAGTTCATCTGTAGGTTGACCAAGGTAGCACCAATATCCGTTAAGTATATCCCTTGTTTTCTTACTTGCCCCAAATGCTTTCAGAACCTCATCAACAGAATAGTTTGCTACTTTAAGAAACTCTGTATGCTGAGAAAAAATTTCTTTTATCATTGAGGGTTTGAAATCTTCAATATTACTGACAAAATCCAAGGTTTTTTCAATACTCTCAATAAGTTCAAAAATCTTTGTAACTACAACCGCAGAACCCGGATCATATTCTTCAAGCTTAGCTATAAATGCATCCTTACCCAAAGGCATTGAATAGTCGCTCTTTTCGTTTTCATCCAATGTGAGCAACCTGAACGCCTCATCAAGTGAAACCCATTCTATTTTATCAGCTGCTCCAATCTCCTGAAAAATTTTCAGGAGTGGCGATTTTCCTGTAATAGATCCGATACCGCAAAGTTCATGAAGCGATGCTTCAAATTCGAATCTGCCTCTTACAAAGCTTGTAGCAAAACCTCCGGGCAAATTATGACGCTCAATAAGCAACGTCTTTTTCCCCTCTTTGGCAAGGCGCGCTGATGCCACAAGTCCGCCATTACCTGCCCCGATAATAACTGCATCATAATTTTTTACCATATTCCCACTTCTTTCATAATAATTGAATATAAACAGATTGTACTTTATTCCCGAAACTCTTATAAAATATGCACCGGCAAAAATGTTCAGGAATATTTGATTCACAAAGATAATTATAGCATTCAAATTAACTAAACGCAACACCCTTTTGTATAAAATAAGAGGACGCAGATGTTTCGGTGCTGCCGAAGGCTACATCACTTGCCCGCAAGGGCAAACATTGTTCCAAAAAAATAAAATAAAAGCAAGTCTTTTGACTTGCTTTATTTTTTTGGAGTTGTCTCATTTTAGAACCACAGTTCGACAAATTAGAATTGGTTAGATGTGTTTACTCTTTATATATCTTAAAATATTATGACATACAACGCCTACGCAAACTCCTACAACCATTCCAATTACAATAATCAACAATATCTCAATATCTCTAAATCTGTTTGCCGAAAAAGACCAGACACCTGCTATTGAACCAAAGATAATCGCAAGACCAATATAAATATTTTTAAGACTTTTTATACTATCATTTTTTTCTTTGATATTCGTAGGTTCAAATTCATTCCCTACTAATTCATCTATGCTTTGGTTCAGAACTTCAGATAAAAGAATTAGTTGTTCAGGATTTGGAGAAGTTTCTTCCAACTCCCAGTTTGAAATGGTTTGCCTTGTCACATTAATTTTTTCAGCTAGTTTTTCTTGTGAAAGTCCTTTTTCTTTTCTTGAATTGTAAATATTGTTACCTAACTGCATTTTTCTCACCTCCTTTTAAAAAGGTATAACATAATACATATTTGCGAGTCTACCAAACGTATTTGGAACCTACGCAAAGAGTTTTAACATCCCTACAAACTCTTATTTCTCGAACAGTTTATACCACACATGATACGAAATTACAACTGGGTGCGGGTGTCCCGCCCGAACTTATTCACTATTACTTCTTACTTATTACTTTCCAAAAATCGACCCGAAGGTTAGTGAATAGTGAAGAAGTAAAAAGTAAAACCGACGAACTTCTTGTCGAAATTCGTCGATTTTTGGCCTTACTACCCAATTCTGAACCACAGTTCGTTAATTTACAAATTTTATGGTTTGAATCTAAAAGATATCTATTGCTAAATTACAATCAATCATATTCGTATTGAATTTTCGGAGTAAATCGTGTATAATGGTAAAAAAGTATGTTCCTTATCTGCTCCGTACTTACAAGCGGATAAGGGTAGGATGGATTATATGGAATTTCAAAACTATTTCCCCATATGGAATAAATTAAACTCTGTTCACCAAGAACAGATCCTCGGCTCACTGATAACACGCACGGTAAAAAAAGGAACGGTGATCCACAACGGCGGAGATGATTGCACAGGACTCTTGCTCGTAAAGTCCGGTCAGCTTCGCGCCTATATCTTCTCCGATGAAGGACGGGAAATCACCATTTACCGTCTGTTTGATCGGGACATGTGTCTGTTTTTCGCATCCTGTATGATGCGCTCCAATCAGTTTGACATCACCATTGAGGCAGAAAAGGACACCGACCTTTGGATCGTTCCCGTGGAGGTTTATCAGAATATTATGGCAGAGTCAGCGCCGATGGCAAACTACACAAACGAGCTGATGGCCACCCGCTTTTCCGATGTGATGTGGCTTATTGAGCAAATTATGTGGAAAAGCCTTGACAAACGCGTTGCCGCCTTCCTTTTGGAAGAATCCGCTATCGAGGACAGCGACACGCTGAAAATAACACATGAGACCATTGCGAGTCACCTTGGCTCTCACCGCGAGGTCATCACCCGAATGCTTAAATATTTCCAGAACGAAGGCATGGTCAAGCTCTCCCGCGGTACAATTGAACTTACCGACAAACCCGGATTAGAAGAACTAAGTGACCAATAACCGATGTCCGCCGATGCAAAACGCACGGCGGACATTTGCTTTTTAATCAGTTATCCCTGCCGCAGGCAGTGGCACACTCGATCAGCGCGCGGTCGTTCATTACCGCGTCAAAGAAGCGAAAGCCTCCTGCGAAATTATATGCAGTATAGCCGTTACCTTCCAAAATACGGCTTGCGATGTAACTTCGCAGACCGCTTTGACAGATCACGTATACGGACTTGCCTTTTTCCACCTCGTCAAGCCGTTCCCGAAGCTCATCAACGGGGATGTTCTC
>JAZSMR010000030.1:0-71894 GCA_045535965.1 Acutalibacteraceae bacterium
AGTGCGTGTATCTGTTTCGTCGCATCTGTCGCATACTGCTGTTTCCGTGCCGTCCTCTAAGCAGGTTGCATCTTCGTTTGATACATAATCCGTGAAGCTGTGGCCAAGCTCTGAATCTTCATCAGTGCGTGTATCTGTTTCGTCGCATCTGTCGCATACTGCTGTTTCTGTGCCGTCCTCTGAGCAGGTTGCATCTTCGTTTGATACATAATCTGTGAAGCTGTGGCCGAGCTTTGAATCTTCATCAGTGCGTGTATCTGTTTCGTCGCATCTGTCGCATACTGCTGTTTCCGTGCCGTCCTCTAAGCAGGTTGCATCTTCGTTTGATACATAATCCGTGAAGCTGTGGCCGAGTGCTTCGCCCTCTGTTTCACCGCAAGCTGAGCAGGTCTTTACTGCTGTACAGGTTGCATCGATCCATCTGTGACCAAGCGCATCACCTTCTACCGCATCACAAACTGAGCAAATTTTTGCTTCTGTGCAGCTTGCATCGATCCAATCGTGGCCGAGAGCAGTAATATCAGCATATTCCATATAATCAATGGTGCAAACCAAACAAACTCTTACTTTGGCACCCGTATCAGTACAAGTAGCCTCTTTCAGCACTTTCCAATCAGAAAGCGGGTGATCGGCAACCGGAAGCTCTGTGTCTCTCACTGCTTCACAACGTGTGCAGTTTTCATAGAGTCTGCCCACCTCAGTACAAGTTGCATCAAATGAAGCCTCATTGTTCTTCACAAACTCATGACCGAGTGCAGAAATAACCTTAGCAGGTTCAAGATACTGCTCACATCTTGCGCAATAAATTCCACCGAAATAACCTTCTGTAAGACAAGTTGCAGGAACTGAATGGTTAGTAACTTCAATATGAGGTATCATTTCTATAGCTTGTGTTACTGTTCCTTGGCAAACTGTGCAAACGCCTTCTTTTTCACCCTCAGTTGTACAGGTGGGGGCTAATGTTTCCGTCCATTCGTATGAGTGTCCTGTTGCATCAACAGTTTTTACTTCAACTGTTACTGTCTCGCATACAGAACATTTTTTTCCCTCTGTTGAACCTGCTTCTGTGCAGGTTGCAGCTACTGCCGGTATGGTTTCTTCTGTGTGACCGAGTGCAGGAATCACTACAGATGCTTCAAATACACTGTTGCAGACAAGACATGCTACAGCCTTTGTTCTGCCGGGCTCAGTACAGGTAGGAGCTACCGCCTCTACGATTACTTCTTTCTTATGGCCTAAAGCTTTAACCTTTTCAGTCTTTACATCGCCGCAGTTCTCGCATACGGTATAATTGCTGCCTTCTTTTGTGCAAGTAGCTGCGACGGACTTTTCATCATCCTTGATATAATTATGACCTGTTGCGGGGATCTCTACAGATGCTTCAAATACACTGTTGCAGACAAGACATGCCACAGCCTTTGTTCTGCCGGGCTCAGTACAGGTAGGAGCTACCGCCTCTACGATTACTTCTTTCTTATGGCCCAAGGCACGTGTGAACTTTGTTTCTCTGCTTATTTCATAGTTACAGTCTTCACAGTAAACAACAGATTCGTAAGAACCTACTGCTTCGCAGGTTGCGGGAATTTCATTTTCTGTAACTGCTTCTGCTTCAGTGTGACCTTTTGCCTTTACGGGTTCAACTTTCTCAGTTATTTCACCGCAAATCTCACACCTTAATCCGGCTGTTGTGCCGGGCTCGGTGCAGGTTGCAGGTACTTCGGGAATTTCTGTTTCTTCATGACCGTCTGTAGCACAATCATGCTTGCAATTTACTGTTACACTGTTTTTAAAAAGCTTAGCATTACCGACAAGAGCATTCCACTGCGCTGTTGTTCCTTTATAATTGACTGTTTTCAATGCATCGCAACCATAAAAAATCTTATTTCCCAGTGATGTTACATTTTCACCGATAGTGATTTCTTTGAGAGCTGAACAACCGTAAAACGCAGATGCAGATATTGTCTCTACACCGTCACCGAGAACAACAGTTTCAAGAGTTTTACAGTCTCGGAATGCAGCCAGACCTATTGTTTTTACGCTGTCAGGTACTGTAAGCGAGGTTATCGGTGATGTCCATGAACCTATACCGCTTCCGTCACCTATTGCGACAACAGGGCAAGCACCTATTATATCAGGGACAGTAATTTCTGTTTTACTGCCTGTGTAACCGGTGACTATCGCTTCTGTGCTCGAATTTGTATAAACAAATCCGTCAGCAGTTGTTGCCGCCATTGTAAGACTCATAGGCAATACGCTCATAAGCATCACGATGCTCAGCATAAGAGCAAGAGTCTTTTTCATTGTCCTTGTCATAGTTCTGTTTCCTCCTTAAATTGGAATAATTTACAATAAGAATATTATCACTCTACACCTGCAAAGTCAACAGCGAAATAATATTTTGTATATTTTTGTCAAATTTGACGAAAACCGCACACAATATGTTGTGTACGGTTGACTTTTATTCTACTGTTATGTTTTCTGCGAAAAGTCTGTCTTTCTCAGCGGTGATATTGTCGGCTTTTCTCTTGTTGCAGCTTCTCGGTTTACAGGTGAATTTTTTCACACTCAGACCGTTTATATGTCTTACAAAAAGTCCGTAAACGGGTAATTCCCAATAAGGAGACAGTTCATGAGAGTCCTTGTAAAAGCCTGATACTCTCGTAATCTCAGGATAGTCTTTCATTGACTCATATCCTACCCCACCGTCACGGATGTATATTTCCTCGGCAGAGTCCCTGTAGGAAACATTGATATTTTCGAGGGACACGTTTTCTACTCTTATATCCTCGCCCTCGTGTACCGTGCCCGTAATTGCACCGGGGAGACTCACATCTTCGGCGGTGATATTCCTGAGGGTGACATTTTTCAGAGTGCCCGGGGTGATATTTCTTCTGTCGCCCAGCCATATAAGAAACGGTGAGGTTACGCCATTCATTCTGATGTTTTCTACGGTGATATCGCTGACATTGCCTCCGCAGTCAGACTGTATGGATATGCCTGCATAACCGCCTGTGGTACCGCCCATAAAGAATTCGCAGTCTCTCACAGTAACATTTTTAACGTCGCGGTAAACCGTAGTTCCGATTTTGAAGCAGTTGGCAAGACTCATAACCTTGCAGTCACTTATTAATATGTTTTCGATATTTTTATCTCCGTCAGCCTTGATGCAAAGTCCGTCGTCACCCGTAGCAATATAACAGTGAGTTATCTTAGCATTGCTGCAGCAGCTGAGGTCAAAGCCATCTGAATTCGCCACATGGAAGTTACTGTTGATTACTACATCTCTTATGTCAATTTCTTCACATTGAAAAAGGTTACAGGTCCAGCAGGCAGTTTCATAAAACTCGATATTATGTATGTCAACACTCTTGCAGTTTCTCAGCTCCACAAGGTTAACTCTGCCGCTGTCGGGCTTTTCAAAGCGTATTCTCCCTCTGAATGCCATAATATAGCTTTTCAGGTGAAAGCTTTCAAGTGGCAGGAGCAGTTCGGGATATTTTGCTTCCTGACAGTAGGTTGCACCGCTGCCGTCAATCCGCCCGCCGCCGCAGATTGCAATATTATCAGCCCCGTCAGCATAGATAAAGCCGTATCTTGCCCTTGAAGCTACGTCATGGATTTCACCGAAAGCAAGAGAGTCCGCCGCACTTTTATTGGTATCGTAGTCAATGCACTTGAGACAGCCTTTTATTAAAAGTCTGACATTACTTTTGAGTTCTATTCTCGAACAGATATATGTTCCCTCAGGCACAAAAACAGTTCCGCCGCCGTTTTCATTTGCGCTCTTTATCGCTTCGTTAATAGCTCTCGTGTTTACTTCGTACCCTGCCGATATATCTGCACCGAAAGATTCAATATTCACATACTCCTTTGGCAGAGCTTCATCATAAAGATATTCTTCAAAGGGTATATCGGGCATAAAGTCCATCACTTTGCTTTGCTGTTTTATTTCGTAAAAATCTACTGCACCGTTATTGAGCTTCATAGTGTGTTTCTCCTTCAGTTACTTTTCAAAATGTGCCGTAACTCTTCTGTATTCTTCATCGCTTATGAGAAGCATTGAACCGTGTCTCGGAGAGAAATCAAGGTCATAGTCTTTTTCATCGACCTTTACAAAGTTTACAAAGTCGGTAGTTTCCTGCATAACGTATCTGCCTTTTGTGTAGGAGTCCATTATCAGTATCCACTTATCTGTACCGCTGAGAGGATACATACAGCAGCCCTCAGTATGTTCATCGAAAACAGTTATATTTTTACTCTCAGGCTCTTTATAGGGACCTGTAAGACAATCAGAATAAACATAGCAGATGTACTTTTCGTTTTCATCTTTATAATACATATAGAAAGTGCCGTCATTTTCTATTATGTCACCGTCAATGGCATCTTTTTTGCAAGGCGGAGCATAAAGTAGCTGCGGTTTTGTTTCGAGAGCTTTGAAATCCTTGGTGTAGGCATACCACATAACGGTATTTGTCCACTCACCGGTCTCTTTATTATGCTGAGCATTTGCCCAGTAAATCATATACATTTCTTTTTCCTTATCATAGAAAACCTCGGGTGCCCAGGTGCGCACACTGCCCTCGAGACCGTAGTCTTCCATATCGATGCTCTCATACTGTTCCCAATTAATAAGGTCATAGCTGTGCCAGACACACATAGCGTGGTTCGATGACCAACCTAGCTCGCTTCTCATATCAGTGCCGATAATATAGAATGAACCGTCAACTGCTCTGAAAAGAAAGGGATCTCTTATACCTTTTGTGCCCTTTTCATTAAAAAGAAAAGGCTTGTTATCGTTGAGAGGTCTGAAATGATATCCGTCTTCACTTACTGCATAATTAATGGATTCTCTTTCGGGTTCATTTCCCGTAAAATAGCAGAAAAGATATTTATTATACATTGCCTTTGCCCCCTGGGATTTCTTATTTTTAATTATATATTGATGTAATTTTTATGTCAATACAAATAAATGTTTTTCAAATTCAACAAATCTTTAACAATCGTATGATATAATCCGTAAAAACAAGTTAAGGAGGATAACTATATGTTTAAAATTCTTATTTTGGAAGACGACAGAGATCTCAACCGTACCGTTTGCTCATATCTTTCAAAAAGCGGCTACAGTTGCACAGGCGTTTTTAACGGTGAAGAGGCATACGGTGCTATGGAGCTCAATGTTTTTGACATAATAATTTCCGATATAATGCTCCCCGACATCAGCGGCTATGAATTCGCAAAAACAGTAAGAGCAACGGACAAAGAAACTCCTATACTGTTTATCACCGCAAGAGACGATTTCACCTCTAAGCAGATGGGCTTTTCGGCAGGTATCGACGACTATATGGTAAAGCCTATTGATTTAGGCGAGCTTGTGCTGAGAATCGAAGCTCTTCTCAGACGTGCAAAGATAGCTTCAAGCAAAAAGCTCACAGTCGGCGAATTCGAAATGAATATGGACGAAAGAACCGCGAAACTCGACGGTAAGGATATAATGCTCACCGCAAGAGAGTTCAATATTTTATATAAGCTCCTCTCCTACCCCAAAAAGACTTTTACCCGCAGTCAGCTTATGGACGAATTCTGGGACAGCGACACCACTTCAAGCCCGAGGACAGTAGACGTTTATATAGCAAAACTCAGAGATAAGCTTTCAGAATGTGAAGACTTCGATATTTTCACCGTACACGGTCTCGGTTACAAGGTGGTTATTAATGAAATCTAAATTTTCTAACAATTCAAAGCACAAAGATTCCCGAATAAAAAATTCCCTCTTCAGTTTCAGGAAGTTTCTGTTTTACTTCATATTCATCGGCTTTATTGTAACGTGTAACTTTCTCTTGTTCTTCAGCCAGGGACATTATCCCGATATGGATATTGTAATTCTGAAAACGACAATAAGCTACAGAGCCCTTGCTACCCTCGGAAACATACTGTTTTTCTGCATTGTTTTCAGCGTTATTGACTCAGTTAAAAAGTCATACACCCTGAGAAGACCTCTAAATAGAATACTGGACGCTACCCACAAGGTAACTAACGGTGACTTTTCTGTCAGAATAAAACCTGTTCACTCTAAAAAGCTGAAGGATGAATTCGATATAGTTATCGAGGACTTCAACAAAATGATTGAAGAACTCGCCACCACAGAAACCCTCAAGACCGATTTTATTTCAAATGTTTCTCACGAAATCAAGACGCCCCTCGCAGCAGTGCAGAATTATGCGACTCTGCTTCAGGACCCGGGTCTCACTGAAGAAGAAAGAATACGGTACGCTCAGAATCTTCAGGATGTTGCAAAACGAATGGAAAGTCTCATCTCAAATATACTCAAGCTGAACAAGCTGGAAAATCAGCAGATTTTTCCAAACAAAAAAAGATATAATCTTACAGAGCAGCTTTGCAGCTGTATGCTGATATTTGAAGAGGAATGGGAAAAGAAGAATCTCACCATCGACACAGATTTGCAGGACGATGTATTTATCGAGTGTGACAGTGAGCTTCTTGAAACAGTATGGTGCAATATACTCTCCAACGCCATTAAATTCAATAAAAACGAGGGCAGTATCTTCCTCGGTCTTTACACAGGCAAGCAAAAAGCAGTTGTCACCATAGCTGACACCGGCTGCGGTATGAGCGAAACAACAGGAAAACACATTTTCGAGAAATTCTATCAGGGTGACACTTCACGCTCTACCCAGGGTAACGGCTTAGGTCTTGCCCTTGTAAAAAGAGTTATCGATATTGTCGGCGGAGAAATATCTGTTGAAAGTGCTCTTGACCGGGGTACAAAATTCACAGTAACACTGCCTTTACACAGAGAAAACTAAAAAGCACAGATGCTAAACCTTTCCAAAACATAACTTTATCATTATTTTAACATTCCCTGTTTATAATCGACAAGAAGAACAAAGGAGGCTGTGACTATGAGCGAAAACTTTTCCTTTACTTATTCCCTTAAAGAACGCCAGGAAATTGAGGAGATAAGAAAAAAATATATAGTTGATGCGACTGAAAACAAGACGAAAAGCCCGGCAGATAAGATAAAACAGATAGATAAAAACGTGGAAACTGCGGCAACTATTATTTCTATTGCCATAGGCATAGCTGCAACTCTTATCTTCGGCGTAGGTCTCACTCTTTGTCTGAAGGACCATGTTTACACCTCGGGAATTATTGTTGGTATAATAGGTATAATAGGCATGGGTACCACACCGGTTGTGCATAAGTTGGTTTTGAAGCACCGCAGAGATCGTGCCTCAAAAAAAATACTGAAGCTCATTGACGAATATCTGGAAATGACAAAATAGCATCTCTCACATATCACAATAAAAGAGTATTATTCAAGTAATAATCTGATATAAAAAGTTGTTTGGATTTTAACTGAAATACTATTGACTAAACTGATGTTTTGTGATAATATAATTGAGCTGTCGTTGACAGTTCAAGCGTATTTAAGCTGAAAGTAATAAGCTCCGCCTCGGCCGGCTCTGCCGTGTAAAAATAAGAGCAATATGCGGATGTGGCGGAATTGGCAGACGCGCTAGTTTCAGGTACTAGTGAATGTACATTCATGTGGGTTCAAGTCCCGTCATCCGCACCATAACTCAGTAGCTGAAAGGTTACTGAGTTGTTTTTTTATTCTAATTCATAAAAAGATGAGGAACTTGAACCCTGTTCATAATCATTTATAAAAATAAAGCACCTGCAATGAATACAAATTCAAGTTGCAGGTGTTTTTTGTTATTTACCGAGCACAGGCATTTCTGTCATTCTGAGCCTTGCACATCCATACGGGCAAAGCTCGACTTCCTGTACCTCTGATATGGGAGTTCTCGATTTCGGTGTTTTTCTTGCAATGCTTCTGTAGGGGAATTTGAGTCCCCAGTTGATTTGCTGCATTTTTGCTTTAATTGTTACCGGTGGCTTATCCTGTGAAAAGGGAACATCACCCGAAGTATGATAGATAACCTCAAAATCATCAGTGGCATATCCGTAATTCCAGGGTGTTTTGGGGATAAACTGATAATCGCAGTAAGGGAATTTTCTCTCTACGCCCTTTTTGGTGTATTCTCTCATTTCCTTATCGTAAGCAACGGGAACTGAGAACAGCAGTGAGCCCATCTGTAAAACACGCAAATCTCTCGGTCTTGCCTTAAGATAGGGTACTGTGTCAAATTCAACTTCGATTTCAGTTTTGCCTTGTGTTACCGCAAATTCAAGGTCTCTGACCTCTGCACTTTCGCCGTTGACCATAAGATTCTTTGCAAATGAGGGTATGCGGATTACAAAAACAAAATCTTTTTCTGCATCTACATAATAGTGCATTTTATTGTTGAAGGGGTAATCGGTTTCGAGTCTGATTGTGATGTCTTTATCCTCAAGCACCGACGGAATCATAACAGCACTCAGCACCTTGTCATCCTTACGCATAAACGCCGAAAGAGCAAACTTAGGCCAGCCCTGATTGAAGTTTGCGGTGCAGCAGCCGAAGTTGGGTTCAAGACCGAAGGTGTGTGCATAGGGACCGTTTGTGCTCCAGGGAGCCATAATCATTGTTTTCTGACAGGCAATCTGATTAACCTGTTGAACGTACTGATGAGTCCACATATCCTCGCTGATTGTAGCAGGAAGAGCATTGAAACCGAGGACTTCCAGGCGCTCTGCCCACTTGTTATCACCTGTGTGTGCGAACATCTCTTCATAAGAATACATCTGCTCAACTACAGCACAGCACTCGGTACCTCTTGTGGGGTCAATACCCGAAAGAACTTCGTCTCCCGTAAAGCCTTCGAAGGCAGTACCGTTATACTTGTCGAGAATTGTGCGGAGCTTTTCAGCGTTGTCAGTATATTCTTCACCGAGAAGCTCGTGGGATACAGCCTCGCTTTTGAGCATCATTGCGATATTTACTATGTGAGTTTTTCTCAGCCAGTTGTGGCTCGGCTTTTTCCATGACTCAGTTACTGTATTATAATCAAAACCTTGTTCTTTTATTATTTTAGCAAGGTCCTTTATCCATTCCTCATGATATCTTCCGTATAAGAAGTTAAGAGAAATAAACGACTCAAACCATCTGTATTTGCCCCAGCCTGTAAGCTTCATTACTCCGCTACTGAGCAGGTCATAATAGTTTTTCATTACTCTGTAAATTACATCGGGTATTCTCTCGTCGCCTGAGCATTCGTAATAAACCTTGAGGGTTTTGCAGATAAGCTGAAGTGCCCATGTGTCGTACTTGGGAATTTCTTCTTTTTTACAGGGACAAATCCAACCGTCAGGCTGCTGCTTTGAGAGAATTGAATCGATATATTTTTTTACTGTGGCAATCATATCCTCTCTTTCAAGAAGATATGCAAGAGGGATAAATCCGTCAAGCCAATAGGGTACTCTCTCCCAGCCTTCGCAGTTTCCGCCTATCCATGCGCTGTCGCGGACGTCGGGCCAGATTTTATGAAGATTTCCGCTGAGACCCTCTGCCTGAATTGTCAGCTGACGCTTGAGCCAGCCCTCAGGCTTAATTTCTTTCGATGTATAAAAATTCCATTTACTCATATTTTCACCTCAGATAACCTTTTCGATTTCTTCCTGCTTATTTTCTACTGTGTCAACGCCTTTTTTAATAAGAAAGTAAAGAGGAATCAATGCAAGGATACATACTAAGCCTGCCCAAAGGAACATATTCTTCGCGGGTACTATTACCTCTGCACCTGCTTCGTTGATAATAGTCTGCGCCGCACTCTGACAAGCCTTATCACCGATAACGGGACCTATAACCATAGGAAGCATAACAGCGAATATCATTCTGATACCCTGGAAAAGACCTGCCTTACCCTCGGGAATGAAATCCTTGACAGCGGCACCGAAGAGAATATTGACAAGGGCATTGCCAAGCACAACAGGCAGAATGCTAACAAGGATAACATAAATACTTGTGCTTGTTGAAAGAATGAAGAAGCCGAATGTCATTACTACAACACCTATTACAAGGCAGATGCCTCTTTTGGTTGTTGAAAGCTTAAGAAGTGTAACGATACATACAAGAAGGATAACTGCAACAACTAATGCCATAACAATTACACCGGGCTTGAGAATATTTTCAACACCGCCGTTATCGGGAATGACAACATACTGAATATATGTAAGAAGATAGGGATAGAAAACCTGGAATGCAACTATGGCAAAGCAGAAAGCCGCAAGAGCAAGATAGAGTCTTGCGTTTTCCTTTATAACTGAGGGTCTGAAGCCGTAGAAAAGATTTGACCAATAGGAGGAGTTGTCTTCTCTCTGCACAGTACGTGGATGATCCTTAATAAGGAATAAACCAAGAACACCGCATAAGGTAACAACAAGACCAAGACCTATGAAAAATATCTTATAGCTGATAGTACCCGCCTGAGCGAAACTGCCCACACCTGTTACTGCAAATGAGGATACAGTACCGACAACGGAGAGAACAGTCTCAACAACAGGTCTCTGACGAGGTACGGTAATATCTGTCACCCAGGCCTGGAAAGCCGCATCGTTACTTGTGGAGCCCATAAAAGTCATGACAATATCCATAAGGATAACAAACCATACTGTACAGCCGAGAATCTTTGCTTCATCAGTGAGATTAAGGAGGTTTGCAACATTGTCCTTGGTAATAAAGCCGAACATGCCCGTAACTATACCCCAAAGGATATAGCCCACTGAAATGAACAGTCTTCTGTTTTTCAGCTTGTCACTGAGAGCACCCATTATGAATGTTGTAACCACTGCGGCAATAGCCGAGAGAGCTACCATTCGTGCAACGGCAGTTGTGGCTTCCATTGAGCCTCTGATAGCATTCTGGGTTACGTCGGCATAAATTTCATTGGTAATAAAGGTGTTGAAATACATATTTTCCGTATTCCACGCTATACCGCCCATAAAGCAGAAGAGAGTGAT
The DNA here is from genome assembly GCA_045535965.1 of Acutalibacteraceae bacterium. Classification (GTDB taxonomy): domain Bacteria; phylum Bacillota; class Clostridia; order Oscillospirales; family Acutalibacteraceae; genus UBA6857. The sequence goes on from JAZSMR010000030.1 coordinate 10,924, forward strand.
TATAAACCAATTCTTCTTGCTGAGTTTTTCTTCAATCATACTTTCTCATTTCCTTTTTTCATAAATTTTATTCCTGAGGAATGATTGTTACATCTTCAAACTGCATTGTAACCTCTTCACGGCTGAAGCCGTCAAGGTCATATCTGTCGCTGTAGTAATTATACTTATCAATGCTGAATGTTGTATCAGGCTTGCAGGTAATCATTGTGCAGCCTCTCTGTGAGCCCAGCTTATCAATACCCGAATATGCGAAATAGTCGATGCTGTAACCGTAGCTGAACTGAATACCCTTATACTCGAAGGTGGTGCTGTTGAGATGGTCGTGACCGTTGAACATAGCCTTTGTTGAATCGAGCTCAAGCATCTTCTCAAACATACCGTCTTCGCCGAGACCGCAGTAAACCTTCTTGCCGCCCTCGCCCATTACACCTTCAATAAACTTGAAGTCATCAGTATCCTTATACTCATTTGCCTCAAACTCATTCCAGCCGTCAAGCATCTCTACTAAAGGAATATGGAAGAACGCAAGGCTCTTTACGGGTGCTGCTTCGCCGAGCTTTTCGTTTTCGGCGTTCATTCTGAGAATTTCTTTCTCGTACCACTCTACCTGATTTTCGTGGATATTGTCATAAGTACCCTTGATGCTCTCAATGATGTTATCCTTGACATAAGCCTGAGAGTCGATAAGAATTATTGCCTGGGTAATAATTCCCTCTGAGTTTTTAACTTCAATAGTGTGGTTGCCGTAGCCGTCAACATCTTCGGGACCCGACTGGAACAAGCAGTATTTATAGTCCTCGTTTTCATAGAATTCACCGAGAGCTTCTCTGTCAAAATATGAATATGCTTCGGCATCGTGGTTACCGAAAGTGACGTCCCAATAAACGCCGAGGCTTTCCATAAGGTTTGCAAAAGCTTTCGCGCCGCTGTAGTTGTTGAACGTACCTGCATCGTAAGGTACAGGGAAAGCAATATCGCCCGTTGCAATAACAAGATCGGGCTCTTCCTTTGTTACCATTGTTGCGACTGCATTAAGAGCCTTTTGGTCTACGTCTTTTGATAAAAATCCGCCGCCGATATGAATATCGGTAAGGTGCATTACCTTGAAATCGCCGTCAGTTGTGAAATACCAGTTTCCGTTTTCATCTTTTTCAGGCGTGAGCTGATTTTCAATTTCAACCTTGCCGTATGAATTACCCTGCTCAAGAAGCTTCTGTACCGATAAAGCATTGAGACCAGCAACTACCGCCGCTATAAGGGCAACTGCTAAAACAGCAATCAATAAAACTTTCTTTCCTTTTGACATAATGTTTCACTTCCTTTGAATTTATGGGTTTAGGATAACATAACAGCTCAAAATATTCAAGCGTTCTGCAAAATTAATTCATATCGCTGTTATACATAAAAAGCCCTTGCAGTATCCGCATATTAATGCTATACTATAATAAATATACTATGCAGGAGGCTTTATGAAAAAGGTTATCGTTGTTTCAAAGACTCATCTTGATCTCGGTTTTACCGATTATGCAGAAAACATCCGGATGCAGTACATAAACAGATTTATTCCCGAAGCAATAAATCTCGCCGAGCAGGTCAACGACAATAAAAATAAAAACTTCATCTGGACAACGGGTTCGTGGATACTTAAAGAGGCTCTGCTTCATTCCGATGAAAAGGGCAAGGAAAAGCTCAGAAAGGCTCTCGAAAACGGCGATATTGCCCCTCATGGAATGCCCTTTACTCTTCACAGCGAGCTTCTCGATTACGATACTTTAGATTACGGACTTTCGGTTATTGATGAAATCGATAAAATCAGAGGCAAAAAAACTGTTGCCGCAAAGATGACCGATGTACCGGGCCACACCAAGGGCATAATCAGACCTCTTGCAGAGCACGGAATCAAGCTTCTTCATATCGGTGTTAACGGCGCTTCTTCTCTTCCCGAAGTACCCGAATGCTTTTTATGGAAGTGTGACGGCTATGAGATAGTTGTTATCTATTCCGGCGCCTACGGCGGTGCTTTTGAAAGTGACCTTGTAGATGAAATTCTTTACTTTGACCATACTCTGGATAACCACGGTGCCCCGTCACCGGAAAAGGTGCTTGAAAAAATCGGTGCTATCAGACAGGAATATCCCGGCTATGAGGTTACTGCAGGTACTCTCGACGAATATGCCGAAGCTATATGGGCAAAGAAAGACGAGCTCCCCGTGGTTGAATGTGAAATCGGTGACACCTGGATTCACGGCAGTGCTACCGATCCCTATAAATCAGCTTCTCTCAGAGAGCTTATGTCCCTTAAGGATAAGTGGCTGAAAGACGGCAGTATGGTTAAAAGCAGTGACGAGTATATCGGCTTTTCAGATGCTCTTCTCTGCGTAGCCGAGCACACCTGCGGTATGGACTCAAAAATATATTTTTCCGACTACGAGCACTATCTTAAAAAGGAATTTCAGAAGGCAAGGAAAGCTGATAAAGTCAAAATCCGCCACCCCTTCAGAGACTTTCCTCAGAGCATTATGCCTATTACAGGCAGACTTGACGGCAGAAGAAAGCAGGGCTATTACAGCGTTATAGAAAAAAGCTGGAAGGAACAAAGAGAATACATTGACCTCGCACTCTCTAAGCTTGGCAGTGCACATAAAGCTGAAGCTGAAAAGGCTGTCTCAAAGCTCATACCCACTTCCCCTGCTGAAATCCGGAATGCCGCTTTGCAGAATGAACTCCTGTGCGGAAAGTGGAAATTCCGCCTTAACCCTAAAGGCGGTGTAGGCTGTCTCAGCTTCGGAGACGACGTGATTATCAGAGATAACGATGAATCGGCAGTTGACTATTTTTCTTTCACAAATGACGATTACAAATACTGGCTCTCTCACTACACAAGAGACCTGAAGGAAACCTTCAAATGGTGTATCGGTGACTTTGCAAGACCCTCTTTAAAATTCACTGACGGCAAATTCCCGTCAGGCAGATTTGAGTACTCTGCCGAGTGCGCTTCATACTCTGCAAGCGAAAACAGCATTACCGCAAATCTTAAGTGTGATAAAAAGCTTTGCGATGAGCTTGGTGCGCCGAGACTCATTCAGATTAAGTATACTCTCACCGAAAAGGGCCTCACAATAGATTTATCCTGGTACGGCAAGGACGCCAACCGCATTACGGAAGCTATATATTTCCATCTCTTCCCCTGCGGTGATGTTAAATACAATAAAATCGGCACACTTGTTGACCCTTCAGATATAGCTTCAATGGGCGGCAGAAACCTCAATGTAGTTGAAAATGTGCAGATAGAAGACAGCTACAGGATTCGGAATCTTCACTCCCCCATTGTGTCGGCAGGCAAAGGCAAAATCCTTCACTTCGACAATAAGTATGAGGATATAAGCAAAGACGGACTTACTTATGTGCTTTATAACAATGTATGGGGTACCAATTTTCCTTTGTGGTATGAGGATAATGCACACTTTGAATTCCGCATTGAAACACTTTGAAATTAAAACGAGCTTTTATAAGGAGGAAATTTATGAAAATCTTAGAAAAAGACAGAGTATTTATACTCGAGACACAAAACACGCACTATGTAATGGCAGTCGACAGTGAGGGTACTCTCAGTCATCTTCATTGGGGTAAGCCCTGCAAAGACGAAGACTATGTTTCAGTCTACAAGTCATGGGATATTAACTCCAACCACTCTGCAAGAGACTTATCCAAGACCGAGTATATTCCCTACGGTGGCAAGGTTTACAGAACTCCTGCCTTTATAGCTACGTATCCTGACGGTTGCAGAGAAGCAGTGCTCAAATATAAAGATTTCAATGTCTGCGAGGACGGTGATGCTTTTCTCCTTGAAATCATCCTTGAGGACAAGCCTTATAATCTTGATGTTACTCTTTGCTATAAGCTCAGAGAAAATACAGATATTATCGAAAGATATGCTAAGATAAAGAACAACTCCGACTCTCTTGTAGTACTGAACAAGATATCATCAGGCGAATTCAACTTCCCATCGCTCAGACCCTATACCTCAACAAATTTCAACGGCTCATGGGCAGCAGAATTCCGTATGGAAAGCACCGAGGTTAAAAACGGTGTTCTGTGCTATGATAGCCGTAAGGGCGGAAGCAACCACACAGTAAATCCTATGTTTATCCTTTCTCAGAATGCAGACGAAAAGCAGGGTGATGTTTTCTTCGGTGCTCTTGCCTGGACAGGTAACTTCAAAACAGAGATTTCAAGAGACTTCGCCGGCAGAACAAGAGCAGTCATCGGCATCAACGATTTCGACTTCTCATATAATCTTCACGCGGGCGAAGAATTTGTTGCTCCCTCTGTTTTCTGCGGATATGCCAAGGGTTTCGGCGAAATGAGCAATCAGATGAACGCTTTTGCAACAGAGTATATTCTCCCCGAAAGATATAGAAAAGAGCCTCTTCCCGTACTTTACAACAGCTGGGAGGCAACCTGGTTTGATGTTAGCTCAGAGGGTCAGCAGAAGCTCGCTGAAATGGCAGCTGATATCGGCTGTGAGCTTTTCGTTATGGACGACGGCTGGTTCGGTCAGAGAAAAGACGACTGGGCAGGTCTTGGCGACTGGTACGTAAACAAGGATAAATTCCCCGAAGGACTTAAACCTCTCATTGATAAGGTAAAATCCTTAGGTATGCGTTTTGGTCTCTGGTTCGAGCCTGAAATGGTAAATCCCGACTCCGATTTATTCCGCACCCACCCCGAATGGGCATATCATTATGACACAAGAGAAGCTTCTCTTCTTCGTCAGCAATTGGTTCTTAATCTTACAAGAGAAGAAGTAAAAGAGTATGTCTTTAAAGTTATGGACGATATGCTTTGCGAATATGACATCAGCTACATCAAGTGGGATATGAACAGAGCATATTCCGAAACAGGTGCAGAAAACCTTGAGAATCCTCAGGAGCTCTGGTACAGACACGTCAAGGCGGTTTATGAGGTTGCTGACAGACTTAAGGCTAAACACCCGGACTTACAGATTGAATGCTGTGCTTCAGGCGGCGGCAGAGTTGATCTGGGCTCTCTCTCCCACTTCGATATGGTTTGGACAAGTGACAACACTGACCCCATTGACAGACTTGAAATCCAGCACGGCTTTTCACTTCTTTATCCCATCAAGTGTATGCGTGCATGGGTGACAGATACCAACAGAGGCTCAAGACCCGGCGATTGGGACTTCCGTTTCAATGTTACTATGCAGGGTTCACTTTCAATCGGCGGTAATCTTCTCAAATACAGCGAAGAGGAGCTTGATATCCACAAGAAATATATCGCAATGTATAAGGAGATAAGAAACACCGTTCAGTTCGGCTCATTCTACCGTCTTGCGAACTTCTCTCAGGACAGCATATATGCTACTCAGTATGTCAGCGAAAATCAGAGTGTGCTCTTCCTTTGCACCAGTGTTAACACCTTCTTCAACGACAAATTCTATCACATCAACCTTGAGGGACTCGATGAAAATGCACAGTATAAATTTGAGCACGACGGAAAAGAAGTTGCATTCTCAGGCTCATATCTTATGAATGTCGGTCTTGACTTCGATATGGGTGGAACTCTTCAGTCAAAAATTATTATTATTGAAAAAATATAAAAATTTAAAGGAGATAAAACAATGAGCAAACAGTACACTGTAAAATATAAATACGGCAACGAGATTGTCACTTCTAGAGAAAAAGAAAACGACTTCTACCGTCTTGAAATCGAAGACACCGACAACAGATACTCCGTTACCCTTGTACCCAAAAAGAACTTCGAAATGGTTGACTTCTATGCTGAGATGCCCTTCACCTTCAAGAAAGGTGACAAGTTCTTCGGTGCCGGCTACCAGTCCTGGACTAAAACAAAGGAATGGACAGCTGACGAAATTATGCCCGGTACCATCAAGCTTTCAAACATTTCCGAATTCACAAAAGACCTTGCCAGAAAGACCAGTGACGAGTGGATTGTCAAGTATTCATACAAGCCCGGTGAATTCCACAGCCACTGCTATACATATATAAAGAGCGGTGACAACGTTAAGCTCTGGGGTTCACTCAGCGAAAAAACAGGTTACACAATTTTCAAGGTAAAAATGCAGGAAGACAAGTTCTGTTTCTGCAAGGACCTTCTCGGCAAGATAGTATCGGAGCCTCTTAAGATTTTCGATATTGTTTACTTTGAGGGCGGTTATGAAGATGTTTTCGACAAGTACTTCGCTATGTGGAAAATGCCCGAAACAAGATTCGGTATGATGAGCGGTTACACTTCATGGTATAACTACTTCCAGAACATCACAGAGGATATCATTATCCGCGACCTTAACGGCCTTGACCCCTATAAAGATCAGGTCAACATCTTCCAGATTGACGACGGCTATGAGACCTTCATCGGCGACTGGCTCGATCCCAACCCTGCAAAGTTCCCCAAGGGTATGAAATATATTGCAGACGAAATCCACAAGAAGGGCTATAAGGCAGGTATCTGGCTTGCTCCCTTTAACTGTCAGAAGGTTTCACGTATGGCCAAGGAGCATCCCGATTGGCTCATCAAGCACGAAAACGGCAAGCCAATGGTAGGTTGTATCGCCTGGGGCGGCGCTTACACCTTCGATATCTATAACGAAGAAGTAAGAGAATACCTCAGACACGTATTTGACGTTGTCCTCAATGAGTGGGGCTATGATATGGTTAAGCTCGACTTCCTTTACAGTCAGTGCATCAAACCCCGTCACGGCAAGAGCCGCGGTGAAATTATGTGCGACGCTATGGAATTCCTTCGTGAGTGTGTAGGCGACAAGCTCTTCCTTGGTTGCGGCGTACCTATGGGACCTGCTTTCGGTATCTGCGACGCTTGCAGAATCAGCTGCGACGTAGACCTTACATACAAAGGCAAGTTCTACAGCCGTATCCAGGTAAGTAATGAAATGCTCAATGCAAGAAGCGCTATCAACAACTCAATCTTCCGCCGTCACCTTAACGGCAGGGTATGGATGAATGACCCCGACGTATTCTTCCTGAGAAAGAACAACCTCACCTTCACAGACGAGCAGAAATATCTCCTCGGCAAGATCAACAACCTTTGCGGCAACGTTCTTTTCGTATCAGATAACGCAGGTGATTATGATAAGGTTGCCTCAGGTCTTGTTAAGAAGTTCTTCAATAAGACAGACGAAAAAATCATTTCGGCAGAGTACCTCAACAAGTCTGACATCAAGCTTGTAACAGAAAAAGACGGCAAACAGGAAACCTTTATCTTCAACCTCGACAAGGGTCAGATTCTCTCCGACAAAAGCTGGAAGAAATATTTCGTCTGATAAGAAGCAGGAGACTCACTAATGAAAATCTCAGGACTTCAGAAGCTTACCCTTCTTGACTACCCCGGCAGAATGGCATGCACTGTTTTCACTTATGGCTGTAATTTCCGTTGCGGATTCTGCCACAATGCCCTGCTGGTTACCGAAGAAAACAATGACATCATAAGCGAAGATGAGTTTTTCTCATTTCTCAGAAAGCGTCAGGGTATCTTAGATGGCGTCTGCATAAGCGGCGGTGAACCTACACTGCAAAGTGACTTAACTGAGTTTATTGAAAAAGCAAAAGCACTGGGCTATTCAGTAAAGCTTGACACCAACGGTTCAAGACCCGATGTCCTTAAATCACTCATTGACAAAAAGCTCATTGACTATGTGGCTATGGATATAAAGAACTCCATAGAAAAATACAGTATGACCTGCGGCTGTGAGGTTGATATTTCCGCCATAAAGGAAAGCGTTTCTACTATAATTGAAAGCGGTATCGACCATGAATTCCGCACCACAACAGTCAAAGAATATCACACAGCTGAGGATTTCGAATCTATTGCTGATTGGCTAAAAGGTGACAGCAAATATTTTCTTCAGCATTTTGAGGACAGCGGAAACCTTATCGGTGACAATCTTTCACCTCTCAGTAAAGATGAAATGACAACACTTGCCGAAAATATAAGGGATAAGTTACCTAATGTCGCCGTTCGAGGCGTATAAACACAATATCTAGTAAAAAATTTGTGTTACTTAAAAAAATAAATACAATAACTTGTATTTTGCTATTGACATTGCATATCTTTAATGCTATAATCGTGGAGCACCACAAAATATGGTGCTCCACGATTTGTTTTATAACAATATATTCTAAAATTTAAGTCAAAAAAAGAGGAGAGATGAAAAATGTACAATGTATTAAAGCGTACCGGCAAAATCGTTGATTTTGATCTTGGCAAAATCAATCAGGCTATCACACTTGCATTTGAAGCTCAGGGCAGAGAGTTCAATCCCAATATGATTGACTTCCTTGCTTTAAAGGTCACTGCAGACTTTGAGCCGAAAATCAAAGACCACCACATCGCTGTTGAAGACATTCAGGACAGCGTAGAAAACGTTCTTGTTCAGGCAGGCTACTCTGATGTTGCAAAGGCATATATTCTTTATCGCCGTCAGCACGAAAAGCTCCGTGACATCAAGGGCACAGTTCTCGACTATAAGGAAATCGTTGATAACTACGTTAACATCAACGACTGGCGTGTTAAAGAAAACTCCACTGTTACATATTCAGTAGGCGGTCTTATCCTCAACAACTGCGGTGCTATCACAGCTAACTACTGGCTTTCAGAGGTTTACGACGACGAAATCGCAAACGCTCACAGAAACGCTGATATCCACATCCACGACCTTTCAATGCTCACAGGCTACTGCGCAGGCTGGTCACTCAAGCAGCTTATCCAGGAAGGTCTCGGCGGCGTACCCGGCAAAATCACATCATCACCTGCAAGACACCTTGCTACTCTTTGCAACCAGATGGTAAACTTCCTCGGCATTATGCAGAATGAATGGGCAGGCGCTCAGGCTTTCTCATCATTTGATACATATCTCGCTCCCTTCGTAAAGGTTGACAACCTGGATTACGGCACAGTTAAAAAGTGCATCGAAAGCTTTATCTACGGTGTTAATACTCCCTCACGTTGGGGTACTCAGGCACCTTTCAGCAACATCACTCTTGACTGGACAGTACCCGGTGACCTTGCAGAGCTCAACGCTATTGTTGGCGGCAAGGAAATGGACTTCAAGTATAAAGACTGTAAGAAAGAAATGGATATGATCAACCGTGCTTTCATCGAAACAATGATCGAAGGCGATGCCAACGGCAGAGGTTTTCAGTATCCCATTCCCACATATTCAATCACACGTGATTTCGACTGGTCAGAGACAGACAACAACAAGCTTCTCTTCGAGATGACAGCTAAGTACGGCACTCCTTACTTCTCAAACTACATCAACTCCGACATGGAGCCCAGCGATGTACGTTCAATGTGCTGCCGTCTTCGTCTTGACCTTCGTGAGCTCCGCAAGAAGTCAGGCGGCTTCTTCGGCAGCGGTGAAAGCACAGGTTCAGTAGGCGTTGTTACCATCAATATGCCCAGAATCGCTTACCTTGCTAAGGACGAAGCTGACTTCTACAAGCGTCTCGATAAGCTTATGGACATCTCAGCACGTTCACTTTCCATCAAGCGTAAGGTTATTACAAACCTCCTTGATGCAGGTCTCTATCCCTATACAAAGAGATATCTCGGCACCTTCGCTAACCACTTCTCAACAATCGGTCTTGTCGGTATGAACGAAGCTGCTCTTAATGCAAACTGGCTCAGATGCAACCTTACAGATGACAGAGCACAGCAGTTTGCCAAGGATGTTCTCAACCACATGAGAAGCCGTCTCTCCGACTATCAGGAAATGTACGGCGACCTCTATAACCTTGAGGCTACTCCCGCAGAAAGCACAAGCTACCGTCTTGCTAAGCACGACCTCAAGCACTATCCCGAAATCATCACAGCTTCCGACGAAAAGAAGGGCGAGGCTCCATACTACACCAACTCCTCACACCTTCCCGTCGGTTACACAGACGATATCTTCGAAGCTCTCGACAAGCAGGACGAGCTCCATACTCTTTACACCTCAGGTACTGTATTCCATGCATACCTCGGTGAAAAGCTTCCCGATTGGAAGAGTGCAGCATCACTTGTAAGAAAGATTGCTGAAAACTACCGTCTCCCCTACTACTCAATTTCACCCACATACTCAGTATGTAAGAATCACGGCTATATCGCAGGCGAAGAATACACCTGCCCCGAATGCGGTGAAAAGACAGAGGTTTACAGCCGTATCACAGGTTACTACAGACCCGTTCAGAACTGGAATGACGGTAAGAGCCAGGAATTCCAGCACAGAGTTGAATATGACCCCATAAAAGCAGCAAAGAAAGAATTCAATGCCTGCGTTTGTGAATCGGCAGAGTACAAAGAAGAAACACCCGTAGTAGCAGCTAAGGAAGTTATCCTTTTCGCTTCAGCTACCTGCCCCAACTGCAAAATGGCAGCAATGTTCCTCGATAAAGCAGGCATCGCTTACAAGAAGCTCCTTGCTGAAGAGAACCCCGACCTTGCTAACCGCTATGGTGTAACTCAGGCTCCCACACTCATCGTTATCGACGGTGACAAGGCTGAGAAAATCGTTAACCTTTCAAACATCCGAGCTTTCACTGAAAAAGCTTAAAGGTGAATGTCAATGTATGATATTATAATTATCGGCGCGGGCCCTGCGGGGCTCACTGCCGCTTTATACGCAAGAAGAGCCGACAAAAAGGTTCTCGTTATTGAAAAAGAAACCTTCGGCGGTCAGATCACTCATTCACCGAAGGTTGAAAACTACCCCGGATTTACCGTTATGAGTGGCAACGAATTTGCCGATAAACTCATTGAGCAGGTAATGTATCAGGGAGCTGAGATCGAGCTTGATACTGTAACAGCAGTTAAAGGCGAAGCAGGCAATTTCACCGTAGAATGTGAAAGAGGAGCCTTCGAAGCCAAGAGCGTTATCATCGCTACAGGCTCACATCACAGACAACTGGGTCTCGAAAAAGAAAACAAGTTTACAGGCGAAGGCGTTTCCTACTGTGCTGTATGTGACGGTGCCTTCTATAAGGATAAGGATGTTGCAGTTATCGGCGGCGGTAACTCGGCGCTTCAGGAGGCTATCCTTCTTTCAAAGACAAGCAAAACTGTTACCGTTGTTCAGAATCTCCCCTTCCTCACAGGTGAAATAAAGCTCAGAGAAGAGATTGAAAAGACAGCTAACATCAAGGTTATTCTTTCCTCGGTGGTGCTTGAAATCCTCGGTGAAGATAAGTTCGAGGGTATCAGAATCAGGAATACTGAAACTGAAGAAGACAGCGACATTATCGTTGACAGTATCTTCGTTGCCATCGGTCAACAGCCCGAAAACGAGCCTTTCAAGAACATTGTAAAACTCAACGATTACGGCTATATCATCAGTGATGAGAGCTGTGTTCCCGAGACTGACAAGAAGGGCATTTTCACTGCAGGCGACTGTAGGACGAAAAAGATAAGACAGATTGCGACGGCTATTTCAGACGGTGCTACGGCGGCACTTGAAGCTTGTAACTTTGTAGATTCGTTGTAAGAATAAGTAAAGTTCTTTGATTCTTTCTTACAAGAAAGAATGCCCGCCCGGCGAGGGCAACAAAAAATGTAAACAGCAGATTTTCCGTCAAGGTTGATCTGCTGCTTTTTATTTTAAGTGAGATCCGGCATGCAGTGCGGCGGCTACCCACCTCTGTCGCAAACTTCAAACAATCTTCACCTTTGTGGGATTCTGTCCCACCGACATCAAACTTTTGTAAAAGTTTGACAAAACTTTGCTTATTCTTATTTTTTGAATAACTTCTCTCATTTATCAAAAGATAACATCAGAGGTGTTAACTTTATGCAATTCAAAAAAATATACAGAATTTCTATTTGTATGATTCTAATTTTATCCTTAGCCTTCACCGCCTTTTATATTAATACCCACCCAGATGAAAACGACACAGCCATCCACGCTCTGTCAAAGCTCGGCTCAAAAGGCGAAGAAGTAAGGCGTATACAGAAAAAGCTGAAAGAGCTTGGCTTCTACGGCGGTGCAGTTGACGGCATTTACGGCTCGGCAACTAAAAAAGCAGTAACTGCATTTCAAAAAAGCTGCGGCATCACCGCCGACGGTATAGCAGGGCCTAAAACGCTGAAATTCCTTGGTCTTGAGGCTTCTTCCTCTTCATCGGGCAAGTACTCTCAAAGTGATATAGAGCTCCTTGCAAAGCTCATTGCCGCCGAAGCAAGAGGTGAAACCTATGTCGGTCAGGTGGCAGTCGGTGCTGTGGTACTCAACAGAGTTGCACACGCGTCTTTTCCCGATACTATTGCAGGTGTAATTTACCAGAAGGGTGCTTTTTCCTGCATCAATGACAGTAACTGGGCGGTATCGGCTACGACTACTTCAAGAAAAGCGGCTCAGGACTGCATAAACGGCTGGGACCCCAGCGGCGGTGCGGTATTCTATTTTAACCCGAGAAAAACTAACGATGCCTTTATGCATTCACGGCCTGTTATCACTGTCATAGGCAATCACACATTCTGCAACTGAAAAAGGACGGTTATGCCCGTCCTTTTAATATTTTATTCAGCAGTTGATGTAAGAATATCAATAAGCTTGTCCGTCATTGAATCGATAGAATACTGAGACGGATTGCCGCTTATCTTCTTGATTTTCTTGTTGTATTTAGCCTGAGTTGTTTCATCGCAAAGGCTCAGAACATGATAGAAAGCGTCGGTGTAAATACCGAGAGCACCCGAAATATTCTTCTTGCCCCATATTGTACTGCCGTCTTCTCCATAGCCCGTAAAGACAATACTGCCCTCATTCAGCTCCCAATCCCAGAGGGCTGACGGGTAAAACTTATACTGAACACCGTCAATTGTAATAGTATAATATCCGTTGTCTTTCTTGAGGATACCCTCAGTGCTGATAGACTTGCCCTTTTTGATATCCTTGGTTGTAATTACAGCTTTTTCGTGAATTGTCACTAAAGATGATTCGCTTCTTTCCACAGCGTTATAGCTGTCGGAGCTACCGTTTGAATTGAAAATTACAACATCCCAATTGCCGTAAAGACTTGTCTTTTTAATTGAAGTTCTTGCTTTTTCACCTGAATAAACCTCAGGTGCAGCCATAGGCCAATCTTCCATAGTCCAAAGGAGCTGTCTTACTTCGAGAGTGGGGTCAGGATTTACATTATTAACACCAAGCTCTTCCGCTTTGGCTGCACCGGCTGTGATTTCTGTGTCAACCTTATAATAAGATTGGGACTGAGATGCTATAAACCAGTTGCCGTTTTTGGTTTTGATTACGCAAGGTGAACCAATTGAAGCTCTGCCTGTGTTGGTATAGAGTACACCGCCCTGTGAGCTGTGATTGAAGGTGTAGCCACCAAGAAGAAGCGTACCCTTATCATACTGACTTTTACCTGATCGGCTAAGATACTCGCTCATATCCTCGCCCATCATATCTGTATAAGGTCCGGTTATGTTGCTGCTTCGTGCAACTCTTACGTTATAGTTTGCATCTTCAACACCGTAAGTCAGGAACATATAGTAATAGCCCTTATCCTTGCTATAGACAATCTCACAGCCTGTAACGAGGCTGCCGTCTTTTTTACTCATTGACGGTACTCTGCCGGGATTTGCCACAAGGACACCTGAACGGTAGGTTTTGTCGCCGTGAAGAGTTGAAATAATTTCACCCTGAGAATTGCAGATACTGTCTTTCTTCAAAAGGCCTGTCTTTCTGTTGAGCTCAAGAAGATAGATTGCACCTTCGATTTTGTCTTTTCCGTAGTAGGAGCCGTAGCTCATAAACATACCGTCGTCACTGACAACAATGTTGGGGTGAACTGCATTTGCCTTATCATAGTGAGTGCTTAAATTTTCTTTTTTAGACTCGCCATCCTTGTTTATTACCGTCTGGGTACCGCCGTGTCTTCCACAGGAGCTTACAACAAGACCTACATCTGCCCAGCGTTTATATGTGACAGCCTCTTCAAGATTATCCGTCTTAACGCAGAATATTGCAGACTCGTTGGCACCTGCAGATTTGCTCAGGGAGAAGTAGAGATAGTAGGTACCGTCAACCTTAACAATATCGGGAGCAAGAGGAGTCCTGTCCTCGTTTTTATCGGAATACAGCTCATCGCTGCCATAGCCGTGCTCTTTAGCCCAGTCATAAACACTGTCAAAAGCACTGAAAGACATAATAGCATTACTTGAAGCGCTTATATCACTTTCAAAATAAGTTGTTCTTCCGCCCCAGTTGAGAAGGTCAGTTGACTTTATTACAACATTATCCGAACCGAAACAGTAAAAATATCCGCTTTCCTCGTCATAAATAATTGAGGGGTCTTTGATATCATAGCTTGCAAATGAACCGAGATATCCGTCGCCGAGAGGACTTATAAGCTCAGGCTTCGCAATATCGAGACTTGACACGTCACTCTTGTCATTTTCAGGTCTTTGACCTTTTTTGAATGAAGCCACAATAGTCATTTTACTGTCAACAATAGTTTTATACTGAAGCATATTAACTTGCTTTGTAACATCCTCACCGTTTATATAGAGCTTTTTGAGATTATAATATGTTGTGTCTGTACGCTCCGGATTGATGTTAAGAGTAATCTCCTGCCCCTTTTTGCACATTACGGAATACTTTTCATCTGTGCCGGCAGTATCGTTACTGTCTATGGTAATGACACCGTGATCAAAGCTTTCAATAAAAACTCTGTATTCACTCTGGTGAATATATCTGAAATACATTCCCAGCACCACAGCAAAGAGCGCTACGGTAACAGTGAAGAAAAACCAAAATTTCTTTTTCATATTTCAAGGGTATCCTTTCCTGATTTATTCAACAGTGAGAGACGAAATAACATTGGAATAAATACCAACAGCTTTGTTGTAGAAATTATCCTTGACAATTTCAATTTGTCTTTCGTCTGCAACATAAAGAGTTATCTTTAAAAGCTCCGTACCCACATCTAAAATCGTAAAAGTAACGTGATAGCCGTGTTCTAACTTTTCGATGTCAACCTTACTCTCTTTTTTTATTCTGTCTCTTGTGAGTATCTTAAGCGCTGCCTTGACAGCCTTCTCTCTTATGCTTTTAGGCAGTGAGCGTTCAATACGCGCAACATCTATTCTTGACTTTGAAGTTATGGATATAACCTCGTCACCGTCAACTATTTCAGAAACCACCTGACCGCCGTTTACAAGCTCACTCATAGCTCCGTTTACCTCAAAGTAGTTGGCTATCCGGTATTCCTGCAAAATTTCGTTTATCTGAGTACGTGTCAGAGATTTGTCGAGGGTTTTAAGAAGATAGCATATAAGAAGTTTTATTTCAGGCTGCTCACGAAGACCGCCGGGAGCAATGCCTTCACAGAAAGTTGAATTCTCCATATTTCTTTAAGCAATGAAATTGCTCGTCCTTTCCATATAATTATACATATATAATTTTACCACAAGTATTGAAAAAGTAAATAGAAAAAAGACAAAATTAATTAAATATTACTAATAAATATCATTGACAAGCCCGGGGTCCTTTAGTAAAATTTAAATATACAGAATTCTAACATAGGATGCGATATGATGAACAAGTATACTACCATTCTTTTTGATGCCGACGATACACTTCTGGACTTCGATAAAGACGAGACTCAGGCTCTGACAAAAGTTATGACTCACTACGGTGTACCCGTCACTGATGAAAATATAAGCATATACAAAGGGATTAATGTGGGTCTTTGGAAAGCTCTTGAAAGAGGAGAAATTGATAAGCCCACGCTTAAGCAGATACGCTTCAGAATGTTCTTTGAAAAAATCGGCTTTACTCCCTCAGAGGATCCTTTTAAGATAAACGAAGAATATCTCGGAAATCTCGGTGACGGCGGCAACCTTCTCGACGGTGCAAAGGAGCTGATCGAAAATCTTAAAGCTCAGAGATACGACCTCTATATTGTCACAAACGGCATTGAGCATACGCAGAAGCGCCGCCTTACAAAGGCAGGCATACTCCACCGCTTTACGGATATTTTTGTCAGCGAAACCGTAGGGCATCAAAAGCCAAAGAAAGAATATTTTGACTATGTCCTTTCACATATAACAGAAAAAGATATCGGCAGAGTGCTTTTAGTTGGTGACTCTCTTACTTCCGACATAAAAGGTGCTATGAATGCAGGTATATCTTGCGTATGGCTCAGACACAATAAAGCCGCCGATTACGATGGGTACAAACCCGACTACATAATCGACAACATCAGAGAGGTTAAAGAATTGTTATAAAAACTGACGAGCAGGCACGAAAACCTGCTCATCTTAATTTTATGCTATAGGCATCGGCACGCCACCGAATATCATAAGTAAGAAGCTAAGCAATGCAGTAAGCTCAAGGCTGACTAAAGGTCTGTCAAAAACCGAATCCTCGACCTCGAGACTTACATTGTCAAAATATGTATACTGTATTGTCTTTTTGGCAAAGTCCTGAGCCTTAAGAGCCTTAAGGTCATCACCCACATAATAGAAGCTGTTGATTACCGAGCCTCTGTCGCTGAATTCTTCAACATAGTAGGTCACACCGTCAATCTCTGTCTCATAGCTTCTAACAAACACAAGAAAATCCATAGTGAAATCCGAAACCTTTTCGATAAGTCCCCATACATCAATGTTTACAAAGGGAAGGTTAATCACCGTCACGTGTATGAAAGGAAAGGCAGGTAAAAAGCTGACAAGCTTACCGTCGTCTGTGAGAGTGCGAAGCTTGAAAAAGCCATTATCAAAATCATAAGCAATATCTTCACCTTTCATATACACGGTATTGATTACTGAATAAGATTTGCCGAATTCGTCGCCCATACCTGTTCTGAAGGTTACTGAAACTTCTTTAGTTTCTTCAATCGCATCAAAAAGAGTTTCCGTTTTTGTATCCGCTGCAAAGGTGCTGAAACTGCAGACGGACAGCATAAGAACAACAGCGAGAATAAGAGATGTTATTTTTTTCATTTTACCACTTCCTTTATCTTTTACAGTTTAAATATAGCAGAAATGAGGAAAATAGTCAACTGATATTTAGTTGGATGAAGAAACGACAGGCGGCTCCGCTGCCGAACGCAGTTCGGCGCAAGGGCACCCTGCGGGTGCTCTTGGAAATCGCCTCCCGGGGCGATTTTGCGGAGCCGCCGACCTCACCGCCACCTCTCACTAATAAAAAATCTTCCAACCTACTTTAACTCAGAATAAATCTGTGGTATAATAATAAACAGAATATATTTTCAGGGGGAATTCTTATGTTCAATACCGAAAAAGTCACTGCCGAAGTTGTTCAGTGGATCAAAGACTGGTTCGAGGAAAACGGCAAAGGCTGCAACGCAGTTCTCGGCATCTCAGGCGGTAAGGATTCGAGTATAGTTGCCGCACTTTGCGTAGAGGCTTTGGGCAAAGACAGAGTATACGGTATACTTATGCCAAACGGAGTGCAGAGTGACATTGACGATGCTCTGAAGCTCGTGCATCACCTTGGCATAAAACATTATATTTGCAATATCAAAGAAGCCTATGACGCAACAGTTCAGTCCATTCTTGACAGCGGTATCGAAATCAGTGAGCAGACAAAAATCAACCTCGCTCCGAGACTTCGCATGACTACAGTTTACGCTTTCTCACAAAGTCTGATCGGCAGAGTTGCCAACACCTGCAACCTTTCGGAGGATTGGGTAGGCTATTCCACACGCTACGGCGATGCAGCAGGTGACTTCAGTCCCCTTGCAGGTCTTACGGTGCAGGAGGTAAAGGAAGTAGGCAAACATCTCGGTCTTCCTATAGACCTCGTTGATAAAATACCGTCTGACGGTCTTTGCGGCTCAACTGATGAAGATAAGTTAGGCTTCACCTATGCTGTTCTCGATAAATATATCCGCACCGGCCTATGCGAAAACGAAGAAACGAAAAAGCGCATTGATTATCTCAACAAGCTCAATGCCTTTAAGCTCAAGCCCATTCCCGGCTACTTCCCTGATAAAGACTTGCTATAAACTAAAAAAATATTTTGACGGTACCTTGCCAAGGCACCGTCTTTTTTCTGCTGTTTTAAGTTATTTTAAAGTGCAACACTTTGTTGCATTGTGTTTTTCTCACCGCAAATAAATATTAACGTGTCATTAAATACGACAAATTTAATTTATATTGTATTTATAAAGTTAATCATTTATTAACTTTTATATATCATAATGCCCAATTTTATCCTTTAATATATAGTCAAAATCAATAAAGCACAAAAATAGTGCGTAAAATATAGCAATTTATGAAAAGAGGTAAGAAAAAATGAACAACAGACTCGTAAAAGAAGAACATTTCGGTATTCAGAGAAAAATGGTTGCAGCTATGACCTCAGAATCCTGGCAGAACATTCCTCATGTAACTTATATTTATGAGCCCGAAGTCAGCCGATTTTTCAGCGAATACAAAAAGCTCAATTTCGGCAGAAGTGAAGATGAAAAAATTACATTCAACACTCTTATGATTAAAGCAATCACAGAAGGACTTAAAGCAGCTCCCATAATGAATTCACATATCGAATACAACCACTCACTCATAAGAGGCACTATCAAAACCTATGAGGATATCAACATTTCAATGCCCACTATTCTTCCCTCAGGTGAAATGATGACAACTACCTGCCGTGACTTCGACAAGAAGAATCTCGACGAAATGACAGCGTATATAAAGGATCTTCGCAGAAGAATGGAGCAGTCCGACCTTAACGAGGCTATGTATACTGTATCCTTCAACAGAACTGTGAATACCATTAAGCAGGGTAAACTTATTGAGGCTTTCCTTCGCATCTTAGGAGCAAAGACAGGCAAGTATAAAGTCCGCACTCTCAAGGGCAAGACTAAAAAAGCTTATCACTCTATCCCCGAAACCGAAAGACTCGGTGACAACGATATTCAGCAGGGTACAATCACAATTTCAAATGTAGGCTCACTTGACCTCGGACAAAGAGGCTCCGTCGCACTTCTTGAAATTATACCCCCTCAGGTTTGTGCAATCGCTATCGGCGCAGTACAGAAAAGACCCGTAGTCGAAACCGACAAATACGGCAACGACACTATCAGGGTTGGCAAGGTACTCCCCCTTTGCATTGCCTTTGACCACAGGGCTCTTGATTTCGGCGATATTATCCCCTTTACAAAGAAGCTTGATGAAATCTTCGCACATCCTGAAATAATTCACACATGGACAAATTTACCCTCGGATACTCAGACACATCTGAGAATTACAAAGCCGGCGTAATTAAGTTAGGAGTTAGGAGTTGATTCAAGTGAGCTTTTGAAAAAAAACTTAATTACTGCGAATTTCATTACAAAAAAACAACAGCAGACTTTTCCGTTAAAGGCAGGTCTGCTGTTTTAATCTTTATGGGATATAATCGGAAGTTGTTATAGTAAAATGCTTTATATTTTCGTCAGCAACTCCTAACTTAATTAAATGTCATTAATATCATAAGGTGTTCTCTGATAAACAAAGTAGTTGAGCCAGTTTGTAAACATCAGAGTACCTACATTACGCCAGGTGATGATAGGCTTCTTAGTCGGGTCATTGTCCGGAAAATAGTTATAGGGTATCTTTATATCAAGACCCTTTTCCTTGTCTCTGAAATATTCTTTGGCAAGTGTATCGGCATCATATTCGCTGTGACCGGTTGCATAGAAATTACGGCACTCAAGGTCTGACACAAGATGAATACCTGCCTGCTCTGAATAGGAAAGTATCTGCAAATCCTTGCAAAGAGCCACGTCATTGAAATTGATATCCGTATGTCTCGAATGAGGCACAAAATAAGTCTCGTCAAAGCCTCTCATAAGAGGGTGGTATAAATCAAGAGGTCTGTGAGGGAATACACCGAACATCTTCTCGGTAAGAGTATACTTGGGTATACCGTGGTGATAATAAAGACCTGCCTGAGCACCCCAACAGATATGGAAGGTAGAATAAACATTGGTCTTTGTCCATTCGAAGATTTCACAAAGCTCCTCCCAGTAGTCAACCTCTTCAAACTCCATAAGCTCAACAGGTGCACCGGTTATAATCATACCGTCATACTTTCTGTGCTTAATCATATCAAAGGTATAATAGAACTTATTCAGGTGACTCTGAGAGGTATTCTTCGACTGATGGGTTGCCATCTGCAAAAACTCAACATCAACCTGAAGCGGTGTATTACTCATAAGGCGAAGAAGCTGTGTTTCCGTCACAATCTTAGTCGGCATAAGATTGAGAATGAGAATCTTAAGAGGACGGATATCCTGACTTTTAGCACGTGATTCCGTCATAACGAATATATTTTCCTGCTCAAGCATTTCTCTGGCAGGAAGTCTGTCATCTATTTTAATAGGCATAAGTTTCACCTTCTTTTTTCATTCTCATATAAGTATATCAAATATCTGTAGCTTTTGCAAGTCTACATATAAAGTTTCTGCCGGAAACAGCGAGGGGCTCCACCGCCGAATGAATTCGGCTCAAGGGTGCTGCGCACCCTTGGAAAACACCACCCGCAGGTGGTGTTTTCGTGGAGCCCCGCCCCTACCTTGAAAATCCTGCTGAAATAATATATAATTGAACTATACCAAAAGAAAGGTGTAACATTATGGAAAATCTCACAAAATACCTTTTCTGCTATTTCACAGGCAATGAACCCGAAAGAGAAAGAACCCACTTTGCAATATCCGAAGACGGTTTTCATTTCAGCGTATTGAATAACAGCAGTCCCATTATAACTCAGACTCTCGGCAAAAAATGCTGCCGCGACCCATATATCTTCAGAGATGAAACGGGTAAGTTTCATATTATTGCAACAGATATGCGAAGCGAAGACGGCTGGTGCAACAATAACTCTATGGTAATATGGGACAGCGACGACCTGATAAACTGGGAAAATGAGCGGATACTTGACTTTTCACAGTATGAAGAAACCAAGGACGCCGACAGAGTATGGGCGCCTCAGGTAATATTCGATAAAAATAAAGAGCAATATATGATTTACTGGACTCATCATAACAAAGACAGCGACCTTGATACTGTTATATGGTACGCCTATACAGAGGATTTTCATACCCTCACTACTTCTCCGAAGCTTCTCTTTGCACCTAAAAGCAACCTATGCGCCATTGATGCTGACATAATAGAAAAAGACGGCACCTTTTATCTTTATGAGGCAGACGGCGAAAAGGAGTCCATCTGCTACTGTACCGCTGCCGCCCCCGACGGACCATACTACGAACCCGAAAACAACAAAGTCACCACAGGTGAAATCGCCCTTGAGGGCAACTGTATGTATAGACTTCTCTGCACAGACAAATATATTATGATTGCCGATAAATTCAGAAACGGCGGATATTATATGCAGATTACGGATGATATGGTAAATTTCGAAGAGGTACCCCGGGAAAAATTCTCTCTCGAGCATCTGAATCCGAGGCACGGCAGTATGCTTCACATAACCGACAGCGAATACGAAAGGCTCATAAATCACTACGGAATCAGCTTATAAAATCCCGCTTTTTATTGACAAAAACCATACTTTTTTGATTAAATATATGTATGAACAAAAGGAGGAATTCTTATGAAAAAACTTATTTCACTCGCTCTCTGTTTAGCTCTTTGCTTCTCTCTTACAGTATTATCAGCAAGTGCTGACAGTGATTACACTATCCTTTCACCCTACAGTGATGTTATATGGGAGGGCAACAACGCCTGGGGTGCTTACAAGGGCACTCTTCACTCCCATTCAACCTACAGCGATGCCGATATCGACCTTGCCACTATGGTTAAGGAATACTACAATCAGGGATATGACTTCCTTGCAAACTCCGACCACGGTATCACAGGCGTAGAATGGAACAGACCTCAGCCTACTCTTCTGCTTTATACTTATCAGAAGCTTTCAGGCAAAACAATCGCACATCTGACCGACGAGGAGTTCGAGGCTATCACAACAGGTACATATCCCCTTTACGACGGCACAGTCAGAGGCGACAAGATGACCTGCGTCGTTGGTGCAAACGAGCTTAACAATCTCACTCTCACAAAGAGCCACGTTAATGCTTTCTTCCTTCCCGAGGGCAAGGGCAACGGCTTCGGCGGCACGGAAAACGGCTATGAGCAGGCTATATCCTTCACTCAGAAAAACGGAGGACTTTCAATCATCAATCATCCCGGCGACTGGCTTGAAAGCAAAAACGATATTGCTCAGGTAAGCAATGAAGAAAACATAAAGTTCTTCGGCGACATTCTCCTTAAATACGACACCTGCCTCGGTATGGAGGTCTTCAACGAAAAGAACAGCGTTACTCCCTACGACAGAATACTCTGGGATAACCTTCTTATGTATACACTCCCCTACGGCAAAAACGTTATCGGCTTCAGCAACACCGACGCTCACACTATCGAAAATATTGACAGCTCCTTCAGCATCTTTATGATGGAAGAAAACACCGTAGAAAATATCAAAAAGACTATGCAGACAGGTGCATCATTCCTTGTTACCCGTTCAATCTTACACGGCAATGACATCATCGGACCTGCTGAAGCTTTTGATGTAAGAAATGCTGATATCCCCTATCCCGTTTTCACTAAGGTTGATGTTGACGGTCACAAGATAACAGTTGAAGCTGACAACGCCGAAACAGTTCAGTTTATCGCTGACGGTAAGATTGTCTATAAGGGTGCAATCGGCAATGAGCCTGTTACTCTTGACCTTGACACAATAGAGGGTGCAGAGAACTTCAAATATGTAAGAGCCGAGGTCTTCGGCAAAGGCGGTCTTTGTCTTACTCAGGCGCTTGTTATTGACAACGGTGCTGATACTCTTACTTATGAAAAGAGCAAGGATCTTATCTCCTTTGTAAACGATCTTATCTTTATGCTCAAGAGCTCACGCTTCTGGACTATCATCGTTGAGCTTTACAGAATGATATAACCTTTCCTCAGATTAAGGGAAAGTCAGCGGTGGCAGGCGGCTCCATTAAAATCGCAGAGCGATTTTACGGCGGCGCAGCCGCCGGGGCGAACTAAGTTCGCCTATGGAGCCGCCGAGCTTCCCTCTATCACCCAACTTGCATAATTCAAGGACAGACCGCAGCGGTCTGTCCTTTGGTTTTTATATAAAGAAAAGAACTGCCCGATAAAGGCAGTCCTTTTCCCTTTTAGGAGTTTTAAAAAATGAAAATTGATAAGAATCGATTATTTAGTTTCTGCATTTCTCTTTTCGTTGAGCTCTGCAAGAATCTTCTTATAGCTTTCATTGGTAATTTCATACTTAAGCATGGGAATTACTGAAATAAAGCAGGTGATAGCCGCGGGGATAGTGATAAGGAAGAACATACCGAAACGGTAGGGCTCAAACTCAGGAGCTGTAGCAAAGAGGAAGTCCTCCTTGGGTGAAGCTGCAAGAGCCTCGTTACAGGCTGCAACTGCATCACCGCTGAAGCCTACAGCAGCAAATACGATACCCTGAATGAATGATGATACGCCTGCACCAAGCTTAGTAATAAAGCTCTGACCTGAGAAGAATACACCGTCAGGACGGTAGCCTGTATGATACTCGTCATAGTCAACACAGTCTGCGATCATAATTGACTGAATAACTGTTGAAGCACCAACGCCTGCACCTGCAACAGCAAAGAGCACTGCCATAATTGCAATCCAGTGCCACTTATAAAGACCTGTGCCGTCAATAAGATAAACAACAAAGAGAAGCACAAAGGGAATAGCGCCAACGATACTTGTAACATTGTAAACCTTTCTCTTTTCGAGCTTTTCACACATTTTGGGAACTATAGCCATTGCACCGAACTGACCGAGGAACATAGGTCCGCCGAGGAGTACCATATAAAGCATATAGTCCTGACCGTCGCCGCCGTTGTCGCCGAAGTAGTAGGAAAGAAGAGACATTGCAACAAGACCGAGAATCTGCATGGGAGCCTTGATAACGCCTGAGATAAGGATTCTCCTGAAAGGCTTACAGCCCCACATAATCTTAACATTATCGATAAAGCCCTTGGCATCGTCTGAGGGCTGCTTAACTCTTTCCTTTGCATAAGCTGAGCACTGGAACGCTGCTGTACCGATTACAGTAAGAATAACTGTCACAACTATAAATCCGTACTGAAGACCCTTGGCCTGGCTCATGCCGCCTTCTGTAAACTTAGCACCGACAGTCTGAGAAACAGGAATAATTGAAAGCATAATGATACCTGAGCCGATACCGCCGACGATACGGGCAAGACCGAGAAGCTTTGAGCGGTCTTTATCGCTTTCAGTCATAAGAGCAGTAATACCCCAGATGGGAATATCACCTGCTGTGTAGGTCATACCCCAGAGTATGTAAGAAACGCCTGCCCAACCAATGATGATGGCATTTGTTGTCGCTGAGTTAGAGCCCGAATACTGGCCGTTGATGAATGTAAGAATAGTTGTTACCATAACTACGCCGGGTACGAAGAAAAGATAAGGACGGCATTTGCCCCATTTTGTTCTTGTACGGTCAACGATCGTACCCATCATAGGATCATTGATAGCGTCCCATACTCGTGCAATACCCATAATAACGCTGATAGCCATTGCGGGAATGAAGATAACGCTCTGGAAGTAGAAAGCCATACCTGTACCGATAATGTTATAGATCATATTCTGACCCAAAAGACCGATAAGGTACATGTTACGTTCTTTTTTTGTGTAAGTGTTCATAACAGTCTCCTTTTTTTGCAGGGCTTATTTTTGGTACCCTGCCGTTAATGACATTATAACACACTTCTAACAAAATTGGTGATAGAAAAATCAGGCATATATTTGGTGAATTTGACGAAACCAAAGCATTGAATAGCAGCAACTCAGTGCAGGAAACAGCAAGGGGCTCCGTGAAACCGCATAAATGCGGTTTCGAAGGCGTCACAGACGCCTTAAGCCGAAGATAGTTCGGCTAACGGAGCCCCGCCCCACTGAAGCCGCCTACCGAAAATAAAGGTTGATTTTTTTAGTAAATAATGTTAAACTATAGCTGTCACATAAATTTCATATTAAGCTCGATTCGTTTGGGGACACTATCGGTAAAAATGTGTCTCTGTTTGCCTATATCCCAAGCGGACTATTCGTGAAATTTGTGTGACAACAAATGAGATGCATTTTTAGTGCGTCTCTTTGGGGCGCACTTTTTATTTTGCCTCAGCTAAAAGGTTGTCCCGAAAAATTATTTACTACAGGAGGAAAAACAATGACAAACTTTTTATCGGTTCTTATTGCATTCATCACAATGGCTGTCTCTCTTCTTTCCGGCGGCGAGCTTGCCGAGGAAATCAAAAACAAGGGCGACATCTCAGGCTTCGCTGAAACAGTAAACGTACAGAAAGTACTCCCTGACCTTTATGCTGACGAAGACGGTGACTTTACGGTGCTTCAGTTCAGCGACACTCATTTTACAACTGGTGTAACCCTCGCTGATATGAATGTTCTTCAGAAAATGAAAGACCTTACTCACAAATACGACCCGGACCTTGTAGTCGTATCCGGCGATATGATTGACGACGGCAATGACGGTGACTTCAATAAGGCTTATGTGCTGCGCACCGTTGCAGGCATATTCGAGGACGCTGACCAATACTGGGCCTTTATACCCGGCAACAATGACGGCATAAATTACGGCACAAGCGAAGACGTAGTGGCATACCTCTCACAGTATGAGCACTGTCTCGTTTCCGATGTACCCGAAATCTCGGGCGGCTGTCAGTACAGTATTGATATTATAAGCGGCGGTGAAATGACCCACTCTATGCTCTTCATTGATACTATGGACTACGACAACGATGACCCTGACCATACTTATGGCTATGTTCACGAGGATCAGGTAAACTGGTGTAAAGACGAAATCGCAGGTAAGCAGGCTGAAAACAGCGAAGTTACCGTAAGCGTTTTTCTTCACGAAAACACTCCCAATTTCTTCAGAGCTGCAAGAAAGGGCGAAGCATATAAGTTCGGCTATCCCACTCTGGGTCTTCGTATCGAAAAGTACAATATCCCCAAGAATCAGCCTCTTGACGATGTCTTCACAGAAAGCGGCTGCGTAGGTCTTCTCTCTATGGGACACAACCACCCCTTATATGACCAGTGCAGCTTCTACGAGGGCACATATTATCACGTTGCACCTCAGACAAAGGTAGCGAGCTCTCTTATAACAATTCACACCGAAGAAGACAATATAAGAGATATGTACGACTTCAAGCCCATATATTTCTGAAACAAGCTCACCCATTCGGCAGAGTATAAAAAAACAGAGGTAGATTTAACATCTGCCTCTGTAATGCTTATGCGGGGATTATTCTTCGGTTTCTTCCTCGTCTTCATCAAGCTCAAGAATTACGTCCTGGTTGGTGAAGAACTTGATTTTGTTGAGGGGTACGCCGAGAGCCTTTTCACAGCTTGCACTGAGAAGGCTCATCATTCTTGATTCAACAACGGTGTTTATAGCGGCGAAATCCATAAGCACCTTGAGCTGAGCCTTGATGAAATCGTCGTCCTTATCGTCGAAGAAGCTGTCCTCAACCTCCTCAACGGTAACACCTGTAAGAGCCATATCGTCGTTATAGAGCTTTCTGTTGGTCTGGAAGCACTTCTGCATAATTGTGAGCATCTGCTCTCTCTTACCTGCTTTGAGGGCATTTGAAAGAGATGTTGACTTGAGCTGGAATCTGAAACCGGTTTTGGTTGCCTTGATCACAGCATTGGCGAGCTTTACAAGGTCTGGATTTATTTTTTCAGGCACAAAAGCTTCGCCGTCTTTTTTGTAAAAGTATGTCATTTTTAAACTCTCCGTTCTTTTATTGTCAGGGCTTTTGTACCCTGCCGTAAATTTAAGTCCGCTATATTTTAGCAAGTTTTGGGATGTTTGTCAATTAACTGCAATAAAAATTATTGACAAAGACCCTGCTTTGTGATAAAATACTCTCACTGATAAAACATTTTCCGTCAGATAAAAATTTCACATCGGCAAAGCCGATATTTCACTTGCGAAAGCAAATTTCACCTGACCTAAGGTCAGATTTCACACAATGCGAAAGCATTGTATAATATGGGGGCGTAGCTCAGCTGGGAGAGCGCTTGAATGGCATTCAAGAGGTCAAGAGTTCGATCCTCTCCGTCTCCACCACAGAAAAAAATCCATACACTGTCGTGTATGGATTTTTTGGTATCAATATAAATGTTAATAATACGTATATACGCTTGACATTTGAAATTTACTAAGGTATGATGAACACTGATATGTATTTCTTTCGTTTCATATTCTGATATGTTAGACTATCGGAATTTTGTATAGAACCAATGTAAAGGAGGTGGCTTTTTTGACAACACGAGATGTTATGTTAATTTTACTGACTGCATTTTGGACTCTTGCCTATATTTTTGCTGTTGTTTATGCAGTACGCAATAAGACACATGCCATTCCGCCATTTTCTATTTCACTTAATTTTTCCTGGGAAATCATTGCTTTATTTTATTATTGGGAATATGTTGATATAGCATGGATTATTGTTGATGTTTTCATTGTCGCATTAATAGTTAAAGAATTTATAGATGCCAAAAATAAAAAAGCTCTTTTATATCTAATATCCTTTGTCTGCTATGGCATTATATGTGCAGCCTTATTCAATATGCCGTTTTCTGATGGCTCGAACGGATATATTTTCCTGAGTTTTGTTATGGATCTTGTTATGGCGGTTGAGTTCAATCTTGAATTCGACAAAAAACAACAGATGAAAAAAATTGATTTATCACTTTGGCTTGTTGCTTTATTTAAGCTTTTAGGTGATGCAACAGCACTGATTATTTATCGTATGCATCCCTATGTTGTATTTTTAGGTTTAGCTGTATTGGTTTTCAATACTGTATATATTATCCGCGTATCTCAAGATTTTTTTGGCATTCCTAAAAAAAAGGTGGATAAAAAATCTAAAAACAACACAATGAAACATAAAAAAAGAAGAAAGAGATAATGTTATGTATTACTTCATGTTTGTCCTCGGATTTATATTTCTGATCTGGTATAACTATAATTTCTACCATATTTATAACATATCACGGAAAAGAGCACTCTGGTACTCTCTGACTTTTATTTACGGTATGCTTGGCGCAAATATTATGGGTAGAATTTATACGGCTATTTGCGTTGCTAATAATATCGACGATTCAAGCAGGCTTGCTATTTTCGGCGCAGTGCTTTTTGCTCCGCTTTTAATTCTTCTGACAGTCGCTATTGAGAAGTTAATCCGCAATATTATAAAATCAAAAGATACTTCAGCTGACAAAAAATCTAAAAAACATGTTGAAATAATCAGCGGAAGAAACACACTTGATATGTTAACTCCGGGGTTGTTTGCTACAATTGCCTTAGGAAAAATCGGATGTCACATAGAAGGCTGTTGTTTTGGCATTGAATGTACATGGGGTGTACATTCAGACAGAATTGATGCTACGGTTTTTCCTGTACAGCTTTTTGAAGCAATTACATTATTTCTCATTCTGGCAGGATGCTACTATCTGAAAAGAAAGAGCTTTTATCGCCGTGGTATGGCATATCCCTTAACTGCCGTTCTTTACTGTCTTTCAAGGTTTGCTTTTGAATTTTTCAGACATTATGAACCTGCCCTTAGAAATCTCGTTTTTGGTATAACACTCTGGCAGAGTTTATGCATTGTTGTTATTTTAGTATCTGTAATTATCTTGTGTATTCTTTACAGAAAAGACAGCAATCCTTTGCCTCCACTGTCTTTTATTGCACTGCCACCTAAAAAGTCGAAGAAAAAGGGTGACAAAGCGAAAAAAAGGCAATAATAATAATAAAAGAAAAAATAAAAACCGATAGTATCTGAACCCGAGCAGAGCACAAAAACTCTACTCGGTTTTCTTTTACGCTACTTCATCCAAACCCACCATAAACTGCTCAAAATCAATGTTAAACTCAACTTTTAATTTGTACCCTCGGCTGACCTCAACTCGTTTAATCAAACAATTAACAATCATTTTCTTCTTTTCAAAGCTTGCTTCATAAAAACAACCAAATCATAAAAACATCAAGCCGGAGGCACTTTCCAAGTCGCCTCCGGCTTCAGTTTATCCGTTACAATTAATCTACAGCATAAGTATAAACATCATCATAATTCATATCTGCACAAAGATTGAGCGTCGGATTTGTCAGGTCATAAACCGAAGACCACTGAGTGGAATATACTCTTCCTTTTTCATCAGGATCGGTACCGGTTATTCTCACGGCTTTGAGCAGCTCCATACCTTCGTTTGCAGAAAGCACAGATTTCTTTTCAGCAAGTGTCTTCTCTAAAATTTCATAGCGGTCAAGACCTTGCTTTTCATACTCAAATGGTACATCGTGGAGATAGAAGTTTGTTGCAGCAATGAATCCGTTTTCTTTTTCGGTTATCACCATTTCATTATCTACATAGGAAACTACAACACTTTTACCTGCGGCATCTGCTATCTGGAAATGATAACAACCCTTTGCGGCAGCGTACATATCAAAGCCTTTAAGCAGTTCAATTGCTTCGTCAACGCTTGCACATTTATCGAGCATTGCTCTGATTGCAAGGGTAGTACCAACATCGGTTTTGCCGTTATCCTGTGCTGTTGCAGGTGCCTGAAGCTGAAGTACACCTACAGCGAGACCCTTTTCATTGACTCCGTCAAGAGGGAAATAAGCTGTAGCAAGGGTGTTGATTCTGTCCATCAGCTTATCGGGCGTATAGCTCTCGTTATATCCTAAAAAGCTCAGGTTAACAACTGAAACAGACTTATACCCGTCTTTGGGAGATGTTTTTATGACGGCAAGGTCTGTTGTCTGATTATCTAAGTTTCTGCCGAATATATATCCCGCTTCTGGGGTTTCGGCATAAAAGGTTGAGCATGCAAGGTTTGGTATTTCATAGGGCACCTCAATGGGCAGACCCTTGAGCATAGTCTTTATTATGTACTGAACCAGCTGTTCCTCTGTTGATGCACCGCCGGACTCAAGAAGCTCATCAAGCTTGTAGTCAGCGGCATAGTTTATCTCATAAATACCTGTTTCTCCCTTTTCCTTCACCGACAGCAAGGTACGTGCTTCACCCTGAAATACTGCTAATGCGCCAAGTACAACAACCAGCAGTACTGCTAATATTGAAATTAGAATTTTTTTACTCTTCTTCATAAAATATCCTCCTGAGTTTAATATTGTCCTTTAAAAAATTATATAATTCTATCCGATACTTGTCAAGATAATCGACGGTTTTTCTACTTGTGTTTACAAACTCAGCTTTCGGCCTACACCCTCTTTGTATCTCCGGCGTTATATTGCAAAGCCCTCACAAGAAGGAATTTCTCGTGAGGGTCTGATTTTAATCAAGGTTTTTTGCCCGCATTTCCTCGAGCTCTTCAAGGATTATAGCGTGCTGCTTTTCATCAAGAGAATATCTGTGAATCGGAAGCGCCTGAAGAATACAGCCGGCAGCAGGGATAATAGTTATGAGTACCAGCATTGCAGAGGTAATTTCGGGATATGTAGCTGCGAAATCAAGAACGTAATCCTGTCCCTTTGCTGAAGCGTCTGCAATATTTGCCGTCAGCGTGTTGATTGTGTCCGTATAGTTAACCGCTGAGAAAATAAGATTTGTAATAATGGCTGTAATTGCGGCTGTGAGCTTTGCGGTAAAGTTAAGTCCCGAGAAAAATACGCCGTCATTTCTCTTACCCTTTTTGTGCTCCATATAGTCCACACTGTCTGCTATCATCGTGGTGTTATAAACAGTTGTGAAACCTGTGAGGAAGCCACCGAAGAAGAGCATAATTGCCATAAATATGATGCTCTGATATCCCACAAGGAAGATAAGTATATACGGAACCGCATTAAGGTAAGAAGAAATGAGATAAACCTTCTTCTTGCCGAATTTCTTTGCAAATGCAGTGCTTGAATTCATGGCGATTATCATACCAATAAGGAAAGGACCGCCGAGTTTTATAAGCCACACGGTTTCGTTGCCACCGTTACCGAGTACCCATTTGCAGAAATATATACCTGCTGTGAGCATAATGGTTTTGGTGCAGCCGAGAATATTTGAAGCAAGAGCGCGCAGGAATAATTTGTTTTCCCACATAAGCTTAAGATTCTCTTTTAGTCCGGTATCTTTTTCCTTAGGTGCCTGTACAATTCTTTCACGGATAAACGCAAAGGGCAGTCTGAAAAGTATACCGCCGAAAATAGCGATTGCCACTATAGCGAGAAGGTAACCCTGAGGCTCAGAAAAATAAGCAAGGTCCGAATTGGCTTTACCCGTATTTTCAAACAGACCCAGGTCGATTGCACCGAAAACATCCTTTATGGGATAGAAAGCAACAACAATAATACTGCCTACGCTTGAAATAGTTCTTGCGGCAGAAATGAGCTTTGCACGCTTTTCCTCGTCAGGAGTCATAAGTGAGGTCACACCCCAAAGCGGAATGTCACCGAGGGTGTAGAGCGTTTCCCATAAAAGGAAGCTGAAAATAACGTAAATAATCTTTGCAGTGACCGGAAGATTTGTAATTGGTAAGAACATCAGAATTGTTGTGATTGCTATAGGCATAGGCACAAATTTAAGATACGGTCTGCATTTACCCCAACGGGTATGGGTTTTATCCACAACGGTGCCCATAATAATATCATTGATTCCGTCCCACACTCTTGAAATACCCATTATCGCACTGACGGCAATAGTGGGAATAATCAGAATATCAGTGTAAAAAACCTGAAGCACTGAACCTACAACTGCATAGATGATATTCTGCCCGAACATTCCCGCAAGGTAAAAGTTGCGCTCCTTATTTGAGTAATCACCGATATCCTTTGTTGCATCGGGATAGGATTTGCATAAAAGCTCCTTTATACCATTTAACATAGAATTCGCCTCCCGGATAAATTTCCAAGTTAATACTACCATATCTAATGCAGATTTTCAATAAATATTTTCTTAACACTGATTTTTTTGTGAAATATGATGAAATTGGAGTTTTTTTATGGTAATATAAATTTATACACAAACATAATCAGGAAAGGACAGATATCTGATGCTTCTGCATCAGCGTCAGGATTATTGCCATGAGTAGTATTAAGCATGTTCATACAATCGCAACCGCTCACCTTGATACGGTATGGAATTGGGATTTTGAAACAACGGTACGGAATTATATCCCTCATACCCTTCGTTGGAATTTTGAGCTTTTTAAAAGATACCCTCAGTATGTTTTCAATTTTGAAGGTGCTTACAGATATGAGCTTATGGAGGAGTATTATCCCGATCAGTTTGAAAAGCTTAAGGAATATGTGGCAAAGGGAAACTGGTATCCCTGCGGCTCCGGTTGGGAAAACGGGGATGTTAATGTCCCGTCACCTGAAGCTCTTTTCAGAAACTTTCTCTTAGGCAATAACTATTTTGAAGAAAAATTCGGTGTCAGAAGCAAAGATATCTTTCTGCCCGATTGCTTCGGCTTCGGCTATGCCCTGCCCTCAATTGCTAATCATTCAAATCTCTATGGCTTCACAACGCAGAAACTCTCCTGGGGAAGCGCCTACGGTCAGCCTTTTGACATTGGTAAATGGTACGGACCTGACGGGAAATATATTATTGCAAGTATTAAAATGCACAACTATGTTGCCGTTCTGGGTAATTTAAGAAAGAGTAAGGCCATTAAAGAAAAGCTAAGTGAAAATGAGCCTTACGGATTAAATGTAACGGAGATTTTCCACGGTATCGGAGACAGAGGCGGCGGACCCATTCCTCCCTCAGTGAGAAGTATGTGCAGAAATATGAAGAGGAACGATAAATCGGATATCAAGGTTCACTCCTCCCCTTCCGACAAGGTGTTCAGGCAGATTATGACGGAAATGACCGAGGCAGACAGAGACAGACTGCCCTCATGGAATAACGAACTGCTTTTAACTGACCACGGCACAGCGGGTTACACATCAAGAGCACTCAGCAAGCGCTGGAATAAACGAGGTGAAGAGCTTGCAGATATGGCTGAAAGAGCTGCAGTAACAGCATACCGACTCGGTGCAGCAGAGTATCCGCAAAAGCAGCTTAACACTTCCTGGAAACGACTCATCAATCATCAATTCCACGACGATTTACCCGGTACCTCAATACATCAAGCTTATCTTCGCTCCTGGAACGATTATGGGCTTTCCCTCAATCAGCTTGCCCACGAATATGAAAAGAGTGTATCTGCAATATCCGGTATGCTTGATACTTCCTTCTGTAAGGGTACACCCGTAATTGTCAATAACCCCATTGAATGCGAAAGAAGAGGATCTGTAACCGCGGTTATCGACGGAAAGTATAAAAATATTGCCGTATATAATGCAAAGGGCGAAGAAATCCCCTCACAGATTATCAGTGCAGCTGAGAATAAAACAACAATCGCTTTTTCGGTATATATGCCGCCTGTTTCATATAAAGTCTTCGATGTAACGGAAAGCAGTGAGGAATATTTGGCTGAAACAGCTATCAAGGCAACTGAAAAATCATTGGAAAATGAAAGATACACAGTCACCCTTAACAGCAACGGTGACATTGGCTCGATCTTTGATAAGGAGCTTGGCAAAGAGCTTCTCTCAGCTCCTGTAACACTTGGAATTTTCGATAAATATGTAGGCGGTTGGCTTTATCCCGCCTGGGAGATAAAGTATAAAGAGTCCATAAGAAAACCTGACAGAAAAGCAGAGTTTGTCAGCTCAAAGGTAATTGAAAAGGGTCCTGCAAGGTGCACTATACAGGTTATACAGAAATCCGACGACTCTGTTTTCACAAACAATATTTCTCTGTCGGCAGGCTCTGATATGGTTGAGGTGCAGTGTGAGTTTATCTGGAACAGCCAGAGAACCTTATGTAAAAACGTCTTCAGCTTTACCTGCGCCAATGATATGGCTACCTTCGACCTGGGACTCGGCGCAATAAAGCGAGGCAATGCCACAGAAAAAGTCTATGAGGTTCCTGCGCAGAAATGGGCTGATATCACCGACAGAAATGACGCATACGGTGTTTCAGTAATCAGCGACTGCAAATACGGTTGGGATAAGTTCGACAATAACACATTAAGACTTACGGTTATACATACTCCCCTTAATAATTCCCGCCCTGCCTCAATGCAGAGCATGATGGACCTGGGTCTTAACAGATACGGCTATGCCATCTGCGCCCACAAGGGTACCGATATGACAAGGGTCCAGACAGCTGCCCGTGAATTTAATGCTCCCATGTCGGCATTTGTTGCCGATAAGCACAGCGGTATTCTCGGAACATCATACAGTTTCGCAAATATATCGGATAAAGGTATTATTATCCGTGCAATCAAAAAGGCAGAAAACAGTGATGAAATCGTTGTAAGAGTAAATGAAGGCAACAATGAATATCATAAAAATGTTAAGCTGACCTTAGGCAACGGCATAGTCTCTGCACGCGAGATTTACGCTTCCGAGGAATATATCGCTGAAGCTCAGGTGGCTGACGGCAATCTTGTCTTTGATATGAAGCCCTACGAGGTAAGAAGCTTTGCCCTCACTCTATGTGAATCGGAGAAAAAAGCTGCATACAGAAAACAGGCAGCAGTTGCTCTACCTTACAATACAGATGCTTTTTCTTCAAACAAGACACCCTCAGGCAGCGGAATTTACGGCAAGAGCTACACTATCCCCACAGAGCTTGTTCCCGATATAATTACAAGCGGCGGAGTCGATTTCACCTTAAATAAAGACGGATATAACAGCCTTATTGCAGACGGACAGACAATTGCACTGAGTCCTGAATACAATAAACTTAACATTCTTTGTGCAAGTCTTGGCGGTGACAAGGAATTCACCTTAATGCTTGACGGCAAACCTGTAACATTAAGGGTCAGTGATATTGAAGAAAGACCCTTCGCCTGGGATTTGTACAGCTTAAAGCGTACCGCAAAAATAAAAACCGATGTTCTCGGTTGGGAGTGTACTCACACACATTCAGCAAAAGGTGACGATTATGCTCATCAGCTCTTCTTCTTTAAATATGAAATTGATTGCAAGAGTGCTTCGTCGTTTACCTTGCCAAAAAACAAAGAGCTGTTTATCCTTGCGGCTACTCAGGTAAAGAGCGACACAGAATGTAAATGTGCTACCCAGCTTTATGATGCGGTCAAACCGAGAAATTTTGATTTCAGAATCAAGACCTTTAAGGATAAGCTCAATTACGCCTACAGAAAGGTAACCAGCTATATATGGAAAATCGATGACGTGGGAAGAATTATTTATATATATTTCAGGCGTTGATAAAAATGAAATCACATCATAATTATTGGAGTGACTATGAGCTCAAAGCTGCTTTTTTATGGTTTCTCGGGCACAGACTCTCAGCACACGAAAAAACAGTCAGTAGTTGTCAGTGTACAGACGGAACCTTTGTAAAATCTCTTATGAAGACAGGTGAACGAAATGAAAGAAACAGTAATACAGTTTGGTGAAGGAAACTTTCTCAGAGGTTTCTTTGACTGTTTCCTTGATGTAATGAATAAAAAAGGTCTATACGATGGTAATGCTGTTGTCATTCAGCCCAGAGCAGGGGGAAAGTGTGCCCTGTTAGAGGAACAGAACTGCAAATATAATCTTTATTTAAGGGGAATAGAAAAGGGTCAGATTAAACAGGAGCATCACCTTATCGAATCGATTTCGAGATGTGTCGACCCATATAAAGATTTCGAAGAATATATGGCGCTCTCGGATAATCCTGACTTTCGTTTTATAATATCCAACACTACAGAGGCGGGTATCAGCTTTGACAGCAGCTGTAACTTTGACGATAAGCCCTGTAAATCCTTTCCGGGCAAACTCACTCAACTTCTTTACCGACGCTATAAAAACCGTATGAAAGGCTTCGTTTTGCTTCCTACGGAGCTTATCGACAATAACGGCACAGAGCTTAAAAAATGTGTTCTTAAATATGCTGACCTATGGAAGCTTGAATCGGACTTTACTACCTGGCTGCAAGAAGAAAACTTCTTCGTCAATACTTTAGTTGACAGAATAGTTACGGGTTACCCCGATGACGAAACTAAGGATATTCACCCTGAGGACAAGTTCCTTGACACAGCAGAGATATTCCATCTATGGGTAATTGAGGGTAATTTTGAAAAGGAGCTTCCGCTAAAAAAAGCAGGCTTCAACGCAGTATGGACCGATGACGTCAAGCCCTACAAAAAAATCAAAGTCAGAATACTAAACGGCGCACACACCGCCCTTGTTACAGGAGCAATCCTTTCAGGCATCGAAACAGTAGGTGAAGCTATGGCAGACGAAACTGCCTCTGCTTTCCTCAATAAATGTATGAAAGAAGAAATTCTCCCTACAATCGGTGAGAATGAAGAAAGCATCGCTTTTGCAAACAGCGTCTTTGACCGTTTCGGAAATCCCTTTATCAAGCACAAATGGCGTTCTATTGCTCTCAACTGCGTGAGCAAATTCACCGTACGTGACCTGCCGACACTTTTAGAATATAAAGAGAAAAACGGTGTATATCCGAAATGTCTTACAATGGCACTCTCCTTTCTCATTTACTTCTATAAAAACGACACTCCCGATGATGCAGAAGCAGTCGTAGAAAAAATGAAAAGCTCCGCCGTAAGCGAGATACTGAGGGACAGGGATATATGGCAGTCCGACCTTTCGGATATGACAGAGCTCATAACAGAATACTATGGCAAAATCGAAGAACTCGGTGCAAAGGAAGCAATGAAATGGATACTTTCAGAATAAACGAAAAAGACAACGTCTGTGTCAATCTTGAAACAGGTCACAAAATCGCCTTATGCCACATTCCGAAAGGCGAAGATATTATCAAATACGGCTACCCTATCGGCTACGCTACCGAGAATATCAGCCAGGGTGAAACGGTACATTCTCACAACATGAAAACAAAGCTCGGGGATATCCTCTCTTATGAATATAATCCCGACTTTACTGAGCTTATATCCGGGGAGCCTTTTTACATAAATGCCTATATCCGTGAAAACGGAGATATCGGCATAAGAAACGATATTTGGATTGTACCAACGGTTGGCTGTGTAAACAGCATCGCAAAAAATCTCAGTGAAAAAACAGGTGCAATATGCTTCTCACACCCTTACGGTTGCAGTCAGCTGGGTGATGATATGAAAGTTACTCAGCGCATTCTCTGCGGACTCATCAGACACCCTAATGCAGGCGGTGTATTGGTTCTGGGTCTTGGCTGCGAAAACAATCACATCGGTGAGATGAAAAAAATTCTCGGCAATTGGAATGAAGAAAGAGTCAGATTTCTCAGTGCCCAGGACTGTGAGGATGAAATTGCCGAAGGCGTAAGAATCATTGAAGAATTGAAAGCTACGGCATCAAAAGATAAAAGGGAAAAGGTAGGCGCATCAAAGCTTAAAATCGGTCTGAAATGCGGTGGCTCCGACGGATTTTCAGGTATTACTGCAAATGCAATTGTCGGCAAAGTTACCGATGCAATCTGCTCTATGGGCGGTACTGCCATACTTACCGAGGTGCCCGAAATGTTCGGCGCTGAAACAGTGCTCTTTGAAAGGTGCGTAAGTAGAGAGGTATTTGATAAGAGCGTAAAGCTCATCAACAATTTCAAGCAGTATTTTAAAAATCACGGTCAGCCCGTATCGGAAAACCCATCGCCGGGCAATAAAGAAGGCGGAATAACCACCCTTGAAGAAAAATCTCTCGGCTGTATACAAAAAGGCGGAACTGCTCCTGTTGTCGACGTTCTCGACTACGGTGATGCAGCCATAAAGCCCGGCCTCAATCTTCTTAACGGCCCCGGTAACGATATAGTTTCAATAACTAATCTCTCTGCATCAGGCTGCCATCTGGTCTTATTCACAACAGGCAGAGGCACTCCTCTCGGCGGCCCGGTACCCACAATAAAAATCGCTTCCAACGATTACATAGCAAAACACAAGTCTCACTGGATAGATTACTCGGCATACGGATTTGATAAAAAGGCAAAAGCTGATGAACTTCTTGAGCTTATAAAGCGTGTCGCCGACGGAGCGCTCACAAAGAATGAGATTCACGGCAACCGTGAAATTGCAATATTCAAAGACGGAGTAACATTATGATAAAAGCTTATGATACGGCTGAGATTTACCTTTGACAAAAGCTTATAGAAGGTGTATAATACCTTTCAAGTGAATAGAAACATTTCAGGTGTCTGATAAGAATAACTTATCAGGTGAAAAGGGAAGCAGGGTGAAAATCCCTCACGAACTCGTCGCTGTAATGCAGGAGCTTGATTTCACGCACATAAGGTGCAGTCATTGGTGAAGGCTGAGAAGACGAAGTCAAGTGTTGATAGCTGAGTCAGAAGACCTGCCTGAGGTGATATTGTGGGGCCGCGAGTAATCGGTCAAAGCAAAACGACGTCCTTCTGTTAGTCGCAAGTGCCGCAATCTTTTATGCACTTAAGACTATAAAAGAAAGGAGGACGTGTAAAATGAAAAAAGGTAAAATTATCGGCGTAATTGCCCTTGTAGTCCTTGTTGCAGTTATGGCAGTAACCTATGTCTCATTCAGCGAAAAAGGCGTTTTCGGTGACAAGCACATAACAATTCAGGTTGTTTCCAAAAGCGGTGTAATCAACAACTATTCCGTTGATACCGAGGCTGAATATCTCCTGGGTGCTATGGAAGAAACTCCAGGGCTTCAGTTTGAAGGCGAAGAAGGCCCCTACGGTATGTCAATCAGCCACGTAAACGGCGTAAGAGCAGACTATACCCTCGACGGCGCCTACTGGGGTTTTTACGTAAACGGTGAATACTGTAACTACGGTGTATCTGAGCAGCCTATAGAAGACGGTGACGAATTCAGAATAGTTTACACGACGGCTGAATAATGAAAACCGACAAAAATACTACGGTTTTCGATATTTCCTTAGTGGCTCTTATGGTGGCGGTTATCGAGGTTTTCAAATTTGCAATGATGGGACTGCCTAATATTGAGCTGACATCATTCTGGCTTATACTTTTCTCGAAAAACTTCGGAAAAAAGGTCTATTTCGTTGTTCCTGTGTTTGTTCTTTTAGAGGGCATAATCTTCGGATTCAACCTTTGGTGGATAAGCTATCTTTACTGTTGGCCTTTACTTGTACTCGTCACAAGAATCTTCCAAAAGAATGACAGTGCAACGCTCTGGGCAGTAATTTCAGCTGTTTTCGGACTAAGTTTCGGTGCACTTTGTGCTATTCCCTATCTCTTTACGGGCACTGATTTAAGAAGCGGTCTGACTCTCGCCTTTAACTGGTGGGTTGCAGGTATACCCTGGGATATAGCTCACTGCGTCGGCAACTTCATTCTGATGCTGCTTCTTTATAAGCCTCTGAGTAAAATTATGCTCCGACTGCAAAAGCACGGCAAAATTTAACTTTTTCAGCTCCCTTTTCGGGAGCTGTTTTTTCAGTCACTGCAAGAGGGAAGACGGGGGCTCAGGGACGGGAAGCCTGTGGTTTCCCGTCAGGCGATATCCATCGCCACAAAATCCCCTCGGGGGGTGCCTGAGCCCCACCCCATTTTCACCTCACACTCCCTCAAAACATATACTGTAAAAGGGAGGTGAAAAATATGTCAACATCAGACTGCGGCTGTAGGGGTTCCTGTACAACGGCTGCTCTAATAGCAAGCATCGCAATCGGCATAATCGCAGCATTTCTGAGAATCACCGCTGCCATAACCGTGACACCTGCATTTCTCTGGACGGTTTTCGGCATAGCTGTCGTGTATCTCGGTGTATTGCTTATAGCTTCGGTATCTGTAAAATGCTGTGATAATTATCCCTGCTGCATAAGAACGATTCTTACGGTGCTTCTTCTGGCAATACTTGCTACAGTACTGTTTTCAGTTATACTTCTTGCTATAGAGTTTGTCGCCACAAGTATTGTCGGCGCTGTTATAACGGGACTTCTTCTTTTGTCCTTTTCTCTTACACTTACTGAGACGGCTTGTCTCATAAGATGTATAGTCACAAGTAACTCATAATAACAAAGAAATAAACCGACAGTTTTATCTGTCGGTTTTAATAATTTATTTATCAGTATGGAATATGGATGGTACGAAGGGCTTTGCCTCTTTGAGTCTTATTTCTATAATAACCGATTCCACAGAAGCTATAAAGAACACTGTCGCAACTGCTGTAAGAAGTGCAGTTACATCTACAACCTGATATAAATAAGGTGATGAGAAAACAAAAACACCTAAGAACTTATCGAAATATGTATGAGGAAATGAGAACTTTCTGAATTTTACCAAGGATATAACAGCTGCCGTGAAGAAAAAGCCTGCCGATACCAGTAGCCAAACAAAAATCCAAGACTCGATTGCCTTTTGAATGAGGAGCACCTTTATGGGAGCAAAGCCTATGAGGCCATCGCCGATTGTATCCAAGGCTACTCCTAAGATACTGCAAACATCAAACCGTCTGGCTAAATATCCGTCAACAGCATCAGTAGCAGCTGAAATGCCGTAAATTATAAGAAATGCCGGTGAAAACTCTTTAAAGAAAACTATCAGTATAAGAGCACCGACTATTCTTATGCAGGAGACTATGTTAGGTAAATACTTCTTCATCTTTATTCCTCTTCATTCTTTGAAACTGTTCTCTTGTCATACTTGAAAGCTGTTATAACACCTGCAAGACAGGTTACCAAAGCTGCGCCTATGCCTTTAGCGAAGCTTGTCGGGTCAGCGCTTTCCTCTATAAACTCAGGGAAAAACAGTGCAATCAATAATATCAGAACCATAAGACCAACTGCAAATACCATTGCCATACCTAATTTATCTTTCAATTTATGTTCTCCTCTTTTTTACATTTTTTCTCATTATATACTCAAATTTTGCAAAAGTCAACTCTTTTGAGTTAATTATTTTCTTTGCGATAGTATACACTATATTAAAGAATAGTAATAAGGGGCGTGGTTACATGGATATCGGAAATGCAGTAAGACTCAGAATTCTCGAGCTTTGCAACGAACATAATATAACTGTAAACAAACTTGCTACCATATGCGGCATAACACAATCCACCCTTAACAACATAGTAAACGGCCGTAACAACAGCACAACCGTCTCAACAGTAAAGAAAATATGCGACGGACTTAACATCCATATTGTCGACTTTTTCTCCTCTCCTATCTTTGACAAGCTTGAGCAGGAAATAAAGTGACCCCGATTATCTCATAAGAGATAACCGGGGCTTTTCTTTTTCTTATAAAGTAAAATGCACATCCCAAAGGATGTGCAGAATCGGTATTTCTCTTATTCTGTGAAGCCTGACTCAACAAGTCTTACAAGCTCTTCAACAGCCTGCTCTTCATCGGGACCGCCGGCGATAATACGGATATCTGTACCGCCCATAATACCAAGTGAAAGAACACCGAGTAAGCTCTTAGCATTAACTCTTCTTTCTTCCTTTTCTACCCAGATTGATGACTTGAATTCATTTGCCTTCTGGATGAAGAATGTAGCAGGACGAGCATGAAGGCCAACCTGATTCTGAACTTTTACATCTTTAACAAACATATCAATATCTCCCACAAAAAAATTTGGTTATTTACAATTTATTGCTAATATTATAACCGTAAAACCGGACTTCGTCAATGGTTAAATCCCACTTTAAAACTTTTTGGTTGCAAGCCTAAACATTGACAAAATCAAAAGGGTAAATTTGTGCATTTTCACTACAATATTTTTAACAATCAAGTCACTATGCACAATATAAAGGCGGGTTTTACAACAGTTGTTTATCAATTATTAGATTTAGCCTTAAGTTCAGCCTTAAATTCACGAAGAAACTCTATATCCTTTTTGTCTAAATTTGCTTTAGAGAGCATATCGGGGCGTCTGAGATAAGTCCTCATAAGACTCTGCTGACGCTTCCACTTACATATATTGGCATGGTGTCCCGATAACAGTATATCCGGAACAGTTTGTCCGTGCCACTCATAGGGTCTCGTATACTGAGGGTGCTCTAAAAGTGAGCTGTAATGGCTCTCATCGCTGAAGGCTTCTTCATTGGGCAGTACACCCGGGAGCATACGGGAGATACTGTCAGCAAGCACGAGAGCAGGGAGCTCACCCCCCGTAAGCACATAGTCGCCTATTGAGATTTCCTCGTCAACAATTTCTTCTATAACTCTCTCGTCAATGCCCTCATAGTGGCCGCAAAGGATAGCGATATTTTCCATCTCAGCCAGCTCACGGACTCTCTCCTGAGTCAGAGTCTTACCCTGAGGGGACATATATATAAGGTGGGGTCTTTTA
The DNA here is from genome assembly GCA_045535965.1 of Acutalibacteraceae bacterium. Lineage (GTDB taxonomy): Bacteria > Bacillota > Clostridia > Oscillospirales > Acutalibacteraceae > UBA6857. The sequence goes on from JAZSMR010000030.1 coordinate 53,299, forward strand.
CCTGTTTCCTCGCAAAGGCTCATAAAACAGTCGTATATGGGCTGAGTCTGCATAATCATACCCATTCCCCCACCGTAGGGCGTATCGTCAACTCTCTTATGCTTATCAAGGGTATAGTCCCTTATCTGACGGCAGTTTATTTCAACAAGACCAGACTGTCTGCTTCTGCCTATGATACTCTCTGAAAGCACAGCTTCACACATTTCGGGAAAGAGAGTCAGTATATCAATTCTCATCTTCAAATATTCCTTTCAGAGGGCGTATTCTGATTATACCCTCTACAACATCGGTAGAAATAACCACACTTGGTATAGCGGGAATAAGATATTCCTTACCGTCTTTTTTAATATGCCATACATCATTGGCACCCGTCTCACTTACATCGCTGAGTATACCGTATTCCTTAGTTTCATCATCGGCGTCAATAACGGCACACTCAATAAGCTCCTGAATAAACCAGGTACCCTCGGGAAGCCTGGCGTCGCTTCTTTTCATATAGAGCACCTTATCTCTGTATCTTGAGGCTTCTTCAACCGTATCAATACCCTGAACCTTCATAATAACCATATTGCCGTTTGGACGACAGGATACGGACATAGGCTTTTCACCTTTTTTATCGAGATAGAGAGTTTTGAACTTCTTCATAAACTCGGGGCTGTCACACCAGGGCTGAACACGCATTTCACCCTTTATACCGTGAGTAGAGGTAATTTTACCTATTTCGAGATATTCTTTAATCATACTACGCTCCTATATAAATCGAATGGCTGCCTTAAGACAGCCTCAGACTGTCGATAAAGTCACAAGAACAACAACGCCTTGTTAACAGAGAAGAAAAAGCAAAACAAATTGAGCAAGCTTTATCTAAGAAAAACGGATGGGACATCGAATCCCGTCCGTTTTTGGCGTTATTTTGCCCTTTTTCTCCCTCTCGGAGTACCTATGTACACCTTCGGGTCGAAGAAAAGGGCATCTTGTAACTTTCTCAAAAGTCTGATAGTGTTTTTCAATTAGTCCTCGAGAGGTGCAAAGAAGTCTTCGTTTACTTCCTCGCCGAAAATTTCGCAGATGTACTTATAAAGTTCATTCCACATTTTCCAGAAGAATTCCTCGAATGTTGCAAAAAGTTCTTTCATAATTTCTACCTCCTTATCAGGTTATATTCATTATATACTATAGTTTATAAAAATTCAAGAATTTTCCTTAAAAATTATATCCTCAGTCTCAGCGCCCACACAGTCAATAAGACCTTCAGGTGAAATAAAGAGCTGAACACCAAGTGCACCGCCGCTGACAATTATCTCATCAAAGTCGCGAATACTCTCGTGAATGACAGTCTTAAACTGCTTTTTCATTCCTATAGGGGTACATCCCCCTCTTATATATCCCGTAACAGCCTTTATGTCCTTCACGTGAAGCAGCTCAACACTTTTTTCACCCACAGCCTTAGCCGCCTTTTTAAGGTCAACCTCCTTATCTATAGGCAGCACAAAGACATAGTTTTCCTTACTCTTACCTACGGCAACGAGAGTCTTGAAGGTCATATCATAGCTCTGGGAAAGCATATCGGCAATATGTATACCGTCAACGAACTCCTCACACTCATAGTAATTGACCTTATAGGGTACTTTCTTTTTATCGAGTATTCTCATAGCATTGGTCTTGAGACCCTTATCCTTAGCCATATTAACCTCACATTTGACTTAAGTCTGAACTTTATATATAATATCACAAGAAAGAAGTTTTTTCAATAAAGAGGTAAGACAAATGATAGAATTAATCTGTCCCGTATGCTCCGAGACTCTCACCGAGACGGAAAAAAACTATACATGCAGTAGCGGACACTGCTTCGACAAGGCTAAAGAGGGTTACGTCAATCTTCTTATCGGCAAGCACAAAAGCGGCAGCAAAATAGGCGACAACAGGGATATGGCGCAAAACAGACGTGAATTTCTCACTAAAGGTTATTTCGACGCTCTGGTACGCGGTATCACCGAGTATATAAAGGAGCTTTCTCTCCCGCGTACCAATATAGCAGATATATGCTGCGGCGAAGGCTACTACGGCCACAGGATAAAAGAAGAAATCGACTGCAATATGATAGGCTTCGACATTTCAAAAGAGATGGTACGCCTTGCCGCCAAGCGTAAAAACGGTATCATCTACTTCGTCGGCAACCTTTCAAAAATCCCCCTGAGAGACAGGAGCATCGATATTGCGCTTCACCTTTTCGCACCCTTCCACGAAAGGGAATTCAGCCGTATAACAAAGAAAGACGGCTATATTATAAGCGTTGTAGCAGGTGAAAACCACCTTATAGAGCTCAAGAGCGTTCTCTATGACACCCCTTATAAAAATGATGAGAAGCCGCCTGAATCTGAGCACCTCATACTCACAGAAAAGCGCAAGATCACAGCTAAGGTGCATCTTGAGACAAACGAGGACATTATGGCACTGTTCAAGATGACACCTTATTACTACCACACTAAAGATGAGGACAAGCAGAAACTCATGGGTATTGACGGTATGGACATTACTACAGAATTTGTTATGCTGATTTATAGGAATGTCAGCGATTAATAGTTAATAAAGCACGGCTTCAGCATATCAAGAAGCCATAATAAACTTAAGACCTGCGGGAACTTACCTTGCAGGTCTTTTAACTGTCAACTTACTATCAACCAAGATTATTGTTAGTTGATTTTTTTGATGTCGTAATTACTTTTCCAAAAATTCCGCAACTATTCTGTTGAATTCCTCTGAGCGCTTGTTGGCAATAAAGTGATCACCTTTCATTATTATAAGCTCTGAGCCGGGTATATTCTCTGCTATAAGCTTGGTGTGAGAGGTTTTTATCATATCCTTATCGCCTGCAATTACAAGAGTTTTCATTTTTAATCGGTTAAGCTCATCTCTTTTTATATTAGGGTCGTTGACCATAAGGCCAAGCATTTCGCTGTTTTTCTTTGCGTCCTCACTCTTCTTTGAAAAGAGCTTTGCAATGTGATAGCCTAAGATTATAGGCAGCTGTACCGTCGGTTTTACTCCCCCGCCGTCAAGATTTGCACCGTTTAAAATAAGCCTGTCAACCTTTTTAGGATACTTCAGCGCGAAGCAAAGAGCAATGTTTCCGCCGTCGGAAAAGCCTAAGATATGAGCCTTTTCTATTTGTTTTTCACTCATAAACTCATATAAATCCTCGGCAAACTGCCTTATGGTAAAGGGGGCTTCACCTCTGGGGCTTTCGCCGTGTCCCCTTGTGTCAAGAGCAATTACACGGTATTTCTCAGAAAAGAAGTCAATCTGATTTACAAAGTAGGAATAGTTTTCACCGTTGCCGTGAAGAAGCATCAGAGTCTCTCCCTGACCTTTTTCGGTGTAGTTAAGTTTAATATCCATTTTTCACCTCAGTGTGCGAAGATAAGCCTTTGTTTCATCGGTAATGCGGCAGCTCTCTATTGCTTTTTGTATTGTCTTTCTGTGCACCCATTCGGGGAGCTTTCTTTCCTCAATATAGACAATGGTGCTGTCATACTGCTTACTCAGTGCCGTGGCAAAGTACCAGGCAATCATCATATTGATGTAGTATTCGTCGCTCACTATACTTCCGACAAGCTGCAGATGCTCTTCCTTAAAATTATCATCGAGATAAAAGCTCAGAAGACAGCCTATGGCGTAGCGCACCGTATAGGTTTTATCACTGCCCAGCCACTCTTTTATTTTGCTATAAAGCTTCTCAGGGTCTTTCTTAAAAGCTTTGGGTCTTAGCATATCGCAGGTTGCCCAGTTGTCGATATACGGAAGAAGCTTTTCCGTTTCGCTGAGGCACTCATCAAAGTCCTTTATTTTTTCAATAAGGAAGCCGTGGAGATTGTCTTCCTCGTAATATTTATGCGGAAGCTCTTCCATAAACTCTCTGTACTCTGCCGATTTAAACAGCTCACTTGAAAACTTACGAAGTATAGGCGTACGTACACCTATAATCTTATTACTGTCTACCGTCGGCATAAGCTTAGAATGAAACACCTTGTAGCTTTCATTTGAGAGAGAAAAGAGTCTTTCTCTGATTTCTTCTGCCGTCATGCTTCTATCACCAGACCTACGTGAAGCTGCTGCGCTTTGTCACCGAGCTCGTTTTTAAGTATCTCAAAAGCCTTTTTGCCTGTGCAGTGGCCTGTGTAAATTTTCTCTATGCCCGTCTTTCTGATTCTGTCGGCAAGAGCCTTTACCTCTTCATCAGAGGATTTGTAAAGATGGAATCCGCCTACGAGAGCGTATATCTTTTTATTCGGAAAGCTCTTCTGCACCTCGGCTATAACCGTATCGGCACCGCCGTGACAGCAGGAATTGAATATGACGAGTCCGCTGTCTGTATCAATAACAAGGCTTTGCTCGTGAGAGAAATTATCAAAGCGGAGCTTTCTGTTTTCTTTTATGCAAAGGCCGTCTTTCTTCGCCTTTTCGCTGAGTCCTTTAGTTTTATGAGACACAATACTTACACCGCTGCCGAGGTTTTTGTCACCTTTTACATAGACGATTCTGTCCTTGTATCTATCCATTACGCCCTTTTTAATGCCGATGTATTTTGAGAAAATCCATCTCTTGCCGTAGCAGTTTTCTTTACACTCGGAGCTGAGATAAAACTTCGCTTTGGTGTTAAGTGAGAAGAATTTTTCCATACCGTTGGCGTGGTCATAGTGAGCGTGGGAAAGCACACCGATATCCACTTTATTGAGGGGTACACCTAACTTTTCTGCATTGTGGGAGAAGCTTTCACCTGCACCCGTATCAAGGAGAATTTTCTTATCGGCGTGGTGAATGTAAATTGAAAGTCCCCATTCGCCTTTGAGCTTATCTTTAGCAATATTATCTATGAGTACCGTTGCTTTCATTTTGCTTTCCTCCCTGTTACTCTTTCATATTTATCAACGCCCCACTTGTTGACAAGTACGCTTTTGGGTTTATCGATCATAACATCGTCATAGTGAATTACTTTTGTGTCGAGCTTTGTAAGATCGTTTTCGTGAATTGTAACTACTCTTACTCCCCTGTTGTTTCCGTAAGTAAAGAATGACGGCGAGGGTACTGCAATAAGTTTAATACCCTGACAGTCGCAGACAAAATCATTGGTGTGGTCGTGACCGAAGAAGCAGGCAAGAGTATTGCCTTTTTCTTTAAGTACACCGAACTGTCCGCCGTTTACGTCAGGTGGGCAGGGTCCCTCTTTCATATTGCCCGATATAAGGCTTTCTTCTTTAAACCTATAGAACTTCTTACCTCTTATACACTGACCCTTTGTATAACCCATTTTGGGCAGTTTGCTTTCGTACATCAGGTCGTAGACCTCGGGTAAAATTATATGCTGAAAGAGATATGAGGGCAGATTGCCGTTTTTGTCGCTCTCTTCCTTATACCACTGAAGCTGTTTGGGTTTGACATAGGCATAACCGCCCTCCTCGGCATAAGTACCCGAATCAACAAAGTAAAGAGTAAAAATATCCTTTTCGCCCTCAGAATCTTTGATGTTAATTGAGTAGTCCCCCTTCGTTGTCAAGCAGTTTTCAGCTTCGCCGTAAACGGAAAGAAGGAACTTTTTAGCCTCGTCCTCGCTCATTTCGGGCAAACCTTCATGGTCGTGGTTGCCGAAAACAACAGCAAAAGAAGTGCCGCCGAGAAGCGACACTATCTTTTTTATAGCAGTAATATTTTTTTCTTTTGTAACACCCTTATAGTACCCTGCCGTGTTGTCTCCGAGAAGCACAACTAAGTCAGGCTTTTCTGTTTCCACAGCATAGCCTATGAAGCTTTCAGTCCATATAGGCATAGAGTCGGGTGTATGAATATCCGATAAAATCAGAATTTTGAATTTCCCGTCTGCAAATTTCATTTTTTCTTATTCTTTATAAATGAAGGTGTGACTTTATCGAGGAAACTGTCCAAAGCTTCAAACTCTTTTTCAGCCTGCTGAGCATCCTCTTCGAGTCTCTTATCAAGATCATAATAAAGTATATCGCAGCCGCATTCGGGACATTCCTGCTTTATGTAAAACATACTGAGTTTTTTACCGCATTTCGGACATTTATCCATTAGTCTTCCTCCTTATATGAAACAATTTCTCTTCTTGCCTGAACTTCTTTTTGTATCATAGCCAGCTTTTCGCCCTCAAGGTCATAGAACTTATAGGGAATGAGATTGAGAAGTCCGAGTACTGCAGGGATAACAGTAACAAGAGCCCAGAGCCAGAACTTTGTATTGATAGGTGAAGATTCTGAGATTACCATCATTTCACTTGCGCTGTCTCTTACAAGACCTACAACAGGAATAAGAGCAGTACCGAGAGCTGTTGCAAGAGTACCCGTAAGCTTGCCCATGAAGGTCAGCACTGAGAATGCCATACCCTCGTTACGCTTACCGGTTTTGTATTCCATATAGTCAACGGTTTCACTTATCATCTTAGTAGGAATAACAGCCTGAATTGAGCCGTTAATTGCACCGAACACACCCTGAATCATAAACAGGGGTACAACAACGCCCATTTTATCATAGTGTCTGCAACCGATCAGGAACACAAGAGCAGTTACAGAAGCGTTCATAAGTGCCATTCTGACAACTATCTGTCTTGAAGTCCATCTCTTCTCAAGCTTTGTCATAAGAGGATAGGTTATCCATCCCGTAATAGTACCGGGAAGACCCGCAATAAGTGAAAGGCTGTTTACACCGAGAACATTGTAATAGTAGTAAACGCTGAATGTACCGCCGATACCGCCGAGAACCGAAATAAGGTTTGAGAGCATTATAAGTAAGAGCGGTTTATTTTTAAACATAAATCCGAAACATTCGCTGAGTTTGGGCTCGTCATTTACATAGATAACTCTTTCCTTTGTCTTGGTGCCTGCAAGTGAGAAAAGATACATACCGAAAGTACCTGCAACAATACTCAGAACAAAGAATACCTGAGAGAGTGAAAGAGGAATTGTGCCGTTTCTTGAAAGGTCAAGACAAACGGTGATGATGATGCCGGGGATACCGCCGATGATGCCTGAAATAAGACGCGCGGACTTGATAACTCTTGAACGATCGGCAGGGTTCGGTGAAATAGCCGATGAAAGTCCCCAGAAAGGAATATCGCCTATGGTGTAGAAGAATTCCCAGATGAAATATGTAATGCACATATATACTATTCTCATAGGTCTTGATGCTGCGTCACCAAGGAATATAGGACCACCGAAGAACAGCACAGTAGTGATACCCAAGAAAATAGGTACGAATATGAGGTATGGCCTGAGCTTACCGTAGCGTGTTCTTGTCTTGTCAACAACAGCACCCATAAGAGGGTCATTGAAAGCGTCCCAGAATGCCATAACCGTCAGCATTGTTGATACCACAATTTCGGGCACACCGAAAACACTTACGAGGAAGAATGCACGCTGTGCTGTCATCATATTATAGCCAATGCACTGTCCGCCGTTGGCTATACCGTATGTAAGTGTCTCTTTGACACCTACATAACGTTTTTCTTTAACCTGATTTTCTGCTGTTTTTGTTTGTGTTGTCATCATATTTCTCCTTTCGTATATACAGGTGCAGTTAAAGCTATAAGGCAGTTGTCTTCTTCATCTATACTTCCCCATACCTCTGCTGAGTACCACGAGTTTTCTTTAAGCTTTATCTTTGTACGCGTCTGAGTAGACTTCAGAACTAAAACCTCTTCTCCGCCCCTTGAAATAAGCTTAATCTTTTCGGGCGTTACCTTTTCGGGTACACCCATTTTCTCCATTCGGCTGAAATCAAGGGTAAAATCTATTGTGTACTCTCCCGGATTTACCTCGTCGCCTATTTCGTTACCATCTATGGTGAAATAAAAGAGAGGTCCCATTGATATTACGGTTCTGCCGTCTCTGACAGCTTCTTTGATTTTCATATCCGTAAGCTCGCCTTCACATAAAAGATAGGTGCACGCGCTGTAATAGACATCTTTTGTTGCTCTGTGCCAGTCTCTGCCAAAGGTAGGTGTAATTCTGTAGCCCTCATCTAAAAGCGAATGCCAGAACTCACGTGTTCTTCTGTTGGGGGTGTTCATATAGGGACAGCCCTCGGACCATATTTCCATATAGTCAACAAGACTCCAGTCTTTTACATTGTAGTCCCATCTTCCGCCTGTGCAGATAGGGGTGCCGAGCTGATAGGGGTGGCATACACCGACTAACCCCTCACCCTCGTGAACCTCAATCATTTTTTCATCAATGTTATCGGGCACCGCATCACGCCAATCTACATACTTATTGCAATTCATAGCGTGTATATGGCCGAAATATGTAGTCCACTCTATACTCTTAAGTACGGGAATAGGAGGATTAACTACTTCAGCATGGCTTGACGTAGTGTTGTGGTCTGTCAGTTGAATACCTTCAAGATGTCTTTCAACCGCTGTTTCAATAAGACCCTGTACCGTAAAATCTCCGTCACTGTGGCGTGTGTGACAGTGAAGCTCGCAGGCATACCATTTTTTACTCATAGAAATCACCTGCTTCCGCCTTGAGTTTACAGTTGACAGTCTCAGTTACAATACCGTGAAGATTGAGCACCACTTTCCACTGACCTGCCTGAATTCTGCCTTTGAGAAAGCCTCTTGAAGCAAAATTCTCTCTTAAGATGTGCACCTGGTCTTTATCCTGACGGTGGGCACAGCCTCTGTAGGTCTCGGGGTCGTCAACAGAAACCGTAATAAGATTTTTAAGAGGAAGATAGGCTTCCCATGAGGGATATTCATGAAAATACTCCTCACCTGCATCTTTTTTTATGTTGTTTTCAGCCAGAAGCCTGGCTCTGTCCATATCCTCGACTGTTTTCGGATCATAGCTGAAGGATATTTTCAGAGACTCAGCACCTTCGGGTACAGTAAAAGGAAAAGTAACATTGGTCTTTTCCTGTTCGTAAAAAAGCTGAAACTCCTTTTCAAACAGAACCATACTCAGTCCTCCCATTTGCCGATGTACTTTTCATATTCCTTAGAGTACTTTTCAACAAGCTCTATAGCTATGGGATATGAGCATACAAGAGGATGCACCGTAAGAGCCTTGATTGCCTTTTGCTTATTCTTTTCCATTATGGCTTCAACAGTTAAATTTTCGTAGTGCTTGACGGCTCTTATGAGATTTTTCTGCATCTCTGGTACATCACCGATTTTATCAGGATGTGCACCGTCCTTATCAATAGTGCAGGACACCTCAACAACGTCTCCGTCCTCAAGGAAATCCATTGCCCCCTCATTGGGTATTGACAGCACCATCTTAACAGGCACTCCCGTATTTACTGCCTTGATAAACTCAAGTGCAACGGCAGCGTAAGAGCCGTTTTCAGGCTGTTTTATATAATCTTCGGCAGTGGGTACAGGGAATTTTTCCTCTCGCATTTTGCCTGTTTCAATAGAGAAATAGCTGTTTTCTCTCATTGCATAGTGCTCCATAAAACAATGAAAAGCCTTTTCAAAATCATTGTCGATGTCAATTGCTCGCATTTCCCGGAGCATGTGCTCATTGATTTCCATTATGGTTTCGCCGCGGGTCTTAGCGCCCGACAGGATACTGCCCACAGCCTTATCCCTGTAGTGATAGAAATAGAGATATTCATTGGGCATAAGCTTGTCTCCGAGCTCAACAAGCTTTTTCGGGAAGAGTCTGAGCTCTGTCTTTTTATATATGTCAGGGTGATTGAGAAGCTCTTCAGTTACATTCTTGCCGTTGTGTATGAAATCCGCAAACCAGGAAAGATGATTGAGACCGAAGCACTTGAAGGTCATATCCTTATAACCTGTCATTTCACGGAGCTGTCTTAAGAATCCGCTTGGTGCATCGCAGACACCGTAAACATTGCTGTAGCCCATAGTGCGAAGTGCCTGGGTAACAAGACCGCTGGGATTTGTGAAGTTGAATATGGGAGCACCGGGCTTAGCATATATTTTAGCCTGCTCGCAGTAATCGATAAGGGTGTGGATACTGCGAAGTGCCATTGCAAAGCCGCCTGCACCTGTAGTTTCCTGACCGAGCACGCCCAGATCGAGAGCTGTTCTCTCGTCAAAAACTCTGCCTTTGTCACCCTCAGCTCGGATAGTAGTAATTACAAAGTCTGCATCTCTGAGAGCTTCTTTCGAGTCGGTTGTAAGAGAAAATTTAAGGTCAGGATTAATCATCTCCGAAATTCTCTTGGCAATTTTGCCGTAGATATAAAGCTTTTCTTCGTCTATATCCATAAATACCGTCTCAGTTATACCCGTATCGGCAGCACCTAAGGCTATTGATTTTGCGAGGAAGGGTGAGCGTACACCGCCACCACCTAAAACTGCAAGTTTCATACTGTTTCACTCTTTTCTATGTTTGACATCATTATTTTTTCTATCAGCTCCCCACTCGGGAAGTCGCAGAATATCCAGCCCGTTTTTGCTTTAAGGGGGTACTGCATAAATTCACCGTTTATATATTCAGCTGTACCTACAAGGCTTCCGCCAGTTTTTGCGCTAGTTGATATATAGTGAAGGGCAATTTCATTTGGTGATACAAAAGCTGTATCGAGATATTTTTTACTGCATAGCCACTTTATTTTTGGTTCAAGTCCGTACCTGTCCTGAACGAGAGCTTTTGTATCTTCGCTGAGTATTACAGGCAAGGCTACAGATTTCTTTTTAGCCTGATCTTTCCAGTCTGAAAAGTCGAGTCCGCAGCTTATGCTTTTTTTGTAGCTCTTTTTCACCTTGCATCGGCGCATCAGGACTAACTTTCCTCTGCACTCACCTAATGTCGGCACTCTGTTTTCGAGATACCAATAGGACTCGTCACCTTTTATGTATTTGTCATAAAACTTCGGGAAGAAGCCCTTTGACATAATACCTCTGTCCTGTTTAATGCTCAGGACAAGCGTCTCGGCAGGGTTCTTTTCGAGGAAAGCCTTGCATTCAGAAAGGACTTCGCCAAAGGTCAGACGCTTTGTTTTCTCTTTGTCGCTGTAGCAATTTGCAAGGGAATGGATAAGATAAAACTCACCGTTTTTATAGCTCAGACGTATATCCAAAAGCCTCACGCCCATAGTGAGCTGTTCGGATATGATTTTATCCTGACATCGTGCAGAATTTTCCAGTTGTACATAGGCTGTGGCACTGTCGTGAGTGCCGACAATATTCAGTTCGGACAGATATGCACTGTTACTGAGTTTTGAGAGAACATCCACTTTCTGCCACCTCCGGTTATAGAAATCAGGACACAATTACCCATTTAAATAATGATATAATATTGAAAGAAAAATTGCAAGAGTGAGGCGGATTTTTCTACCTTTTGCATAATTGAAAGTGGGCTGAGTTATGCAAAAAATATAGTGGGCGGTGAAGGTGGGTTGCGGCTCCATCTGCGAAGCTTCGCTTCGCCCCGGTGACTGCGTCACCGGAAATCGCCGTCAGAGATTTATGGAGCCGCCGGCTGACCTACTGTACCCTCTGCCCTTGAAAAAATATTTCACCAAACCTATTGACATTTATATCGGCAGGCGATATAATAAATATATCGGAAGTCGATATATCGACAAACTATATAGAGGAAGTGATATTATGCAAAATCAAGCACTCACAGAAGCAGTATATTATATCCTGCTCTCTCTTACAGAGCCACTTCACGGTTACGGTATAATGCAAAACGCCGAGCGTCTTTCCGGAGGCAGAGTACATCTTGCTGCCGGCACATTATACGGAGCAATAAACACATTGATAGAAAAAGGCTGGATAAGAGCTTTGCCCGAAGAAAAAGACAGCAGAAAAAAAGAATACATTATAACAAATTTAGGCAGAGAAGTCCTTCTCGGTGAAATGAAAAGACTTGAAGAACTTCTTACCAACGGAAAAAGAATTTTAGGAGGTGCAAACAATGAAGAAAGTAATTCATAAATTCTTTTGGGACTGGAACTTTGACAAGGAAGAACAATGGCTCAACGATATGGCTGATAAGGGTTTTATTCTGACATCAGTAGGAATAACAGGAAAATACACCTTCGATGAATGCGAACCCGGTGAATACACAATAAGAACAGAAAAGTTAAAGCATCGCATTTCACATCCTGAAAGTAAACAATACATCCAGTTTATCGAAGAAACAGGCGCAGAAAAGATAGACAATCACCTTGATTGGGTTTATTTTAAAAAGAAAAATGACGGAACACCATTTGAACTGTATTCTGACAACAAATCTAAAATAAATCAACTGAACAGATTATTAGGATTTTTATTTATACTTGCAATCTTCAATCTGTATATAGGTGGATTGAACATATATATGGCAGTTACAGATTTTAGCAGAATAAGCAACTTTAACTATATAGGTCTATTTAATGTACTGTTTTCACTAATACTCTTCTACGGTTGCTACAAGCTATATAAAAAGCGCAAAAAACTTAAACAAGAATCAGATATATTTGAATAGTAAAACACAAAACAGCTCCGTTCAACTAAGAACAGAGCTGTTAATTTTATTTTTTTCATCATCGCTCGCCGCGTGGCGTTACTTTTCCCGGCGTGGAAAAGTAACCAAAACACGCCGTTATTACTCTATTGAGTTTACTGCTGACTTTTCGCATTCAAGTCCCTTGACATATCTCTCAAGGAAAATGTTAAAACCTTCAACATCCTTTACATCGGGATTTTCAGTTACAGTTTCAGCATCAGCGAAAGCCTTCTTCTCAAGGAAGTCTTCAAGTGCCATACCCTCACCCTTTACACTGTAAAGAGCAAGAAGTGCCATGCCGTAAGGTCCGCCCTCACCTGCTGTTTTCATAACAGAAACAGAAGCATCAATGGCTGCCGCAGTTATCTTCTGACCGACACCGGGATAGATATAGAATCCGCCGTGGCCGTAAATCTTGTCAATAGCTGCCTTTTCATTTTTAAGGAGAAGATCCAGACCGACCTTAAGCGCTGCAAGAGCCGAATAAAGCTGAGTGCGCATAAAGTTACCGAGAGTAAACTTAGCATCGGGAGTGCGTACAAAAAGTGGTCTGCCTTCCTGAAGACCTGTAACAGGCTCACCTGAAAAGTAGTTATATGATGTAAGACCGCCGCAATCGCTGTCGCCTTTCATAGCATTTTCAAACATAAGGTCGAGAATCTTGCCTCTCTTTGCCTCAATGCCGAGAGCACTTGCAAACTCGCCGAAAATTCCTGCCCAGGCGTTGATGTCACTTGTGCAGTTATTGCAGTGCACCATAGCAACGGGCTTGCCGCTGGGAGTGGTTACCATATCAATTTCGGGGTAAACCTTGCTGAGGCTCTTTTCGAGTACCACCATAGCAAAGATTGAAGTGCCTGCTGAGATGTTACCTGTTCTCTCCTTAACGCTGTTGGTGGCTGTCATACCGGTACCTGCGTCGCCCTCGCAAGGTGCAAAGGGTACCCCTGCCGAGAACTCACCGTCTGCATCAAGGAATTTTACGCCTGCATCTGTGAGAGTACCTGCGTTTTCACCTGCAACAAGAACCTTGGGAAGAATCTCACGTAGGGTCTTGCCGAAGCCTTTTTCTTTCAGCAGAGCGTCATAAGTAGCTATCATATTTTCATCGTAGTCGTTCTTGGCTGAGTCAATGGGGAATATACCCGAAGCCTCACCGACACCTACGGCATTTACGCCTGTGAGCATATAGTGAACATAACCTGCAAGGGTTGTTACATAAGCAATTGCAGGTACGTGGTCTTCTTTGTTTAAGATAGCCTGATAAATGTGTGAACAGGTCCAGCGCTGAGGAATATTGAAACCGAGCTTTTCTGTCAGCTCTCCAGCGGCTTCGGCTGTAGTTGTGTTTCTCCATGTTCTGAAAGGAGTAAGGAGCTTGCCGTGCTTATCGAAAGCAAGGTAGCCGTGCATCATAGCTGAAATACCGATTGCACCTGTAGTTGTAAAGTCGCAGCCGTACTTTTCTTTTACATCGGCTTTAAGAGCCTTGAAGCAGGAGTGAATGGCAGTCTGGACATCCTCGAGGGAATAAGTCCAGTAGCCGTTTTCAAGCTTGTTCTCCCAATCGTGAGCACCGCTTGCAACAGGCTTGCAGTTTTCGTCAATAAGCACTGCCTTGACTCTTGTTGAGCCAAGCTCGATACCTAAGGCAGTTTTGCCTGAAGTGATAATATCTTTCATTGTGTCACCTTATTTCTTCATGGAGTAGTAAACTTCATTCAGTTTAAGCTCACGCTTGAAGTCTGCCATATTGGTGTTCTTGCCGATAATTATTGACTCGATACCCATTGCGTCTGCCCAGTCGCACATCTGCTTTGAAGTAAGGTCATAGCTGAATGCTGTATGGTGTGCACCGCCTGCTGTGAGCCAAGCTTCGCAGCCTGTATAGAAGTCGGGCTTTGGTACCCAGAAGTTTGTGGCTGTGGGAAGTGAGGGCATTTCTTTTTCAGTCTTTATGCAGTCAACCTCGTTGATGATAAGACGGAAGCGGTGACCCAAGTCGATAAGTGAGCAGGCAATACCCTCGCCCTCTTTACTTGTGAATACAAGTCTTGCAGGGTCTTCTCTGTCGCCCATTGAAAGAGGCTTACACTTGATTCCGATTTTGCCGTCAGCGATTGAGGGACAGATTTCGAGCATGTGAGCCTGAAGAATACCTTCCTTACCGGGAACGAGGTTATATGTATAGTCCTCAAGCATCGATGTACCCTTGGCATCTTTCATACCCTCGGTCATTATCTTCATAAGGCGTACCATAGCGGCAACCTTCCAGTCACCTTCTGCACCGAAGCCATATCCCTTTTCCATAAGTCTCTGAATAGCAAGACCGGGAAGCTGCTTGAGTGCACCTAAATCACCAAAGTGAGTTACGATTGCCTGATAGTTCTTTTCCTTGAGGAATCTTTCAAAACCGATTTCAATACCTGCCTGTACTTCAACGTGCTTGCGGAATTCGGCAGGGTCTCTGCCCTCAAGAATAATACTGTATTTATCGTAGTATTCATCTGTAAGAGCATTGATATCGCTCTGTGAAACAGCTTCAACAGCCTCAGCGATTTCGTTTACGGGGTATGCGTCGATTTCCCAGCCGAACTTAAGCTGAGCTTCAACCTTGTCGCCCTCAGTAACGGCAACATTGCGCATATTGTCGGCAACTCTCATAACGCGAAGATGTGAGCTTTCAGCAATACCTACAGCTGTTCTCATCCATGAAGCAATTCTTTCCTTAACTGCATCGTTTGACCAGTGGCCTACAACAGTTTCTCTTTCAATACCCATACGGGCGAGAATGTGAGCGTACTCTCTGTCGCCGTGAGCCGACTGATTTTCGTTCATGAAGTCCATATCGATAGTATCATAGGGAATTTCTTCGTTGAACTGAGTGTGTAAATGAAGAAGAGGCTTCTTATATTCCTGATGGCCTAAAATCCATGACTTAGCAGGCGAGAAGGTGTGCATCCACGTAATAACACCTCCACATTCTTCATCAATATTAGCCTCGTTAAAAGTCTTTCTGATAAGCTCATTTGTGATAAGGGTAGGCTTCCATACTACTTCAAATGGAAGAATGCCACTTTTATTGAGCTCGGCAACAATAATTTTTGAGTGTTCTGCAACATTTCTCAAACATTCGTCCCCGTAAAGATCCTGTGAACCTGTGCAAAACCAGAACTTATATGCTTTCATAAATATATCCTCCTCGGGAAAATTTTATCATTCAAATAATAACATTTTAAAAGAAAATTGTCAATGAAAATATCACTCACCGTCGGCAACGGAAATGAGTCCGTTGAACACTCCAACATAGGCTGTGCCGTTGGGACCAATGGTGATTGGTCCATAGCTGTTGTTCCAGTTTCTGCCCGTTCCCGTAAAGACTTTATAGACCGTTTCGCCTGTTTCAAAGTCAATAGCTGTAAAGTACCAGGCAACTGCACTGTCGGGAATATCATCGTTTTCTACTCTCGTATAAGCATAAACAAGACCGTTACCTGCCGAAAGCTTCGGCACAACCGTTGCCGCAGCTTCATCACTCTCCCATACGACACTGCCGCCTGTGCAGTCCTCGTTCATATCAAAGCGTGTAATGCCCGGATAGCTTGTTGGGTCTCCAACGAGGAAGCCTGCACCGGTATCGGAATAGTTGTTTTCTATAATAAAGGATCTGCCGTGAGCAATAAGGCTGTTTTCGCTTACACTGTGACCCGACTCAAAGAGCGGCTCAGTTACAATGGTTTCACCTGTAAGGCGGTCATAAACTACAAGATTTACTCTGTCAACAGCGTTGTCCGTGATACCTACAAGCTTTTTTATACTGCCGTCACGGCAGGGTACATCAAGAAGTGAGGGCGTAGTACCGCTGCCCTGATTTATAGCACCGGGCTTTATTTCAGTACCTCTGTCATATTCTGTTCTCCATGTGTAATACGGGTTGCCGTCTTTATCCACATCAAAGCGGTACATAGCATAGTCGGATACAATATAAACACCGTCTTCGGCAATGGCAAAGCTATTCTGAATCTCTTCACCGTCCAGCTTTGCAAGACTTACTTCTTTAGTATCAGGGTCAACAAAGCCAACTTCACCGGGACGTGTCATAAACCATATTCTTCCGTCATAATCAGGAAAAGCATCAGTTATGTATGAGCCTTCGGGTAGATACTCACCGAGGGAGTACTCCTGCTCAACTACCCATTCGCATTTGCCGTCGGTTTCATCAACAGCGAAAATCTGAATCACGTTTTCACTGTTACCGATTATCGGTCTGTCACCCTCAAGAAGATGGAAATACGCTCCGCCTGAGGTATCACTTGAAATAGCACTGAAATTGAAGGTCTTGATTGCTTCAATAGTTGAAGGTCTCTGTGGCAGTCTCGTCTCAGCAAGAATCTCTAAAGTATCAGCATCTATAAGAAGAAGTCTAAAGCCGACAACATTACCGCTGATACACATAATTCTGCCCTGAGAATCAAATGTAAGAGTTGCAACAAGTCCGCCGAAAACATTCATAGAACGGGACTTTACAACAGGATTAATACCAAGAGGACCTGCATAGTCATAAGTGCCCGTATTGTAAGAGTTACCGTGCATACCGTTAGTTCCCTCTTTGGCAAGGTAGGGATGTTGTGGCACCTTAACACTCTCAAGAGGTTTTGCAGTTGCAACACTGCCGTAAAACTCCGGACAGAATTTCGACATCATCGGCTGTCTTATCTGTCCCCCGGGACTTGTAAAAAACATAATTGCAGCTGAAATTACTGTGAGTATTTTAAGGAAAAATGTATTCATAATTATCCTCCTATAAATTTGTCACTTAAATAATATCATTTTAAAGTGTTGCTGTCAACGAGACTATATCATCTATATTAAGGTTATGGATTGCTGGTGTTCCTTTTAAGTTTCTGCAGGAAACAGCTGAGGGTGGCTCCGCGACAACGCCCCGAAGGCGTTGTCCGTGAATGCCCGCAGAGCGGGCACTCACGCGCCGTACACGGCGGCGGAGCCACCCGTCCCGCCGCTACTTCAGGCTAAATAAAAAAGAAAATAAAAAAATTCAATTTTTTTGCAAAAACCTATTGACAAATGCATAGACATAGGTTATACTGTAGTCAAGTTAATGATAATGATTATCATTACTGATTAGAGCAAAGACAAAACAATCTGAAAGGCGGTAAATCTTATGGCAACCCTGCGAAACAGCAAGCAAAGAGATGCCGTGCTTAAGGATTTACAGCTCAGATACGACCATCCGACAGCTGAAGACGTTTATTTAAGTGTAAAAAAAGCAGTTCCGTCTATCAGCCTTGCAACGGTCTATCGGAACCTGAAGCTCCTTGAAAGCGAAGGACTCGTGCTCAGAATCACAACAGGAGACAGCGACAGGTACGACGGTCACACTCACAATCATTACCACTTCACCTGCAAAGATTGCAGACAGGTACTTGATCTGGATATTGGTGACAATAGCCCTGTAACTGAACCTAAGGATTTTGACGGAGTCATTACCGGCCACTCTCTTATGTTTTTCGGTTTATGCTCAAATTGTAAAAAGTAAAAAAATTAATTTTGGAGGAAACAAATTATGAAAAAGTACTATTGCCCCGTATGCGGTTGGGAAAGCGATGAAGCAGTTGAAAGATGCGCAATCTGCAAGGCTCAGATGAAGGAAAGAGAAGTAGGCGAAATGACTTGGGCTGCTGAGCACATTCTCGGCGTAGGTAAAGAAGAAAATGTACCCGAAGAAATCATTATGGGTCTTCGTGACAACTTCAACGGCGAATGCTCAGAAGTAGGTATGTATCTTGCAATGGCTCGCGTAGCTCACAGAGAAGGTTATCCCGAAATCGGACTTTATTGGGAAAAGGCTGCTTATGAAGAAGCAGAACACGCAGCTAAGTTTGCAGAGCTTCTCGGCGAAGTTGTAACAGCAAGCACAAAGAAAAATCTCGAAATGAGAGTAGCGGCTGAAAACGGCGCAACACTCGGTAAGTTCGAGCTCGCTAAGAAGGCTAAGGAACTTGGTCTCGATGCTATCCACGATACAGTACACGAAATGGCTCGTGACGAAGCAAGACACGGTAAGGCTTTTGAGGGTCTTCTTAACAGATATTTTGG
>JAZSMR010000101.1:0-11137 GCA_045535965.1 Acutalibacteraceae bacterium
CAATATCACTCGGCGTTAGCCGAATATAACTGCGAAGCAATATAACTCGCCGTAAGGCGAATAAAACTGAAAACGAAAAGGTTCTTTCGGAACTTGTCGTTTTCTTTGGTGACTCACCGGGGATTCGAACCCCGGACACCTTGATTAAAAGTCAAGTGCTCTGCCAACTGAGCTAGTGAATCATCTTCGACAGCGTTTTATATTTTACTCGAAAGGCGCCTAAAAGTCAATACTTTTACCGAAATTTTTTCTCTTTTTACCTCATTTGTTATTTTTAACCGAAAAGGTCACATTATACCGATAAAAAATATCATATATGTTTAGATAATAAATATTATGTAACGGACTGCAACCTTTATTATCCTCCTTGCAAACCCACACCGTGTATGCTATAATTATATTAAACAAACACAAAGGAGTTGATTATATGAATTGTCCCTATTGCGGTAAAGAAATGGAGCCCGGCTATGTTCAGTCACGAGACGGTGTAACCTGGGCAGATAAAAAGTATCTGGTAAAGGCACTTTCTAATTTGCACCCGGGCAGTATATCACTCTCCAACGGTGCGAGTGACAGCGGCACTGCTGTTTACGCCTATAATTGCAGTGACTGTAAAAAAGTTATAATCGACTATTCCGGTGACAACAAGTAATTTTTTCTGACTGCAAGCACTTATCTGCGGATAGGTGCTTTTTAATTTTAAAGCAAATTTAAACAAATCGATATACAATCATATCCCCTTGATTATTCCCTTGAAAAATGCTAAACTTACCTTACCATTCTTATATCAGAGGTGAAAGTTTTGAACATAAACTTTATAAATAAATCCGGCAAGGCAGTGCACATCACTCTCCCCGGTGAGACACTCATAAGCGAAAGTCTCGGGAGCGGTGAAAGCAAAATTCTCCCCGCTGACAGTGCCTCTTTCACTCTTCAGGTTGACGAGGGAAGCTATGTCACATACGTGCTGGCTAAATTCGGCGTGGTACTGAAACGCCACTTCAAGCTTAAGAGCGAATACACCGTAAGCGGTGACAATGATATCACAGTCACCCTCAAAGCTGAAAAGAAAAAAGGCAGATTCATGGACGAGTACGAGAGAGTTGTGCCCTCATCAGCGCAGGGTGCTCTTTCTCTTGTGTCTTACAGCGTACCCGATGAGGCTAAGCTGAAAAAAGAGCTCGAAAGTGCCAACAAGCGTGCAGACAACACAATAAAGATTTTCGATGTCTTCGATATCCTCGGCAACGCTTTTACTGCCCTGCTGTTTCTGCTTATTCCCTTTGGGATTATCTGGATTTTCGCCGACGTTCAGCTTGCGGCTAAATTCTGCGGTATGGCCTTTATCCCGATTTTCGGTCTGATTATATATCTCAACCGCGTTTTCGATAAGCTTAAGCGCAGACTCTGGAAGACAGCCAAGAGCAAACGTCTTCAGAATGAGATTTTCAAGGATTATAACTCGTATTTCAGTGATGAATACATTGCATCTGTGTTTAAAAAGTGACATCTTTGCCCACCCGTGACGGGTGGGCATTTCTTGTATATGAAAATGCAGAGGAGACTTTCCTCTGCATCGCAATTTACTTTATAGTTTATACTCTGATAACACGGATAATCTCATCCATATCAGAAATTGCCTGAAGCGCTGCTTCGCTCACTTCATCGGGAGTGTCAACGAGCATACAAGCATAGTCGCCCTTTGAACGGTTAGCCATGTGGTCGATATTGATACCCTCACCTGCAATCTTACCGGTTACGGTGCTGATTACGTTGGGCACGTTTTTGTGGAGAATAACAAGTCTTGACTTTGTGCTTCTGGGCATTTCGATATTGGGATAGTTTACGCTGTTTCTGATGTTACCGTTTATAAGGAAATCAGCAAGCTGATGAGCAGCCATAACAGCACAGTTGTCCTCGCTCTCGCCTGTTGAAGCACCGAGATGGGGAGTTGTTATGATACCCTCGCAGTTGATGGTATCCTCTGTGGGGAAGTCTGTCACATAGCAGCTTACCTTGCCGCTCTTGAGAGCTTCCTTAAGGTCTGCAACATTCACAAGGTCAGCACGTGAAAGGTTTACAATCTTAACACCGTCTTTCATCTTTGAAATAGCTTCAGCGTTAATCATACCTCTTGTATCAGGTGTTGAGGGAATGTGAAGTGTGATATAGTCAGCCTCTTTGTAAACCTCATCGTAAGAAGAAGCCTTGTTGATTGAACGTGAAAGGTGCCAAGCGGCGTCAACTGTAAGGAAGTGGTCACAGCCGATAACCTTCATACCGAGACTCTTTGCGGCGTTAGCCACAAGACCGCCGATAGCACCAAGGCCGATAACGCCGAGCGTCTTGCCGAGGATTTCGCAGCCGCCGAAGGCACTCTTACCTTTTTCTACCTGCTTTGCAACATCAGTTTCAAGGGTATTGGCCCAGTTGATACCGTCAGTAATTTTTCTTGAAGCAAGAAGAAGTGAAGCGATTGTAAGCTCCTTAACGCCGTTTGCATTTGCACCGGGAGTGTTGAATACAACGATACCCTGCTCTGCACACTTGTCAGTGGGGATATTGTTTACACCTGCACCGCAGCGTACGATAGCCTTGAGCTCACTGCCGAACTCCATATCGTGGAGTGATGCTGAGCGCACCATAATACCCTCGGGATTTGCAATATCGTCGCTGATATTGAAGATATTCTTATCAAGCTCGTCAAGACCTATTTTTGCGATCTTGTTCATTGTTTTAATGTTTTTCATTGTAGTATACCTCGATTATTTCGGATTTTTCTCTGCAAAGTCTTTCATAAACTCTACGAGAGCTACAACGCCCTCATAAGGCATTGCATTATAGATTGAAGCTCTCATACCGCCTACGCTTCTGTGACCCTTAAGGTTCTGAAGACCTGCCTTGGCAGCCTCTGAAGCGAACTTCTTGTCGAGATCTGCGTCGCCTGTTACGAAGGTAACGTTCATCATTGAACGGCTGCCCTTTTCTGTGGGAGCAATATAGTAGTCCTGAGAATCAAGATAATCGTAAAGCACGGCTGCTTTCTTTTCATTGAGCTTCTTCATTTCTGAAAGACCGCCAAGCTCCTTGATCCACTCGTAAACGAGCTTTGCAACATAAATGCAGTAGCAGGGAGGAGTGTTATACATTGAATCATTGTCAGCCATAAGCTTATAGTCGAGCATTGCGGGGGTATCGGGTCTTGCATTGCCGATAAGATCCTCGCGTACGATAACGATTGTAAGACCTGCGGGAGCCATATTCTTCTGTGCGCCTGCATAAATCATACCGAACTTGCTTACGTCAACAGGCTCTGAAATAATGCAGGAAGACATATCAGCAACAAGGGGGATATCGCCTGTGTCGGGGATATAGCCGAACTTTGTGCCGTAGATTGTGTTGTTGAAGCAGATGTGAACATAGTCTGCGTCGGGTCTGAAGGAATCTCTTGTTGTCTCGGGGATACGGCAGAAATTGTCGTCCTTTGATGAAGCGGCAGCAACAACGTCGCCGTACTTCTGAGCTTCCTTATAAGCCTTGGTTGAGAACTGACCTGAAAGGATATAGTCAGCCTTACCGTTCTTATTCATAAGGTTGAGGGGTACCGCTGCGAACTGAGTTGAAGCACCGCCCTGAAGGAAAAGCACCTTATAGTTGTCGGGGATCTCCATAATCTCACGAAGAAGAGCCTCTGCATCTTTAATGATCTTGTCGTAAACGGGACTGCGGTGGCTCATTTCCATTACGCTCATACCGCTGTCTCCGTAGCAAAGCATTTCGCCTGCTGCCTTTTCGAGGACTGAAAGAGGAAGCATTGAAGGACCTGCTGAAAAATTATATACTCTTTTCATTATAAATCACCTCTTAGGATTAATTATATTATATTCCCAAAAATAAAAGAATGCCACTATTATACAGTGTTAAAGTGCTAAAGTCAATACACAACTTCTATGAATTTTGTCACTTTAAAAGGAATTTTAATACAAATATGACAAAAATAGCGTATCATATAACTTGTAATGACAGCATCATAAATCTCCTCGGCAGAGTGCCTTAAACTCTCACTTGATATTTAAGTTCCTTTTCTGTATAATATATCTTAGTAAAAAGCGAAGGAGAATAAATATGTTCAGACTTTTCAAAAAAATCAGAAAACTCATTTCCGTCCTGTTCACTCTGGCTTTACTGACAATTATCATAGTTGTCCTGCCTACGATTCCCGAGACTCTCGGTAGCGGACTTATGATTTCAATGCACACGGACTCAGCCCCAAAACTCATCGCTCACAGAGGCCTTTCCTCACTTTATCCCGAAAACACCCTGCCTGCTTTCTACGGTGCCGCCAAATATGGCTTTGACGCTTTCGAGCTTGATATACATACCACCAAAGACGGCGAGTGGGTTGTTATCCACGACGATGATGTTGACTATATGACAGACAGCGAGGGTGAGGTTGAAGATTACACCTTAAAAGAACTTCGCGAAATGAAGCTTGTAAGCGGCAATTATATCGAAGAACACCCCGACATAAAAATCCCGACTCTCAAGGAGACTCTTGATATCTGCAAGGAATGGGATATTCCACCTGTAATCGAAATCAAAAAGTGCGATATGGCACTTCTCCCCACTCTTAAAGATATGCTTGATGAATATGAGCTTTCCGACAAGGCTGTTATTATTTCTTTCACTAAGGAATATCTCGAAGAATACAGAAAACTCGACAGCGATATCGAAATACTTTATCTTGCCAATGTTCCCACTAAAGAAGACATTGACTGGTGCGTGGAGCAGGATTTCGGCATCAACTACAACCATTGGTGTTTATATAAATGCTTTAGCGCTATAAGATATGCCAAGGAAAAAGGCATCACTATTGCTGTTTGGACAGTTGACAACAATTTCTTTGCTGATATCATGGTACTCTTCGGTGCTGAGTATATTACTACAAATAAGATTCTGCCGTAAAATATCTTAACACAATAAAATCCACCTGTTTCCTTTGAGGGGTTCAGGTGGATTTTTTCCCATCTGTACTCCGAGCGGGTGAAAAAAGGTTTAGAAAACAAAAACAGACCCGATTTTTCGGGTCTGTAATTTTGTTTTCGTTCTGCACTTAATATTAAAGCTTCAGAGCTTATGCAAGTTCAGCGAAGTACTTGATTGTACGTACCATCTGGCTTGTGTATGAGTTCTCGTTGTCATACCATGAAACAACCTGAACTTCATAGAGGCCGTCAGCGATCTTAGCAACCATTGTCTGAGTTGCATCGAAGAGTGAACCGTATCTCATACCGATAACGTCTGAGGAAACGATGGGATCTTCGTTGTAGCCGAATGATTCTGAAGCAGCAGCCTTCATAGCAGCGTTGATGCCGTCAACTGTTACGTCGTCACCCTTAACAACAGCTGTAAGGATTGTTGTTGAACCTGTGGGAACGGGTACACGCTGTGCAGCACCGATGAGCTTGCCGTTGAGCTCGGGGATAACAAGGCCGATAGCCTTAGCAGCACCTGTTGAGTTGGGAACGATGTTAGCAGCGCCAGCACGTGCTCTTCTCATGTCGCCCTTTCTGTGAGGACCGTCAAGGATCATCTGATCGCCTGTGTAAGCATGGATTGTAGCCATGATACCGCTCTGGATGGGAGCATAGTCGTTGAGAGCCTTAGCCATGGGAGCAAGGCAGTTTGTTGTGCAGGAAGCAGCGGAGATGATTGTATCTTCAGCTGTAAGAGTACCTTCGTTTACGCTGTAAACGATTGTGGGAAGGTCGTTACCTGCGGGAGCAGAAATAACAACTTTCTTAGCACCTGCATCGATGTGAGCCTGAGCCTTAGCCTTTGAGCAGTAGAAACCTGTGCATTCGAGAACAACGTCAACACCGATTTCACCCCAAGGAAGTTCAGCAGCATTAGCCATAGCATAGATCTTGAGAGTCTTGCCGTCTACTGTGATTGTACCTGCTTCGTCGTCAGCTGATACTGTGTGAAGGTTTTCACCAAGAACACCGCAGTAACCGCCCTGTGCTGTGTCGTACTTGAGAAGATTAGCGAGCATTGAGGGCTTTGTAAGGTCGTTGATAGCAACAACATCATAGCCTTCTGCACCGAACATCTGTCTGAAAGCAAGACGACCGATACGACCGAAACCATTAATAGCAACTTTTACTGACATAATTTTTTCCTCCAATGTTTCATTGAATTTTTAAAAAATCTACCCTAATATAATAGCTGATTTTTTCAGCTTTTTCAACCTTTTTGATGATTTTTTTCCAATAATTTAAAACTTTTGTTATTCTCAACAAAATATACAAAACCTAAAGCTTAAACTGTGCAATACTCACTAAAACTAAGCCTCATTCTGCTCGTCAAGACTAAGGTAAAAGCTCGGTAGAAACTCCTCTAAAAACACATCTGCTTCAGGCATTTTCATGCTTTCTATGGATGCCCTTGTGCTGTCTAAAGCTTTTCCGAATTCATTATTGCCTGCATTTTTTTCTTCTATGCACTTGATAAGTGCAGAAATCTTATCTGCCGCCTTAACTATTTTCCAGAGATATCCGTCTTCCTCCTCTTTGAAAAATGCACTTTCATAATACCTTGCCATATCCTCAGGGAGCATTGACAGAAGGCGTCTGCCTGCTTTGTCTTCAACCTCCTTGAAGGCTTCGCGCATATCTGCACTGTGGTATTTTACGGGGGTTGGCATATCGCCGGTGATAATCTCCGTCATATCGTGATAAAGTCCTAAGAATGCAGCTCTCTCGGCGTTGAGGTTGCCGCCGAAACGCACATTCTTTATGACGGCAAGAGCGTGGGCTATTACTGCCACATCGTTGCTGTGCTCGCTGATGTTTTCGCTTACGGTGTTTCTCATAAGCGCCCAGCGGTTTATATATTTCATTCTCGAGTGCATTGCAAAAAAATGACTGCTCATATTAATCTCCTATTTATCATTACTTTTCTTTGTTGTTTCTGAAACTATCTTCTTTGCTATTGTATAATCGTTATCTACACCGGCAGCTATGGTAAAGGGTGTTGTAGCCGAAGGCTTCCATACATAAAGATACGCTACGCCGGTCTGCTTGCCGTACCAGGTTTTATATGGGTGTATTATATAAAACAGACCGCCCGTAAGATACTCCATACCCCTTGAGCCGTCAGATATACGCCAGCCGTAGATTCCCGTATCCTTATCGTAAGAGCCGTCTTTATAAAGAGTCAGCACCTTCTGCACGTCTTTCTTTTCCTGACCCTTGAGAGCTTGTTTCTTCGGTTTTACGTCACCGTCTACAATAAACAGATTATACTTGGGAAAGTTTTCCTTTCTGGTACTGTAAACATTGAGAAACCAGAGATTAAGCTCATCGAAATATGTCATAGTCTGCACACCGTAATAGGTGTTGCCCGTATAGACAAAGAATTTGCCGTGAAGCTTATCGGGACCTATGTGATGTACCTTTTTATAGCTCAGAGGCTGTCCGTATTTATCCCACCAGCCCGTTACATCATACTGCATAAGCACCTGATAGTCGTTATCTGTTCTCTGCACCTGAGGGGTTGTACCGCAGGAAATTGTAAGATAGTGACCCTGCCCCGTTTCAAAGGACGGACCGAAGCACATAGCATCGGTACCCGATACACCGTAACGTCTCGAATAGGTTTTACCCTCATTTTTTACCTTTGCCTTGAAATCTTTCCAAACGTGAGTCAGGTGGACTGTTCTTATGAGCTTGCCCTTGACTGCATCAACATTCATCTCCGTAAGATTATCTACGTCGATTATGGCAAGGTACAGAGCCTTTTTACCCACCGGGTTGAGGGAAGCATAAATCTTGCCGTCCTTTTCGTTGTAGCATATATCGCCAAGGTGACCTTCTATGCCCGTTATACTGCCGACGGCGTTACCCTCAAGGTCGCATTTTACGAAGGTATTGGTGTAGGAATAATAGACATAGCCTTTGTCGGCATCAATAGCCATGCCCTGACAGTGCTTGATATCCCATGAGCCTCCGCTGGCAAGGGACAAGGGGAAGTAGTCAATGATTGTGAAATTCTCGATCTCGATTACCGTCTGAGGTACGGTTACAGCTTCGGTAGTAGTCGGCTTGGTTGTGGTGACGGGCTTTTTGGTGGTGGTTTCCTTTACTGTTGTTACCTGAGTGGTGCTTTGTGCGGTATCGGGAGTCGTTGTAGCACCCACAAAAGGCGCAAGGAAGCTGCCCCCGCCCACAAAGGTAATGCTGATGTAGCCGAAGGACAAAAGAGCCGTTATGCATATTAAAACCAAAGCCGTATTTTGCAGGATTTTTTTCATTGAGTTTTCTTCCTTTTAAAGAGGTTTGCGCCGGAAACAACCGAAGGGCGGCTCCATAAATCGCTGCGCGATTTGCAAGGAAGACCGCAGGCCTTCCTTGAGCCAAAGCCGACGGCTTTGGCTATGGAGCCGCCTGCCTTCACCGCCGACTTTCCGTCAATCGCAATTCAACACAAATGCGGTCGCACAGAGCGACCGCATCGAAAAATCAAAGCTGAATTCAG
This sequence comes from Acutalibacteraceae bacterium, assembly GCA_045535965.1. Lineage (GTDB taxonomy): Bacteria > Bacillota > Clostridia > Oscillospirales > Acutalibacteraceae > UBA6857. The sequence continues at coordinate 8,539 of JAZSMR010000101.1, forward strand.
ATAATGTCGCCTTCCATACCGGGTGTGCATGAAGCAGCATTACTTTCGTCTGTATCAATATGCATTGCAAGAGCATAAGAGGGGCTTACTCTTACGATAACGTCGCCGAAAATAAGAGCGCGTCCGTCACTGTCAGCCTTAACTGATACGATCTGCTTATCAATAAGACCATACTTCTCTGCATCTGCGGGAGTCATGTGGATATGTCTCTTTGCAATGATAACGCCGTCATTGAGTTCAACTTCACCCTTAGGACCAACGAGCTTACAGCCGCCGCTGCCTTCAAGTTCGCCTGATTCACGGATGGGAGCCTTAACGCCGATTGAACGTGCATCACCTGCACTGAGCTCAACCTGAGTTTCGGGACGTACGGGACCAAGGATTGATACTGCCGGGAAGCTGCCCTTAGGGCCAATTACCTGAACTCTTTCTTCGCAGGCGTACTGACCGGGCTGAGAAAGGTCTTTTTTGTTTGTGAGTTCATAACCCTCGCCGAAGAGAATATCAAGAACTCTGCGGCTTACGTGAATATGTCTTGCTGATGTTTCGATTAAAACAGGTCTGTTCATATTATTGTCCTCCAAAAACAATATAATTAATTTTACAATAGCTATTTTACAACAAATTCAAATGAATTGCAACATGGATTTATATTTTTTTGCCCTCAATATGAAAAAACACCCCATACCCGGAGGTACGAGGTGAATATTTCATCAGATTGAAAGAAGAAGCTTTACACCCAAACCGCCCAAAACATCAGAGATTGCGCGGAAAAAGTTAAGAAGTGCATTCACGAGCTCAGAAAAAGGACCAATTACCACCTGTCTGTCTGTGAGATTCTGCCATTTGAAACAAACCTCGGCACCGTTCTGACAGAACGTATCAAGAGTAACAGCATCCTTTGAAGAAACCCGCTTAAAGCCGCAGCCTTCCATAGCCTGAGTAGCACAATCAGCCATTTCAGCATCTCTGAAGGTGATTGTTGCTTCAACTCTGAGCTCGTCTGCAGGTCTTAAATTTCTGAGTTCACCGGGGATAAAGCCTGTGCACCACCAGTACTTGTCAACGGGGCGTCTGAATTCGAGCACATAATCCTCGGGAGCATCACCCTCGTTTGCCTGACGGTAGAAGCCCATATCCATTGTAGCCCAGTACTTTTCATCTGCTGTATTATAAAAATCAAACATACCTTTGCCCAAGCCCTGAGCATCTCTGTGGTAAATACCGAGTTCACAGCCTATGAAAGCTCCGTAACGACCCTTCCAGAACTCCATAAGAAAATCCTGATCATCATAAGTAAAGAACATTCTTAAAAAGTCATATTCCATACCCACTCCAACAGCACAGTAGTCATATATACGCGCAAAGCCGAAATTTGCCTGCCAGGCTGCCTTATCGTCATTGTAATAGAAACCGCCGTATTCTTTACTGAAACGATAGGACATAACGTGGTTGTTTGAAAGATATGTATTTACAAGCTTTCCTTCGCTCTCAACTCTTACGGGATATGTAGTAGAAACTGTTTCGCCGTCAACGGTTGTTGTAGCTGTAATTTCAGCTACGCCCTCTTCGACACCGTTTACTACACCGAAGGCATTTACCGTAGCAACACTTTCATCAGATGTTGACCATGTGATTACGGGTTGGAGCTTTACATTTTCCACCTCGGCTGCCAGCTGCATACTGCCGCCTACGTCGACACCGATATTATCTGCTGTGATTGTCATATTGTGTTCTGTGCTGTCTGCTGCGGAAGATACAAGAACACTGAAAGATAAGATCAGCACAAAAAAGACAGCAAAGTATGACTTTTTAATAAGATTTTTCATAATCCGCCTCCTGAAATCAAAAAAACTAGATTAATATAATATCAATATTTTTTTTATTTCGCAATATTTATAATATTTTTTATAATTTTATTAACATCTCATTCATCTTTATCCATATCATTTTATGTATCATTTAACCAGAATATTACCCGATAAAGGTGAAAAATATGAACAGTGAGTTTGAAAATTTAAAGCAGAAATGTCTCACCTGCAGCAAGTGCGGTCTGTGCGAGGGCAGGCGTAATGTAGTTTTCGGTGTGGGCAACGAAAAGGCAAAGATTATGTTTGTGGGCGAAGGTCCCGGCGAGCAGGAGGATATCAAGGGTGAGCCCTTTGTAGGCAAGAGCGGACAGCTTTTAGACAAGTATCTTTCTCTCGTTGATCTTTCAAGGGACGCGAATATCTATATCGCCAATATTGTAAAGTGCCGCCCGCCGATGAACAGAGATCCCAAGCCCGAGGAGCAGGACATCTGCATAGAGTATCTCCGTCAGCAGGTGAAGCTCATAAAGCCGAGAATTATCGTGTGTCTCGGCAGAATTGCGGCGCAGAAGCTCATTTCACCTGATTTCAGGGTTACAAGTCAGCACGGGCAGTTCACAGAAAAAGGTGGCATACTCTTTATGGGTACCTTCCACCCGTCAGCACTGCTAAGGCAAGAGAGCAACAAGCCACTGGCACTGCAGGACTTTCAGGCACTCAGGGAGAAGATTAAAGAGGAAAACTTGATATAACGGCTTATATGCAGTAAAACAGGGAGCAGTAGTTGC
>JAZSMR010000146.1:0-9654 GCA_045535965.1 Acutalibacteraceae bacterium
TATGTTATCTTCGTAAAGCTTCTGAATTATGTTGTCAATTTCATTTACACGCCTGATTGCTTTTTCAAGCTCTCTGCGTTTGGTAAGTAGTTCTTTCTGTTGCCTTATGTCAAGAATGTTCATCTGTTCTTTTGCAAACTGAGTTTCATAACATTGCACATACCATAAAACTCTTTTCATACTTTCAAGTACAAGCTCATTGACAATCTTTTCTCTGATGTAGTGTACTGAACACACTTCAGAATTTTTTCTGTAAGCCGAACAACAGAAGAAGGCTTGCTCACGTTTGTAATTGTTAGTTGAACAGTAATAAAGTTTCTCACCGCAATCACCACAGTATAAAAGACCTGAGAACATACTCACTATTCCTGTTTTAGTGTATCTACGTTTATGTTTACGCAATTCTTTTACAAGGTTGTATGTTTCTCTGTCAATTATTGCAGGATGCGTGTCTGTAAAAATTATCCATTCGTTTTCAGGTCTTTCCACTCGCTTCTTGTTCTTGAAAGATTTTCTCATGTAGCGGAAGTTTACTGTATCTCCGCAATACTCCTGCTTCATAAGAATATCAACGACGGTACTTGGGCTCCAATTAAATTGTCTTGCAGGCGGTTTAGAACAACAACGACCAATGCTGTTCCAATATTCTGTCGGTGTCATTATCTCTTCCGCCTTTAATCTCTTTGCAATCTGTGACGGACCCAAACCTTCAATACAGAGATTGAAAATTTTTCTGACAACTTTAGCAGCAGGCTCGTCAACAATCCACTCTTTTATGTTCTCAGGATTTTTCATATAACCGAAAGGCGGATTAGTTGTAAGCGGTACACCTGACATTCCTTTGCTCTTAAAAACATTTCTTACCTTCTGACTTGTGTTCTTTGCGTGCCACTCGTTAAACAAATCTTGCATAGGTACAATGTCACTTATACCCTTTGCCGTATCAATGTTATCCATTATGGCAATGTACCTGATACCCATTCGGTCAAACTCTTCTTCAAGCAACTGACCGACAACAAGTCTGTTTCTTCCGAGACGGGAATGGTCTTTGACTATAAGTGTAGAAATTTTTCCTTGTTCACCGAGCTCCATAATTTCTGTGAAGGCAGGTCTTGTGAAAGTTACACCTGACCATCCGTCATCAATGAACACTCTTGTGTTTTTAAAACCGTTTTCTTTGGCATACTTTTCAAGTATTGCCTGTTGATTTTTTATGCTGCCCGATAAGCCTTCCTGTTCATCATCTCTTGACAGTCGGCAATAAAGGGCGGTAATTTTTTCTGACTGTTTATGCATTATACTCCTTTCCACAGCCGTTATGATTTGAATTGTAGGACATCTATAGTATAGCATAACTTTTATCATACTTCAACACTTTAAAGCGTGATATTTTAGTTTTTTACTGTTCTTCTTTTAAAATTATTCTTTCAATTTTTCTGACCAAAGGTTCATTTGATTTCTGATTGAAGTGACTGTTAACCGAATAAACTGCAATTGCTAATTACCGTTTCACAATCTTGACTATAACAACACCACATGGACTGCACTGTCAATGGCGATAGCGACAGCAACCTTTGCACCTATTCTGGGCAAGTTGGGTGATGCAATAGGGCGCAGAACCACTTTGCTTATAGGTATTGCTGTGTTTTTGCTGGGGAATGTGCTTACAGCTGTTGCACCATCACTGCTTTTTATGATAATTGCCCGTTTTATCGTCGGTGTCGGAAGTGCAGCAATAGCGCCCGTTGTTATGTCATATATTGTAACTGAATTTCCGCCTGAAAAAATTGCAAAAGGCTTTTCGCTTTATATGCTTATATCAAGCTGCGCCGTCATTTTCGGTCCGACCTTAGGCGGATTACTCATTGAAAATTATGGTTGGCGAGTTATGATGTGGGTCTGTGTCGCAATTTGTGTGGTTGTTTTTTTGTTGTGTCTTTTAATACCGGAAAAAACAACACAAAAAAGAAATACTCTCACTGACTTCGATAAAGCAGGTGCCTTGTTCGTTTTTGTTTTTTTCGGTATTCTGCTTTGTCTGCCGTCTTTCGGACAAAATTTCGGTTGGAATTCAATTCTGTTTATCGTGCTTTTGGTAGCTTCGGTTATATCGTTTTTTATTCTTTGGTTTGCCGAAAAAAGAGCAAAAAATACGATTTTGCAATGGGATTTTATGAAACGCAAAGTTTTCATTTTATCGGTACTTGCACTTTTTTTAACACAGGGGCTCATGCAGGCAAATATGACAAACACTATTGTCTTTGCAAACTACACGCAGCCTGAAAACACAATAATATCCGGATATGCCATTTCTATTATGTATATCGGAATGTCTTTAGGTTCTGTTCTGATAGGACCTCTTGCAGACAAATTTGAACCTAAATATGTGCTTACAGGCTCACTAACTCTTACCGGAATCGGCTGTGCTCTTATGTTGCTGTTTTCCGCCGATGCATCTGTTGTTTTGCTCGCGGCTTCATTGGGCATTTTAGGCTTAGGCTTAGGTGGTAACGGTACAATTTTTATGAAGGTAGTACTGTCGGGTGTACCGAGTGAAACGGCAGGCTCGGGAACAGGCACATACGGACTTTTCAGAGATTTGGCAGCTCCTCTGGGGGTAGCAGTGTTTGTACCGCTGTTTACCAATCGTGTAACGGCAAATGTTGAAAACGGTTTAGATGAAATGATTGCCGCAGTAAACTCTATACGATTGATAAGCTTTATTGAAATAATTTGTGTTGCAGCAGGTATATTTATTGTGCTTTTGTTACCTAAAATTTACAAAAAGAATAAAGGAGTAGAATTATGAGATTAAAAGATAAAGTTGTTTTAATTACTGCATCTACCAGAGGTATTGGTCTCGCAGCTGTCCAAGCCTGCGCAAAAGAGGGCGCTCGGGTTTATATGGCGGCAAGAAATTTGGAACTTGCAAAAAAGGAAGCAGATGAGCTTAACACTCAGGGTTGCAGAGTCAGTTATGTTTATAACGACGCAAACGAACCTGAGTCTTACATTTCAATGACAGAAGATGTTATAAAAGATGCGGGACGCATTGATGTTCTTGTCAATAATTTCGGTACATCCAATCCGGGTAAGGACCTTGATTTTTCAAATACTGATGCTGATGTTTTTCTTGATACGGTGAATATAAATCTGAGAAGTGTTTTTATGGCAAGTCAGCAGTCTGTTAAATATATGGCAAAGCAAGGCGGAGGCAGTATAATTAATATTTCTTCCGTAGGAGGAATAGTTCCGGATATTTCTCAGGTGGCATACGGCACAAGCAAGGCGGCAATAAATTACCTTACAAAGCTGATTGCTGTTCATGAAGCACGCAATAAAATCAGATGCAATGCAGTTCTTCCGGGTATGACGGCAACCGATGCAGTTGAGAAAAAACTGACAGCGGAGTTCAGAGAACTTTTTATGCGACATATCCCTTTAAAAAGAATGGGAAAACCTGAGGAGATTGCCGAGGCTGTTGTTTATTTTGCAAGTGATGATTCTTCTTATACCACGGGACAAATACTCACAGTATCCGGTGGTTTTGGCCTGGCTACTCCCGTATACGGAGATTTATCTGACAAAACGAATCGCAGATAAAATACAACTTTAAACATCTGAATTTTTATTATAGCATCGAGCGTTTTTAGGAAAACGGAAAATACTTTAATATATTTTCATCATAGACAAAAATATAATTTTAATGATATTTAACATTATGTATTTCTCCATATCCGTGGAAATATATTAGAGTACGAAAGATAGAATATGTATTGCCGGAGAACCACTTATGCTATGAACATCAGCACCATAGTGAGTATTCATAACACAAGTGAATACTCACTTTTCTTTTTTAACCTTAACGGTTATATGGTGAGGGTATCACCCTCGTAATTACAAAAGAGTACAGAATGTTTTTGTTGTCAAGAGAAGAAGCAGAGCGGTTCTTGATAATTAAAACAGGCTGTGGTAATTAAATGTTTACTTCGTTAATGCTACAAAATAGCTTATTCAAATTTATTGAGGAATTTAAATAGAACATTTAACCTTTTAGAATTTGAGAGAGCGTGCGGTCTGGGTAGAACTACGGGTTATAAATATGTTGGGCTTTTGGAAATATAGAAATCCACCCTGTAGTTTTTTACTGCATAGTGGATTTAAACTCTATTTCTAATAGCTGTTTTAATCGGCTTGAAACATCTTTTATTGACCAATACACCAACTATGATATAGCAATTGCATCAAATATTTATATTAATGCATTAAAAACTAAATTTTGATTTTGTCCTGCCACTATTATAAGTTTTTCCCATAATTAATGCGAAGCATGAAGTAAAACAACACTAGGCTCATTATTAGTTTCGGCTCTCGTGATGTATCTGAATTATATATACCATATTTGATATAATTGATTTTGAACTCGATAAGGTCAGATTAGATTTAGAAAAAAAGCGACAATAAAACGAGGCTTTTTAAATAAAATTTACTTGAAAAAACAGTAAAAATGTGGTATATTTTACAGTGAACAACTAAAAATAGATCATCGTCATCTGTATTCTTACATTCGGAAAAAACAAGGAGGCGATTTGTATGACAGATAAAGAACTCAGAAAACTCAGTCGCCTTGAGCTGCTTGAATTGCTTCTCGAAGCGAGCAAAGAAAACAAGAAACTTAAAGATCAGATAGATACCCTCAAAGCGGAAAACGCAACAGCTCAGAATATCAGAAATCTGTCTGAAGCTACATTGCAGGTGGAAAATGCCCTCAGATATGCAAACAGCCTGGTCGATACCCTTAAAGCCGCTCCTGAGAAAGTTGCCCCTGTAAACGGTGAAAATGTCAGTAGTGAAAAAGCAGGTTCAATATCTGACAGAGAAATCTATTGGCATCTTATGAGCTTTTATTACAAAAAACCTGAAGCTATGCTTGTTTTACCTGAAAGACTCAGAAATGATATCATTGAAAGAATAAAAGAAGTTCTCAAAAGAATCAAAAAATAACAAACTCAATTGACAGGAGCGTTAACAGTGAGGAACAGAAAAATTAAACAGTTAACGATTCCTACTGCAAAACAGATAGAAACTGAAATTCTCAGAGAAAAATACAACCGAAAATACAAGCAGGTACTCAAAAGCACTGTTTATTCACTCGTTGTTGTTGCTGCTGTTGCGGTATTGATAGCAACCCTCGCATTCCCTGTTCTTCAGATTTCCGGCAGCAGTATGGAACCGACTCTAAACGATGAGGAAATCGTCGTGTTGCTTAAGACGACCAACATGAAAAAAGATGAGCTTTGTTGTTTTTCATATCAGAATAAGCTTCTCATCAAAAGAGTTGTCGGTCTTCCGGGTGACAAAATCAATATTGATGTAAACGGAAATGTGTTTGTCAATGACGAGCTGCTTGATGAGCCCTATGTTACAGACAAGGCCTTAGGGGAGTGTGATATTACTTTCCCATGTTATGTAACGGATAATCACTATTTTGTTTTAGGTGATCACCGTTCAACATCGATTGACAGCCGAAGCAGCGTAATCGGACTCATAAGCGAGGAGTTTATTGTCGGAAAAATATTTTTCAGAATATGGCCATTTGAAAGTATCGGTATTGTAGATTAATATAAGCACAAATATCAAATATAAGGAGGTGGCAGGTTTGGAAAGTGTCAACAACATTTATCTCGACAAACATAAAAAATTCAGACTGGACAGCAAAAAACTTGCCACTGCATTTATTATATCAGCCTTTATAGTTGCAATAATCGTTTTCTGGTGGCTCAAGCTGGTCGGCATCACCGTAACAGGCGAAGCATTCTGCGGTATTGATGAACATACTCACGGTGATGAATGTTATATAAGTGAGCTCATCTGCGGTTTTGATGAGACCGTGTCGGGTACTCTGCCGACAGAAACAGAAACACCTGAAGAGTCAGCTTCCGCTGAAGACGGGAAAGAAGTTCAAGAAGATGATGTCACAGAAGAAACTCAGACACAGACAGAAATCACCGTTGAAGCACACACTCACTCAGACGACTGTTACAGCAAGAAACTCAGCTGCAAAACACCTGAACATACTCACACTCAGGATTGTTTTCCCGATAAAACTGCTGATACAGAAACTGTCAGTGATTGGCTCGGTACAATTGAAAATATAGAAATAACAAATAATATCCCTGAAAATCTCATCGCTGTTGCAATGTCTCAGGTGGGATACGAAGAAAGCGCCAATAACTTTGAGTTTGATTTAGATGGCAACCGAAACGGCTACACACGTTACGGTGAGTGGTACGGAAACCCTTACGGCAAGTGGAATGTAATGTTCGTTTCCTTCTGCCTGCACTATTCAAATATAAACAATTCAGATGAGTTGAAAGCTGCCGGTGCCGAAGCAATGAGACTTGCCTGGGAGAAAAGAAATATTTATTCATCCGTTCAAGAATATACACCGCAACGGGGCGATATTGTTTTTACAGACACTGACGGTGACAAGGTCACGGATACTGTTGGCGTAGTTTTATCGGCCGACATCAAAAGCCTTGTTGTTATAATGGGTGACAGCAACAACAGGGTTAAAACCGAAAATATTGAGAATTCCGATAATGTTATCGGATACGGACTTACAAGTGAGCTCAGCTTTGCTGAGGATAAGGAATACGAGAAAGAAACTGAAGAGTCTACAAGCAAAAAGGAGGAAGCAACTGAAAGGCCGCCCGTGCTTATGATGGCTGCTCCTTTAGACGCAGATTCAACGCATGACATCATATATATTAACGACCTTACAAGTGTAGTCAAAGCTGTTCAATTCAAAACTACTGAAGGCGAAGTAATAGACGAAAACTCAATTATATATATCGGACAGACCTACGTTGTTTTAATGGAATTTGCTGAGAAAAATACAGGTAGTCCATGGATACAGTTCCAGCACGACGACCATCACGAGCTTCATTATCAGATTCCCGAAAACATTTACTGTGAAGAGTTTGAGGATTGGCACCCCATTACAGCGAAAACAGAAAACGGAACTATTGAAAATGTCGGCAGATATTTTATCTATGCAGACGGACGGCTTGTTGTTGTATTTGATGATGATGAAACCGGAGTGTGCTTCGGTGCAAAATATTCAAACGTAGACTTTACTATTGAGTTCAATGCTACGGTAGGTTCAACTGGGGCAGGCACTACAACGGAAGTTGTATTCAACGACAAAGTAACAGTAAACTTTGCTATTGACGGCGGTGCAGGCATAGATATGAGCAAAACCCACGGAGAGTATGATGCGGATAATCATACTATGGAGTATACTGTCAGAGTGGAAGCTACTCACGGTTTGGTTAAAGATTTTACTCTAGAAGACTACACGTGGAACACGCATCAGATACTGAGAGACACAGTGGTTGTAACGGATCTTGACGGGAATCCTGTTGATCCGCAGCCAACTATTGCAGACGCAATCACAGGAGGGATTTATAGTGGTTGCAGACTTGTGGGATTTCCTGATTTTTCTGCCGGTGAGGGTTATCTGATTACATACAAAACAAAAGTAGATGATAATCTTATTTCAAACGATACCGTGAGTCTCAGTAACGGTGCTTATGGCGCAGGTGAAGACTCAAATGGAACTACAGTGGATTCATATAAAGAAGACTGGGTTGTGGTTGAACTTGAAAAGATGACAAAGGACGGTAAACAGACCGTTCTCAAAGATGCAAGCGGCAACGATGTTCCTGTTATTGAATGGGAGGTTGCGATCAAGAAAAACAACAGCAATCTTCAGGGAACAGTAGTTATCGATACCCTCGGTGAAGGTCTTCAGTACTATACAGAACAGCCTATTCTTATTAAACGCTATGATGAATGGGGCTATCCTCTCGCGGACCAACATTTAAGCTGGGATAATGTAACCATTAACGGTAATTCAATGAGCATTCCTCTGCCCGACGGCTATATGTTTGATATTTTCTATTACACAACCTACGAGCTTCCGGAAGAGGGTGAACAGCATCAATACAATAATAGCGTTTCTGCTACTATTAACGGTAAGTACGAAACCGCAGGCGGTGAAGCTGATGTTGTCGGATTTATACCGCATGTCAAAAAAAACGCATACGGTAATGATGGCAAATATGCATATTTTACTATTGAAGCCGATGTGCCGGGAGCAATTAAAAATTGGGGTAATTTCTATCTTACGGATAATGCAGCTTTCTGGGAATACGGAAATAACGAAGCGGGTTATCTGTATATAGAAAACATACCAGAGTATATGGTTATAACTGCTGTAACAAAAAGCGGACGCACAATAAATTTTACGCCCCATGTAGCAGGTGGCCCTGTTGAAAACACTTATATTCTCGTTGCTCCTGTAGATGATATGCATCATACCTTTAAAATTTATTTCAATACTTCTGAAACAACCAACGATTCATCAAAGTGGTTGTTGGATGAAGACGCTGTTCTTACAGTTACATACAAGATACCATTTGATGCAAAAACGGGTACAGAATGGACAGGTGAGCTCAGCGGCAACAAGACGCTTGAAGATGTACTTCTTGAAAATTATTCACTTGCCAATCAGGTGACGCTGAATTATACAAATGTAATAAAGACGGAACATTCTGCAAGTTATAAATATTCACCTAAAATTTCCAAGAAATCTGTAGCCAACGAAGACGGCACTATTGATTATACGGTTGTTTTCTTTAGCACAATACCGGGTACAAACGGAAACGGAGGTTACCTTGCTTCAGCAGATATTGCTTACTTTACAGATACATTCGATGAAAGACTTGAGTATGTGCCGAATTCATTGACAGTAACTTGTTACGATCCGTGGAATTCAAACAACTGGCTTAACCGTTACAGATACAACGGCACAGTCAGTGGCAATTCAATGGAAATAGCTTCAACAGAGTTTAAGTTTGATAGCTGTAATCCTAATTGCGGATGGGACAATCCGTGGCTTTCAACTCTTGATACCTACTATACATATTGCAGAAATATGGGTGGTGGACAACATATCTTTACTTACAAGCTCAAAGTTAAAGATGAATATCTCTACACAACCGAACACAGCAAGTATGAATTCGATAATACTGCCGAGGTCAAGTGGGATAAAGACGGCTCTTCAGGGCCCGTAACAGAACGCACAGAGTTTGAAACAGGGCTCATTGATAAAAGCGCGGTTCAGGAGGATAACAGATTGGATTTCGATATTCATATCAACCGCTATTCTCTTGATATTCTTAAAGGCGTAGACGATCTTGTAATTGAAGATACAATGACACCTAATCTTTCGGTTTATTGGGAGTCGATAAAGCTCTACTATGAAGAAGACGGTAACTGGATTGATTTTGACAGTACGAATAAATATAATTACTCTGTTACCTACGATCAGGATTCCAACAAGCTTACATTCGTTATACCTGATGAGCTTCATATAAGAATTGACTATTCAACCCTTATAACTGAAAGCGGTCTTGTTTCGGTAAACAACAGCGTAAGCATCAACGCAAGCGCTCAGGTAACTGACATTATTGATGCTACCTTCCACGTTCAGGAACACAGTGGCGATGCGTCGGGTTCAATGCACGAAATTACTCTTTTAAAGCAGGACGGTACAACAGACGTAAGATTGCCCAACGTTACCTTCCT
>JAZSMR010000037.1:0-7196 GCA_045535965.1 Acutalibacteraceae bacterium
CTGTATAGGCGTTGCATCAACGATTTCCTTTACACTGTCCTCGTCAATAGTGCTGTTCATCTTCGTGTCAATATAGCCGGGAGCTATGCAGTTGACAGTTATGCCAGATGGTCCCACTTCTTTCGCAAGTGCCTTGGTAAAGCCGATAAGCGCCGACTTGCTTGCACTGTAGTGCACCTCGCAAGAAGCACCTGCAATGCCCCACATTGAGGAAATGTTTATAATTCTGCCCCACTGATTTTTTATCATTGAGGGCAGGATTTCTTTTGTAAGAGCCATAGCACTCATAAGGTTGATGTCAAACAGGTCTATTACTTTTTGCTCGTCGGCAAGCTGAAAAAGACTGAAATAGGCTACACCTGCATTGTTGATAAGCACATCTATCTTGCCGAAAGCATTAAGAGCAGTTTCTGCTAAGGTTTTCACCTCGTTACTGTTTCTCAGGTCTGCCTTTATGGGTGCAGCTTTAACATTGTACTTTTCCTCAAGTTCGGTCTTTAATGCAAGAGCCTTGCTTTCTGATGAATTGTAGTGAATGACCACATTGTAGCCTGCCTTTGCAAACTGACGGCACATTTCTTCGCCGATGCCGCCTGATGCACCTGTTATAAGAACACTTTTATTCATAATACACCTCTTATTTGCCAACACAGAACTGTGAGAACACTTCGTCAACTACAGTTTCTTTGGCCTTTTTGCCTGTGAGCTCCTGAAGCTTGTCTATAGCTGTGTCAACACACACATTAACTGCGTCCATTGTAATGCCGATGTCGATTGCGTTGATTGCTTCATCTATACTCTCGAGAGCACCAAGGGTACTGATACGCTGACGCTCGGTTGTGAGCATAGCCTTTGATGTGTCTATTTTATCTGTGCCGAGTACTCGCTCGATTGCTTTTGTAAGTTCTTCTTCGCCGTCGTGGGACATTGCACTGATGAAAACAGTCTCAACAAAGTTTTCCTTTATATATTCTATATCTGTTTTTGAGGGAAGGTCGGTTTTATTCACGATAGCTATAACGTCTCTGCCCTTGCAAAGCTCGAAGATTTCTCTGTCACTGTCATCAAGGGGTGCTGAGCCGTCAAAAACTGCAAGGATAAGTCCGGCACGCTCGATTTTAGTCTTGGCAAGGTCAACGCCTATGCTCTCAACCACATCGGCACTTTCTCTGATACCTGCCGTATCGGCAAGACGGAGAATAACACTGCCTACGCGTACGGTTTCTTCAACGATGTCTCTGGTTGTACCGGCAATATTTGTTACGATTGAGCGGCTGAAGCCTGAGAGCATATTCATGAGAGCGGACTTGCCTACGTTGGGTTTGCCGATTATTGCAGTATCAACGCCGCTTGTCAGAGCTTTACCTGCATCAAACTTTGAAAGCAGAGAGGAGAGCTGACACTTAACCTCCGTGAGAGTTTCTCTGAGAGTTTCGGAGCTTATTTCGGGAATTTCTTCATCGGGATAGTCAACCCAGGCCGCCATGTGGGCAGAGGCTGAAATAAGCTTGCCGCAAAGCTCGTCTGTTTTTCTGCTGAGGGCACCGTCGAGGGCTGTCATAGCAGCCTTCATACCCTGCTGACCCTGGGCACCGATAAGTGACATAACAGCTTCAGCTTCTGATAAATCCATTTTACCGTTGAGAAATGCACGCTTAGTAAATTCGCCTGCTTCGGCAGGACGCGCACCTGCTGAGAGTACGGAGCGGAGCACCTGATTGGTTATGTATACGCCGCCGTGGCAGGATATTTCAACTGTATCTTCGCCTGTATAGCTTTTAGGCTCACGGAAAACGAGAGCTACAACTTCGTCGATATCTTCGCCGTCAAGGTGTATACGTCCGTGGGCGGCAGAGTAGCCTTTTAGAGAAGAAAGCTTTTTGCCGGAGGTTGCATTAAAGGCTTTATCCGCAACAGCTATGGCATTGTCGCCGGATATTCTTATTACGCCTATACCGCCGGCGGCAATGGGGGTGGAGATAGCGGCTATTGTATCTGACATGGTTATCACCTCACAAAATCTAATGGCATTATACAATATTGATATTCTTTTTGCAAGGGGAGCGGGATATAAAGGTCAGCTGGGAGGTGGCTCCGTGAAAGCACCTCGGGTGCTTTCCGTGAGCGCCTTCAGGGCACTCACGCGCCGTTTACGGCGACGGAGCCACCGACGTGCCCGGTTACGACCACTTTAATGAAATAATTTTTGCAACATTCCATTTTTCTTGACAAAATCCTGTATAAATGTTATAGTTATCTCGACTATAATAAATTAAGTAAATTCCCTATATGGAAAGAGGAAAGTCCTATGTCAAGATATACTAAAGAGGATGTTATCCGCATAACTAAGGAAGAAGATGTAGATTTTATCTGCCTGCAGTTCACCGATATTCTCGGTACCCTTAAGAGTGTAAGCATAACTGCAAGTCAGTTAGAAAAAGCCCTTGATAACGGCTGTATGTTTGACGGCTCGTCAATAGACGGCTTTGTGCGTATTGAAGAAAGTGATATGAGACTTCAACCGGATCTTGAATCCTTTGTTATTTTACCATGGGATGAAACCTCGGGAAAAACTGCAAGACTCATCTGCGATGTATATAATGCAGATGGTACGCCTTTTGAAGGCGACCCCCGTTATGTTCTCAGAAGAGCTATTAAAAAAGCATCTGATATGGGATATGCCTGCAACATCGGTCCTGAGTGCGAATTTTTCCTTTTTCATCTCGATGAACACGGTAAGCCCACCACAAATACCTATGACCACGGAGGATACTTTGATCTTGGCCCCGTTGACAGAGGTGAAAGATGCCGTAAGGATATTTGTCTCTGCCTTGAAAAGATGGGATTTGAAATTGAAGCATCACACCACGAAAATGCTATTGCCCAGCACGAAATTGACTTCAAGTATGATGAAGTCCTCAGAACCGCCGACAATGTTATGACCTTTAAATATGTTGTAAAGAACCTTGCCAATCAGCACGGCCTTTATGCTACCTTTATGCCTAAACCTATTTACGGTATCTGCGGTTCAGGTATGCACATCAACCTTTCACTTTTCAAGGGAAGAGAAAATGCTTTCTGTGACAAGAATGATCCTGCCGGTCTCAGTGAAATTGCGTATAACTTCATTGCAGGTGTAATGCATCATATCAAAGCTATAACCATTCTTACAAACCCCATTGTTAATTCATACAAGAGACTTGTTCCCGGTTATGAAGCACCCGTATATATTGCATGGTCTGCTAAAAACAGAAGTCCGCTTGTACGTATTCCCACGGCAAGAGGTACAGGCACAAGAATCGAGCTTCGTAACCCTGACCCTGCTGCAAACCCCTATCTTGTTATGGCTGCGGTGCTTCAGGCAGGCCTTGACGGTATTGAAAAGGGAATGACTCCTCCATCGCCTAAAGATTCAAACATCTTCAATCTTACACCCGACGAGAGAAAGGCTGAAGGTATCCATTCACTTCCCAAGACCCTTTATGATGCTATCAGAGAATTCAAATACAGTGATTTTGCAAAGATGGCTGTTGGTGAGCATGTTCACGGCAAGTACGTTGAGGCAAAGCTTGAGGAATGGAAGGAATACAGCACAAGAGTTTCTCAGTGGGAAATCGACAAGTATTTAGGTAAATATTAATTTTTCAGGGCAAGGAAACAAACTTGCCCTGTTTTACCCCAAAAGCAAGGAGAAAACAGATAATACTATGAGTTTTGAAATTAATCCCTACGCATATAAGGGCATTTTTGCAGTGCCAACAAGCGTAGTTGACGATAATATAAGACTTGCAAGCGTTTTACAGCTCAAGGTTCTTTTGTATATGCTTCGCCACAGTGAAGAGAATCTTACGGGCGAAGATGTAGCCTCGGCTCTGACACTTGATAAAGCGGATGTGCAGGATGCTATGATATTCTGGCAGGAGAGAGGACTGCTTATAAAGTCAGACGAAACCGCAAAGCCTCTTTTACACATTGAGGCAACCACAGATGTGACTCTCACAAAAACTGCTGAGGAGCCCGAACAGATACAAAAGACGGTCAGCGACATACCCTTATCAAGACCCAGTCACGAGCAGATCGCAGTAAGACTTCAGGAGTGTAAGGAGTTTTCGTGTCTGTTCGCAGAGGCACAGGCTGCCTTAGGTAAAACTATAGGTTATGACGGTCAGTCTGTGCTGATTATGATGCACGACAGCTACGGTTTGCCCTTTGAGGTTATTCTTATGGCAGTGGAGTATTCAGTATCACAGAAAAAGACAGGCTTCTCATCTATTGCAAAGTTAGGCAAGCTCTGGAGTGAGCAGGGTATCGATACACTCGAAGGTGCTATGGAGTATATTGAAGAGCACAACGTAGTAAATGAAACCTGGAATAAGCTTCGTTCGCTTACGGATATTACAAACCGTACCCCCACATCAAAACAGAGAGGTTATCTTGTGGCTTGGGTGAAAGAGTACGGCTACGACGAAAACATTATATACTATGCTTATGAGGAATCCATTGACCGCACGGGTAAAATGAGTATGCCGTATATGGACAAGATTATCAGAAACTGGTATGAAAAAGGTGTAAAGACGCCTATGGATATTCAAAGAGAAAAAGCCAAGTGGCAGGAAGAAAGAGACAAGAAGCTTCCGCAGAAGAAATCTCAGCCACAGAAGACGGATATGAACGATGAACCCTCTTATGACATCAGCGCATTTACAAAGAAAGCTATAGGCATCAAATATAAAAAGACAAATACCGACTAAGAAGGTGAAAATATGTCATACAAAAGAAGTGTATATATAAAAGCGAAAGAGATACTTTCCCAAAGGAAGGCGATTGCCGAAAAGGAAGCGGAGATGAGACACTCGGCGGCGATTGCTCTGTGTCCCGAGATATCAAGTATAGAAAGAGAAATGGCATCTCACGGAGCTGATGTTGTCAAGGCAGTAGGGATGGGTGCCGACGTTGATGAGTATGTGAAAAATCTCGCTGCAGCAAATCTCAGAGCTCAGGCGAGAAGAAAAGAGCTTCTCAAAAGTGCAGGCTTTCCCGAAGATTATCTTGATGTAAAATATACCTGCGATATCTGCAAGGATACGGGCTACAACAAAGAATTTTACTGTCAGTGTTACAGAAAACTTATAAGAGATGTTGCAAGACAGGAGCTCGGTACTAACTCGCCTTTAAAGAAGTGTACATTTGAGTCTTTCAGACTTGATAAATACCCTGAAGTGGTGGACAGTGTTATCGCTGTCAATCAGCGTGAACACATGAAAGGCAATTACGAATACTGCAAGGAATACGCTGAAAACTTCACACCCAACTCAAACGGTATATTTATGTATGGCAAAACAGGTCTTGGAAAGACTCATCTTTCTCTTGCAATAGCTAACGAGGTT
Organism: Acutalibacteraceae bacterium; assembly: GCA_045535965.1. GTDB lineage: Bacteria > Bacillota > Clostridia > Oscillospirales > Acutalibacteraceae > UBA6857. The sequence goes on from JAZSMR010000037.1 coordinate 5,388, forward strand.
ATAAACAGAGGTTATGATGTGTACTACGGCAGTATACAGTCTATAATGGATAAGCTTGAGGGTGAGCATTTTGGCAGACTTCCAAGAGAGGACAGCATCAAAGAGGATATTCTCAACTGCGACCTTCTTATTATAGATGATCTTGGCACCGAATTTTTAACTCAGTTTACAACTGCAGAGCTATACAACATTATAAACAGCAGAATGTTGTCTTCACTGCCTACTATTATCAGTACCAATCTTACTATGGAGCAGGTTGCTGAAAAGTATACTCAGAGGGTAGCATCGAGGATTATGGGAAGCACAGATGCTTTGTATTTCTGCGGTAAAGACATAAGGCAGATGGAATAAGCAAAGTTTTGGTCAAGCTTTTACAAAAGCTTGAAGTCGGTGGGACAGAGTCCCACAAATGAAAATTACTTTGATGTGATTTTATAATTTAATATCATTGACGGCGCGGGAAAGTGTTGCGAAAGAAGAGGCTCTTTTCCCGCCTTTTTAGTTGGCAGATAAACTAAACTGCACATCATACAGATGAAAAATAAAAGTGTTGAAAAATGCTTGAAAAATCAAAAACTTGTAGTATAATAAAGTCAAATATTTATTCGGAGGAAAAAAGTATGTTCTTTATCTCTGTTCGACGCAGACGAAGATAGCTTGTATCTTGTATTGGGTACAGGCTTATATTGCTGTGTGCCTGATAGAGTGATAGAGAAAAAGGAATATATTTGCTTTTTATATTACTGTTAATGGCATATAGCTGTTGACAGTATTTTTATTTATAAATTTTGGAGGTAATTTTAATGAACAATATAAAGGTTTCATCATTAAATAAAGCTATATTGGAACAAATCAATTTGCCTGATAATGCGGTGATTGCAGATTTAGGCTGCCGTGATGCAGGCTTTCTCCTGGGTTTTCAGCAAGCTTTTCCCGGTAAGATCAAAAAAGCCGTTGGTGTAGATATTACCGATAAAGGTTTTAAGAACATCAAGTATGAAAAGCCCATTAAGCTTAAGGTCATGAACTGTTCAAAGAAACTTAAGTTTGCCGATAATACTTTTGATTTTGTATTCACCAAGGATATGTTTGAATGTGTACCGGATAAGGCTCTGCTGGTCAGTGAGATTCACAGAATTTTAAAACCGGGCGGAGTTGTTATTTGCGTAAACTGTGATTGGGAGAGTATTGCTTATAACGGCGAAAACAAAGAACTTATTTCAAAAGCAATTCATGCTTATGCTGTAACAAAACAACCTTGGATGGATGATCTTGACAGTTGGATTGGCAGAAGGATGTACGGAATTTTCAAGAAAAGCAATCTCTTCGAAAATTCGGTGACGGTACACAATGTGGTAGAGACGGAATATACGGAGGGCACATTCGGCTATGATTTCAGTAAACATATAGCGTGGCTATACGAGGAAAACACAGGAGCACTGAATCAAGAAGAATATGACAGCTTTATCGGTAATCTCAAATCGGCTCAGGAAGAGGGAAGTTATATTTTCTCTAAGCCATACTATATATATAAAGGTATGAAAATATAAATCCCAAAAATCAGCTGTTTTCATTAGGATGGCAGCTGATTTTGCCTATGCCACATATAGAGAAAGACATAATAAAAGAGAAACCTGCCCAACATATAGTGGTATTTTTTGGTGCAAGCACAAAAACGCCCGGCTCAGCATATACAAGTGAGTAAATATGGTTAAAAATGCACAAAAAAGTTTGTAAAAAGTGTTGACAAAAGGGATTTGAGGTGATAATATATACGAGCTCTCAAGGGAAGACCCGGAAGGAGCGAGA
>JAZSMR010000092.1:0-3784 GCA_045535965.1 Acutalibacteraceae bacterium
AAATATATATTATAATAGCAAGGCTAAAGAGTAAGATACTTTATTTTGGTCATGGGGTGGTGGGTCCTGTGCGACAGTACGCCGCGAACCATGTCAGGTGGGGAACCAAGCAGCATTAAGTGGAATGTCTGTGCGACACAGCCAACGCCTGCCACCCTATGACCAAGGGAATGTGTCTTACTCATTTTTAATAACAAGACGCAAAAAGAAAGGTGGGAAATTATGTACCAGGTACTTTACAGAAAATATCGACCCAAGGTCTTCTCAGATGTTGTGGGTCAGGAGCATATCACTTCAACCCTGTCAAAGGAAATCGAGACGGGTAAAATTTCCCATGCCTATCTTTTCACAGGCTCAAGAGGTACAGGTAAAACAACCTGCGCTAAAATCCTCTCCAAAGCTGTAAACTGTCTTAATCCTCAGAACGGCAATCCCTGCAACGAATGTGAAATCTGCAAGGGTCTTGACTCAGGCGCAATCCTCGATGTTGTTGAAATCGACGCCGCAAGCAATAACGGTGTTGACAGTATCAGAGATATCAGAGACGAAATCAACTTTACTCCTGCTTCCTGCAAATACAGAGTGTATATCATAGACGAGGTTCACATGCTTTCAATAGGCGCTTTCAATGCCCTGCTGAAAACTCTCGAAGAACCCCCTGCACACGTTAAGTTTATCCTTGCGACCACCGAAGTTCATAAGCTTCCTGTTACTATCGTGTCACGCTGTCAGCGTTTCGACTTCAAGCGTGTAAGTCCCGAGGCTATGAAAAAGAGAATGGAATATATCGCCGATAAAGAAGGCTTCGCCGCCGATGAAGAAGCCCTCTCACTTATTGCGAGAATTGCCGACGGCGGTATGAGAGATGCACTCTCGCTTCTTGATCAATGCACAGGGCACGGCAAGCATATCACTGCCGATATTGTCTGCGATGTTGCAGGTATGACAGGTAAGGATCATCTTTTCACTCTTGCCGATGCAGCTGCAGAAAACAATGCAAGCAAGGCACTCGAAACTGTCAATGAGCTTCACGCCAACTCCTGCGATATGGAAAGACTCTGCAGTGACCTTGTGGGTCACTTCAGAAATCTTATGATAGTGAAAACTGTAAAATCCGCTTCGGATATTTTAGTCTGCACTGCCGAAGAATTAGAGCAGTACAAGACCCAAAGCGGAAAAATCACACTTGAAAATATACTCTACTGCATTTCACTTTTGCAGGAAAGTATGGCTAATATAAAAAGAGGTGTAAACCGCCGTATTGAAATGGAAATGGCAATGATACGCCTTTGCTCTCCTGCCCTTTCAAGCGATAACGAGGCACTACTCAGACGTATCAGCGACCTTGAGATGAAAATCAGAACAGGTGCAATCGCTGTTAAGACAGAAGCTGTGTCTGCACCCGCACCTGAAAGCAAACCTCAGGCACCCAAGGAAGAAGCAAAGCCTGTTGATACCTCGTACCCTGCCGAAGAAGCGCAGTCCGAAGCACCGCAGGAAGAAAGTGCTGACAATGACGAACAGCCTATCGACTGGGCAGAGGTGCTCAGTGAACTGACAAAGACGAATATGCCCTTATGGGGTGTACTAACCGGCTCTCAGGCAATTATCAGAGGAGATTATGTGCTCATTAAGAGTGATAATCCGACTCTTTCGGCCTTTATACGCACAGGCAGCAATGCAAGAGACGTAAAGGAAGCCGTTTACAGAGTAACAGGCAAGAAATACCGTCTGGGACTTCACAACGGTGCTCCCTCACCGAAGATGGCCGCACAGCCGGCTCAGGCTCCCAAGGATCCACTCGAAAACCTTATCAGCAAGGCAAGGGATATGGGTGTAAATATTGAAGTAAATAATTGACCGATGATTAACTGTCGGCTCAAACCATAAAACTAAATTTAAAGGAGACAACAAAAATGAAAGCAAGAATTCCCGGCGCCCAGGGTGGCGGCCAGATGGCTATGATGAAAAAAATCCAGGAAATGCAGGAGCAGCTCGAACAGAAGCAGGCTGAAATCGAAGCAAGCGAATTCACTGCATCAGCAGGCGGCGGAGCTGTTGAAGTAACAGTTTCAGGCGCACACGAAGTAAAAGATATCAAGATGCAGCCTGATGTTGTTGATCCCGAAGATATCGAAATGCTGGCTGACCTTATTATTGCTGCAACAAATGAAGCTATGAAAAAGGCTGACGATGCTATGGAACAGGCTATGAATGCCGCTAAGGGCGGTCTCAATCTTCCTTTCTGATGGCAGGATATAATGTAGCAACTCTGGCAAAGCTTATAGAGCAGTTTGAAAGAATGCCCGGTATCGGTCATAAGACTGCTCAGAGACTTGCCTTTTATGTACTGAATTTAACCAAACAGCAGGCTGAGGAGTTTTCAGCTACTATACTTTCGGCTCACGAAAAGATAAAGCAGTGCACTTGCTGCTGTAATCTTGCAGAGGATGAGCTTTGTCCTATCTGTAAAAATGACAGCAGGGACAAGAGTGTTATCTGCGTAGTTGAAGACCCGAGAGATGTTTTCGCTTTTGAGCGCACTCACGAGTTTGAGGGTACATATCACGTGCTTCACGGTGTAATTTCACCCATGAACGGTGTCGGTCCTGAGGATATTACAATCAAAGAACTTTTAGCAAGGCTTTCAGACGGCAGGGTACAGGAAGTGATTATGGCTACCAACCCCACTGTTGAGGGTGAAGCTACGGCTATGTATATTTCACGACTTCTGAAGCCTATGGGTATAACTGTCAGCCGTCTTGCATACGGTGTACCGGTTGGTGCTGACCTTGAGTATGCGGATGAGGTGACATTGACGAAGGCACTTGAGGGAAGAAGAGTTTTATAAAATTCGGAATGCGGAATTCGGAATTCGGAATTGCGGGCAGGTTTTGATTGATTTTGAAATCTCAGACCACAGAATAAGCAAAGTTCTTTTGATTACTTTTCTTACAAGAAAAGTAATGCCCCGCGGCGAGCAAATAAAAAAACAAGGGTAGTTAGTATATGGTTCTTTTAGTTGTTGACACACAAAAAGCAATTACAAACAGTAATCTCTACCAATTTGAACTATTTAAAGCAAATATCAAGAAAATTATAAATACAGCTCGTGATAATAACATAGAGGTCGTTTTTATCAGACACGACGATGGTGTTGGTGCTGAGCTGACAAAAGGTAAAGATGGTTTTGAAATTTATGAAGAATTTCAGCCTCTTGCTGACGAACTCGTTTTAGATAAGACTGTCAACAGTGCTTTCAGAGATACAGGCTTAACAGAGTATCTGAGAAAAAAACAGATTGCTACTGTTGTAGTTGTTGGTCTGCAAACGGATTACTGTATAGATGCAACTGTCAAAGCAGGTTTTGAACACGGATTTAAAATGATTGTTCCTGCCTATTCCAACAGTACATTTGATAACCCATATATGACAGCTGAACAGACATACAAATACTACACTGAATATATGTGGAGCGGAAGATATGCTGAGTGTATATCTTTTGATAAAACACTTGAACTGATGTGTAAAAATTGAATCGGCGAAAAAAAATTGCCGACATACATAAAGTGCGACGCGTACAACAAACCAACAAGAAAGGTGGTGTCTTGTTATGGCAGTTTCACCCCAGGACGAAAGACAAATAGTTGCCCAGAATAAAAAAGCAAGGCACGACTATTTTGTTCTTGAAACCTATGAAGCAGGTATCGAGCTTTTCGGTACAGAAGTAAAATCGATAAGACAAGGCAGAGTCAATCTTAAGGACAGTTGGTGCAGTATCGAG
>JAZSMR010000063.1:0-18581 GCA_045535965.1 Acutalibacteraceae bacterium
AAACTCAACCGGAGCGTTCAAAGCACCAGACAGAACATCGTGTACTTTAACGTATTCGTTATTTCTCCAATCCCAATGATAACCGCTACATAAACTATAAACAAGACCAGGAGGATCAAAGTACTGCGTCCTTTCCCAACCGCCCTCGCATGTTATTAGCGATGCGCTTGCCTTTGGGCTCATTGCAACAACTGACATAAACATCAGCACCACCAACACTAAACTCAAAATTTTCTTTCCTGTTTTCATTTGTTTTTACCTCCTTAAACTGATAAAGTAATTATACCACCTTTTTACATAAAAAGCAATATGAAAACTGTAACACAGTAGGACGGTTCGGTGTGCACGGCACATGGAACTGTCCCCTGTGTGGATTTGACCTCTCCGCCCTTCGGTCACCTCTCCTGAAAGGCGAGGCAAAACTCATCCACCACTGCGTGGTCCCCCTTCTCTTTCAGAGAAGGCTTTTCTTTTCCGCCTTCAATTCATAATTCCTCATTCATAATTCATAATTTTTTCAAAGCGGTGGGATAAAACCAAAAGACACGGAGCAAGTGCCCCGCGCGTACAAAAAAATTATTAAGTAACAACTCTCTTCTCAGCACAGAAAAACAGCCGGCTGATATGCTCAGACCGACTGTTTGTTATCTGATTTTATGAAACACTCTTACTAAAGCTTATAGTGCCGTTTATAAGCATTGTTATTAACTCAAAAAGTACTGTAAGAAATCTCATAAGAGCTGCGAGCTTTGTAGCAGTTGTGGGCTTTTCCTCAACTGAGTCTATCCACTCGAAACCTCCACCGTTGGCCTGTGTCAATGGCTCAACATAACAATTATTATCGTTACCGCCCTTCCACTTATACACCGAGAACTGAGCCACTCTGTTATCATTTTCTACAGTAAGATTTTTGTGCGAAAGGAAATGTGTGCCAAGTTCCCTGAAAACTTCCTCAACGGCATGTATAGAATTCTTGACAATCCATGTAGTTTCGGGGAAATAGCAGGTTGAAACGTCAACCATTTTATCGGGCGAAATATACTTTGCGTTTTCGGGATTTTCAGCTATACGTGCTTCGATATATTCATCTGAAAGAGTAGTTGTTGCCGTTGAGCAGGTTGCACCGAAGGAAGCATCCTTAAGACCTATGAGAGAGTCACTGAGTTCATCGTAATCCTCAATAATGGGCATTGAAAGATATCCGTACTTTGCAAGAACACCTACTTCAATACCGTAATCCTTGGAAATTCTGTCATAGAAACCTGTAAGGTCAGATGTGATGTTCTCTCTGTAACGCTGAATTTTTTCAATGGCACCTGCATATTCTTTACGTCTTTCTGTACCTTCTTTGCCGAAGATAAGATCAAGAGCTTCGTCCATATCCTCTTCATAAACACATGTCCAGTAGTTAGGCATTGTTGCCATACCTGTGCTCAGAAGAAGTGCAGGTACAAGTGCCTTGTAGAGCTTACCGTAAAGCTCTTCAATTCCGCCGAAAATTGTGTCGATAACCCCTGTCTGCACAAAAAGATCCATTGACCTTGAAACAATTTCGGACACCATATCAGTAAATCCAATCTGACCGTTTTCTTCCGCATATTTAAGATACATCTGCATATGCTTGGCATCGAAAGCAAATTTACCGCTGAAGCACTGGCTTACATAAGCACTGCCGTTTGCAAGGACTTCGCCGTAGAAAACTCTTTTAACGAGGCCTTCGTGACCGTATTTATCAAGGTATGCGTGGAGAAGACTGCCGCCGAGACATCTTGCACCAATGCAGACTCCCTCAGAACCTGTTGTTTTAATAATGGTTTTGATGTATTCGTGAAGTCTGTCTACATGGTCATAAGGAGACAGACGCCAGTCATAGCAGAAGGAATACTGGTTTACAAGATAGTATCTGCCGTCTTTCTTCTTAAAGTCGATATTTGCAGCATTGTACTCGGACTCAGCCATAGCTTTCTTTGAAACGCCTGTACCGTATTTCGGGTTGCCGTCACCGTCAAGAGCAGTCTTTTCAAACAAAGGTGAAATTTCTTCGTATACAGCCTTGCCGTAGCTGTCCCACTCATCATTAAGCAATCCGCCTGCAAGGAAGGGCAGAAGAATATTCACGCAGGATTCAATGAGTTCTTCCTTTTTAACGCCGTCTTCCTCGGGAACGATGTTCTCATCGAATATGTCTCCGATTTCAGCAGGAATTTCTTTGCCGTTCTCATCATAAAGTGCTTCACCGTTACCTCTTATGAAAATCATCGGGAGCTCGTCCTTTACCTTTGCTTCTGCAGCAGAAGCTATCGGGGACATAACTGCAACAAGCATTGCAAGAATAAGAAATAAAGATAAGATTTTTTTCATTAGTTTTTCCTCCTCAGAAATAAAACATTTTTACATCAGGATAATTATACCAAAAACAACAGTCAGCAGTCAATAAAATTTTTTTGATACCTGTTACAGTTGCTTTATCTTCTCAATCAGCTTCTCCACATCTTCCTCTTTCGTCGCCCAGCTCGTGCAGAAGCGTACAGCATGTCTGTCTCCTGCCTTGCACCAATAGGAATAAGCAAAATCCTCACCGAGCTTTTTCATCTGCTCGTCAGTGAGTATCGGAAACTGCTGATTTGTAGGCGAATCGAAATAAAGCGGCATGTTCTTCTCTTCGAAAGCCTTGCGGATTTTCATAGCGAGAGCAGCCGCGTGTGCCGAAATCTTATAGTAAAGTCCGTCTGTGAAAAGAGTATCAAACTGCAGTCCTAAAAGTCTGCCTTTGGCAAGCATTGCACCCTTCTGCTTTTCCATATAGCGGAAGTCTTTTTTATACTTATCGTTTGTGATGACAAGTGCCTCACCGAAAAGCGCACCAACCTTTGTACCGCCGATATAAAAGGCGTCACAAAGACTTGCAATATCACTGATTGTCAGGTCGTTTTTCTCGCACATAAGACCGTAGCCAAGTCTCGCACCGTCAAGGTACAAGGGAATATCCCTCTCCTTGCAAAGCTCGGATATAGCCGTCAGCTGAGCCTTAGAGTAAAGAGTACCGTTTTCCGTGGGGAATGACACATAAACCATAGCAGGCTGAACAATATGCTCGTGAGTCTCATCTGCGTAGTGGTTGTCGAGAGTCTCTTTTATCTGTTGAGCCGTCAGAGTACCGTCTTGACTTGGAAGTGCAATGACCTTATGTCCCGTAGCCTCAACAGCACCTGTTTCGTGGGCGTTGATGTGTCCTGTCACAGCGCACATTACACCCTGGTGGGGTCTGAGTGCACTTGAAATAAAGAGCATATTTGTCTGAGTACCGCCTACAATGAAGTGTACATCTGCCGAGGGCATTTTAATCTCATTCCTGATTTTATCAGCCGCCGACAAACAGTATTTGTCAACACCGTAACCCGGAGTCATTTCCAGGTTGGTTTCCACGAGTCTTTCTATTATTTCGGGAGTCGCTCCCTGAGTGTAATCGCTTTCTAATCTTATCATTTTGTCTCAATCCTTTCGTGAAGCGCAGCTTTAATTCATGGCGAAGCCAATTCATGACCGAAGGTCAATTCATGCCGCAGGCAATTCATAATTTGTAAAATCGGCGGGGAAAGAGTCGTTCCTTTGCCGTGAGTCCGACGCGATTCCGAATTCCGAATTCCGCATTCCGAATTACCCCTTATACACCGCCGTAACTCTCTTTGCAAAGTTGCATATAACCTCATAATTGAAGCTTCCGCACATTCTTCCTAAATCCTCAGCACTGATACCGTCACCGAGTATAGTCGCAGGCATACCGATTCTGACACCGGGAATGTCGCTGATATCAACTACCACAAGGTCCATACATACCCTGCCGATAACGGGAGCCTTCTTGCCGCAGATCATCACATAGCCCGTATCCGAAAAGCTTCTGTTATAACCGTCAGCATAGCCGATAGATACAGTAGCAATACGCTTTTTCTCAGTCGCCACATAGCTTTCGCCATATCCTACGGGAGTGCCCTCGTCGATATCCTTGATGTGTATAACGTGAGCCACAACCTTCATTGCAGGCTCTATATGCACTCTGTCTCTCTGCACCTCAGCAGAGGGATACATACCGTAAAGAGCGATACCCATACGCACCATATCATAGTGCTGAACATCGAACTCAATAAGACCTGCGCTGTTGCAGATATGCTTTATGGGGATATTGATGCCCTCATTTTCGAGTCTCTTTACAAAGGCATCGAATCTTGCTGTCTGTCTGTCAGCAGAAGTCTTATCCTTGTAGTCCGCCTTTGCGAAGTGGCTGAAAATGCCCTCTATAGTGAGGTTGGGCATCATAGCAATAGTCTTAACGGCATAGAAACCGCTTTCGTTGTCGCTTACACCTATACGGCTCATACCCGTATCAACGGCAACATGAACCTTGCAGTTCATTCCCAGAGCACCTGCTGCGGCGTTTAGTATATAGGCATCCCCCTCACTGCTGATAGTGGGGGTGATACCGTATTTGAGAATCAAATCGTACTCTGCCGGAGCGCAGTAGGACAGCACAAGTATGGGGTTTTCAATGCCGTTTTCACGAAGCTCCATACCCTCTCTCGCCGTTGCAACAGCGAAAAAGTCCGCCTTATCCTTAAGCTTGTTTGCAACCTCTACTGCACCGTGACCGTAGGCGTCAGCCTTAACAACAGCCATAGCCTTGACATTTTCCTTTGTCAGGGACTTGAGTGCATCAAAGTTCTTTTCTATTGTATCAAGGTCAACTTCCTTATAGCATCTGTAATACTCTGCCATATTCTTCACCTCTCGGTTTATTTAAATGCAAAGTGCAAAGTGCAAAATGCAAAATTGCGGTCGCGGGTCAGTGTGATGTAAACTTTAACACCGTTACCGCAAAAGTAATTAATCGCTAACGGATAACTTGTAATTATAATAGATTTAAGAGTATATTTTATTAATTTGGCGGGATAAAGGTCGTTTCTTTTACAAACTTAAAACGGATAAAATCAGGAGCGAAGCGACCCTTAATTTTGCATTCTGCACTCTGCATTCTGCATTTTTATTGCTCTTCCTCGTAATCCTCAACCATATCCGCAATGCCCAGAATCTCTTCGGCACTGCCTCTGTCAATTTCCTCGACGCTCCTGAGCTTTCTCTGAATCATATTGTTTCTCGACTGAGCATCGTCAAGGCTCTTGCCTGCCTCGGTGATTTTCTTTCTCGCCTTATCCAGAAGCACACCGAATTTATCATACTGTACCTTAGCCGCCGCAAGTACAACTCTCACTTCCTTTGCCTTTTCGTTTATTGCCATAGCTCTGAAGCCTACTGACAGTGAATTAAGCAGAGCCGTTATGGTACTCGGACCTGCAATCATAACAGAAAACTCACTCTGACATCTTTCAGCAACAGCATTCTTAGATGAAATAATCTCGCTGTAAAGACCCTCTGTGGCAAGGTACATAATAGCAAAGGGAGTAGTAACAGGCTCATTGATATATTTCTTTATCTCCTTAGCCTGGTTGATAACTGTAGTCTCGAGAGCCTTTCTCTCGCTCTCTGCGGCGGCAGTGTCCCCTCTGTCGGCAGCATCGCAGAGTCTGATATAGCTTTCAACGGGGAATTTCGAGTCAATGGGCAGATAAGTCATAGCCGTCTTGTCGTCGCCCGAGGGAATCTTCACTGCAAATTCAACTATATTCTTACTGGAAGGATTAGTCATAACATTTCTCTCGAACATACCGGGAATGGTCTGGTCAAGGAGACCCTCAAGCTGTACCTCTGCCCAGGTGCCTCTCGCCTTTACATTAGTGAGGATTCTGTTGAGGGAGGTTACATTCTCCGTAACGCCTGTAGAAAGTATTTTCATTTCACCGAGGGATTTATACACATTTTCAAGCTGTTCGCTGACAGTTTTGAAGGAAGTATCGAGTCTCTTTGTGAGAGTCTCATTGAGCTTTTCGTCAACTGTAAGCCTCATCTGCTCTAACTTTTCCTCGTTGCCCTTTCTCATTTCAAGCAGGTTATTGGAAATCATCTCCGACATACGAAGATTGAAGGCATAGTTATCCGTATTCATCTTCTCGATTTTCTTTGTCATTTCGCCCATCTGCGCAGTAAGCTCTTTTCTCTGCTCGCTCTGCTGAGCGTTGGTTTCAAGTCGGGACTTGCTGAATTCGTCTCTGACAGCACCGTAGAGAGCATTATTCTGCTGCTGTGTCTGCTCCTTGAGAGTAGCTACGCCGCCCTGAATTTTTTCCAATTCAGGTAAAACTCTGTCAGTTTCTTGGCTATTTTTCTTTTTTAGCACCATAAAGAGAAGTGCAAGGCATATAATAAGTAATATGATTATTACTATGTCGAATACGTAATCCATAGTGAACCTCCTGAGATTTATCAAGTTAGAAGTGAGGAGTTAGGAGTTAAGGGGAGCTTCGCTGCGTAATTATATACGTTTGTACCTTGAACAAACTTCAGATAATGTTCCGCCAAAATAATACTATGCTGTTTAAGCTTATATAATCGACGGAATACACCTTTTATGAGTATTATCTCTGCGGGTAGAAGTTAAAAAGTCAGTGAACAGTAAAATCGCGACCACAACTTCTAACTCTTCACTCCTAACTCCTCACTATCAAAATATTATATCAATAAAGATTGCAAGTTTATTTTCAAATTAGAATTATAACTCATTTATTATAAAGTTAGGACTGAAAAATATGTTAAAAAAATCTCTCTGCCTTGTCTTAAGCGCAATTCTCATACTCACCTGCTTTACCGCCTGCGGTGAAGTCAAGGGCTCAGACGCGGGTCTTGTCTTCCCTATAGATAAAGACCCCGAATACCTCGACCCTCAGATTATTTCCTTTGCAGGGTCAAAAAACATCATCGCTAACTGCTTCGAGGGACTTGTTGCCTTAAACGACAAGGGCGAAATCATACCCGGCTGTGCCGAAAGCTGGGACTATAACAGCGAAACTCTCACCTATACTTTTCATATCAGAAAAGACTGCAAATGGCGAGTAAGCATATATGCAGGTCCCCTTATAGGCCTCAGCTCAAAGCAGACTAACTCACTTCCCGTTACGGCGCAGGATTTTGATTTCGGTATCACAAGAGCACTTCTCCCCGAAACAAAATCTCCGGTTGCCAAGGCTCTTTACTGCATCAGAAACGCCGAAAAAGTAAATGAGGGCAAGGCTTCCTCAGATAAGCTCGGCGTAAGAGCAATCGACGACTATACTCTTGAAATAGCCTTAGAAAAAGCCGACCCGGACTTTCTTTTCACTCTCCTTGAGCCCGGCTGTATGCCCTGTAACGAAGTCTTCTTTGAGGCTACCGGCGGAAGATACGGCCTTGCAGTAAAATATCTCATATACAACGGACCCTTTTACATCAACAACTGGGTAGACGATGTTTCCGTATCCATAAGAAAGAACGACTACTATTATGGCAGTGAAAATGTACTCCCCCGCTCCGTTTACTTCTCAATAAACAACGAGCAGGATACGAGACTCGATAAGCTGAGGGACAAGACCTATTCCGTTTCACCTCTGACAAAAGAGCAGAGTAAGGAAATAGAAGACAAGAAAAAGTATACTGTCGTACCCTTTGACAGCAGTATTTTATCTTTAGCTTTCAACTGCTCGGACTCTGTGCTTGCAAATAAGAATATCCGCCGTGCCATCACTTCAAGCCTTGATTACTCTGTACTCGAAAGCGATTTAGGCGCTCTTACGGCAAAGGGCATCATACCCGACACTATGTCAATCGGTACCCAGCGCTACAGAGACGTTGTCGCATCAGTGCCACCTTATGAAAGCGCTGACCCCTCAGCTCTTTTTGAAAAGGGTCTTGACTCCCTCGACCTTGACAAATGCGAAATAGGCATACTTTGCACCGAGGAATACGAAAGCACTGTCAGAAAGCTTATGCAGTCCTGGCAGTCGTCACTGGGCATAAAGTGCGGAGTCTTCACCGAGGTCGTCAGCGAAAACGACCTGATTTCAAGGCTGAAGAGCAAAAATTATCAGGTTGCTCTGACTCCCATCACCTACAGCACCAATACGGCTTTTGACGCTCTTCAGGGCTACACCTCCTCGTCATCGGATAACCTTACAGGCTTCAGCGACAGAAAATACGATTCGATGATTGCAGAAATCAAGCTTGCAGAGAGCCTTACAGCTACGGCTGAAAAAACGGCAAAGGCTGAACAGTACCTCATAGACTCCTGTACAGTTGTACCTCTTTATTCAAGGCAGATTTATATGGGTCTTGCCAAGGGCGTATCGGGAACATACTTCAATCTCACCGGTGACATAGCTTATTTCAAGTACACGGTTTCACAATAAAAAATCTCAGTATTTTTTTGCAAAGACATATCAGGTTTGATATAATTCAGTTGTTATATATTCCAAAACGGAGGAAATAAAAATGAGTAAAGTAAAAAACGAAGCAAAAATCAAAAACCCCCTTATCGTGGCTGTGCGTGAGCAGCTGGAGCACAGGGCAACCTGGCTTTATCTTCTCTGCGACGAAGCACAAAAGCGCGGTCTTGACCCCAAGGATTTCGGCTCAGCGGCAGTAAAACGCTGCGGTCTTATGCAGGGTAAGGGCCTTGTTGAAAAAGGCAAGACAGACTCCCTCAAGGGTCTTAAGAAAACTCTTTTCACACTTCCTGCACAGTGGGTATTCGAAATGGATATCAAAAACTGCACAGACGACGAGCTCGAAATTCACTTCCACTACTGCCCCCTCGTTAAGGCATGGCAGAAGGCAGGCTGCAGTGACGAAGAAATCTCTATGCTTTGCGACATCGCAATGTGCGGCGACAGAGGCATCGGCGAAAGATACGGCGCAGAGCTTGACCTTCCCAAGACAATCGCTAACGGCGACGACATCTGCCACCTGAGATATCATAAGAAGTAATTAGCAATTAGTAATTAGCAATTAGCAATTAGCAATGCGGTCGCGGATTTCTACTGTACCATCAGTCAATTTCGCGCCGCAGAGAAAGATTTCTCAAAAAAACAACCGAGTAAATTATAAGAGGCAACTTGAAGAAAGTTGCCTCTTGTTTTGTTATTGAATTTGGTGGATGACTTCTGACAGCAATATCCCACTAAAAACGGATATAACCCTTCCGTCAGCCTGCGGCTGCCACCTCTTCCTCCGGAAACGGGCACCCCTTTGTCTGCTTTGCAGACATCTCCCCTGACAGGGGAGTTACCTAAAAGGGACGGAAAGTCTATGGTTGGCACCTTCGGTGCTATTATAATCGGAGCGGAGCGACCCTAATTGCTAATTACTAATTGCTAATTATTTTATCTTCACACTCTTAACAGCACTGAAGCTGCCGTATACCGTACCGCCGGCACTCTTGTTGTAGGCTCTGACCTTAAAGTAATACTTCTTACCCTTTGTCAGCTTCGACTTGGTCGCCTTGACAGTATTTGCCTTGTAAGACTTAACCTTCTTATACTTGCCGTCTTTGCTTGTGCTGTAATAAAGCTGATAACCGCTTTCACCGCTGATATCTGCCCAGGTGATTGTTGCAACACCTGCTTTGGTGGACGTGACCTTGATTGAGGGTGTGGGAAGTGCCGTATTGAAAGAGTCCTTGCGGGTTTTACTGCTCCAGAGAGTTTTTTCATCAAACTTCGCTGTGTATGTCTTTATGGCAAATTTATATGTTGTGCCCGGTTTGAGACCCGTAACAGTATAACTTGTCTTGGTAGTTCTCTTAATGGGAACATATTCCTTTTTAGTATAATCATACTGATAGATTCTGTAACCCGTAGCACCGAAAACATCTGACCAATAAAGAGTCATGGAGTCGGTTGTAATATCCCTTACCTTAATTTGTGATATCCTCTCGGGTAAAACAGAATATTCCACCTTAAGCTCACCGGCATAACTGCCTCTGAAGGTAATTGTAGCTATGTGATTTCCGGGAGAGCCGGGGTTGGTATCACCCTTTACGGTGTAATCAGTGACTATCTTAAGCTTATTGCCCTTGATGTCGACAACAGTGATATCGGGGATATAATTGGTCTTTCCGTTATAGGTAAATTTTTCTTTGTCTGCTTTTGCGTCGGCAATCTGATATACAGTTTCAAGGACTGCCTCACCGCAGGGACAGGTTTTAAGCTTTGTACCGTCAGCATTGACAGTAGCCGCAGTCACGACAGTATACATATAATCGTGCTTATGGTCTTCTTTATATCCGGGATAAAGCTTTGCTTTTTTCACATAGGCATTTTCTGAGTTTATTTTAACCTTAGCCCACTGCTCTTTGGTACCGGTATAGTATATCTTTTTAAGCTTCTTGTCATAAGCGAAGGCGGATTTTGCTATTGAAGTAACACTGTCGGAGATTACCACACTTTTAAGCTTGGTGCAGTTTTTGAAGGATTTTTCGGGGATAGCTTCAAGTCTTGCTTTTATAACTGCCTCTTCAAGATATGTGCAGTATTCGAAAGCACCTGTACCCAGTTTTATTACACTTTCGGGTATTATAGCTCTTGCAAGTCTGCTGTTATAAAAGGCTCCGTCACCGATTATCTTCACACTGTCGGGAATTATAATCTCAGCCGCGTTGCCCGTAGAAAAGGCCTTATCCGCAATAGCTAAAGTGCCCGGTCTTATTATGCAGTACTTTGCTGTCGGAACATCTTCAATAAGATATTTGCCTATATATTTTGCACCGTCGGCTTCTTCAAAGTACTTAAATCCCAGAAACGCCTGGGGAGCTATTTTTTCTATGGTATCGGGAAGATTTATTTTTTCAAGTGCTTTACAGCTACCGAAAGCGTCTGATCTTATTTCCGTAACGCTCTCGGGCAGAGTGACGGCTTTAAGGAAAAGCTGTGAGTAAAAGGCATTAGCACCTATTATTTTTGTGCCTGCAGGCACCTCAAAGCTTTCGCCTGTCTTTGCCTTGGGATAACAGACAAGAACCGTCTTGTCTCCCGAATATAATACTCCGTCTTCGGCAAAGTAATTTTCATTTTTTCCGTCTACGGTAAAGCCTTCAAATTTATCACTGCCTATACCGTTGAAGTTGCCCGATACCTTTGACTTTTCACCGAGGTTTATAGTTTTGAGAGAAGTGCAGTTATTGAAGGCTGCGGCATATACATCTGTGAGACTGTCGGGAATATCAATTTCTTCAATGCTCTTACAGCTGTTGAAGGCATCTCCTTCAATTCTTTCGATGCTGTCAGGCAGGCTGATAGTTTTAAGGGAGGCGCAGTTTGTGAAAGCTCCGCCTCTAATACATCTGAGTCCCTCATTGAGATTAACCTCTTCAAGAGCCTTGCAGGCGAAGAATATATTGCTCGGTAGTTCTTCCACAGACGACGGGATAGTTACCTTCTTAAGACCCGTACAGCTTCCGAACATACTGCGTGCAAGGACCTTTGCACCCTCGGCAAAATCAGCCTGTGTAAGATTTACACAGCCACTGAAGGTATCGCCGTATCCGTAATCGCTTATGCTCTTTGGCATATAAACCTTTGTAAGAGCCTTGCATTCGCTGAAGGCATAATTTCCGACACTCTCAATACCCTCGGGTAAAGTGAGCTCTTTGAAGCCTGTATTACTGAAAGCTCTGTCGTCTATTATTCTGACGCTCTCGGGGAAATCTATCTCTTCAAGAGCAGTACAGCCTGAGAACATATACGCAGATATTCTCTTCATATTTTTCGGCAAGGTGACATTTTTAAGAGAGGTGCAGTTCGCAAAGCAACCGCTTGCAAAGCCCTCTATACTCTCGGGCAGGGTAATGCTTTCCAGTGAAGAACAGTGTGCAAATGCATATCCGTCTACGGTTTTCAGCTTATCGGCGAAAACAATATTCTTAAGCTTATGGGCAGAGTCAAAGGCATTGTACTCAATAATCTCAAGGTTTTTGCCAAGCTCGACAGTAACAAGCTCAGTCTTATAGAAAGCTCTGTTACCCACTGTTTTGACGCTGTCGGGTATTCTGTAGCTTTCACCCTCTTTAGCTGAAGGATAGCAGATGAGCCTCGTCATATCCTTGTCAAAAAGCACACCGTCAACAGATGTGTAGACCTTATTATCCTTATGTATCTCAATTTCTTCAAGTGTAGCTATTAAAGTTATTCTGCTGTCATCGATATAAATGACACTTGAGGGAAGGGACAGCTTTTTTATGGGGCCACTGCGCCACAGATTGTAGGTATCCATACGGATACCCTCTTCGAAGGTAAGCGACGTGGGATTGTAGCTGTCAGCTATTCTGAATTCATCGACGCACACCTCATAGTCACCGATTTTCGCAGGAACAACTACATCATCGGCTGTTGCCGTTATGCCCGTTACATAGGCCTTGCCGTCCTTGATATAGTAAGTCAGGTCTTTATATGTATACTCTTCGGCAGCACCTGAGATAAGTGAAGCCATCATAAGGCATACCGTCAGCACCAAAGTGAGCAATGCTGTTTTTTTAATGTTTTTCATATTATATCCTCTCCTTTTTCTTCATTATAGCACATAAGAATAAACATTCAATAGATTTCACAAGAATTTCACCCGGACAAAAAGAGTACGGCTCTTCTTATAGCCGTACCCGGGAAATGTATTCTGTTTTCAGATGCTTCACTAACCTCTTTGTAGCATCGAGGACTTAATCGGCAGGCGATGCGCCTGCGCTACAATTCATAATTCATAATTCTCTTATTCACCGCAACACCAAGTGCGGCCGCCCCTATCCCCTTTATAATGTCACCCAAAATAAACGGCAGGGATACCGCCATAAACGCCGCCTTAATATCAAAGCCGTTGTGTATGCACATCATAAGGGTAGCACACAAATGCTGCACAGGCACCGCCACACCTAAGCTTACGGCAGTGTACCTTCTGAAGCTGTAAGTCTTGCCCTTGAGTAAGCTCACCGCAACCGCACTTATGAAAAAGCCGAAATAGTACCCTCCCGTAGGGCCTAAAAGCTTGCCGAGGCCTGCCGTGCCGCCTGAAAAAACGGGCAGTCCCAGAGCACCCATCAGAAGGTACAAAGCCATCGCCCAAGCGCATTGCCCGGGCGAAAGTATAAGTGCAGTTATGCCCACAGCCACTGTCTGAAGCGACAGCACCACGGGAGTCATAGGCAAAGGCAAAACAAAATAGGAAACTATGCTAAGTACACTCACACAAAGAGCAACCTTCGCCATAGAATATATGCTGTCTCTGTCTCTTTTCATAGAATTGATTATTTATCCTTTTCTTTTGGAGGAATCTCTGATACGCCGAAATGCTCGACCAGTCTCTCGTAATCATCCTCGCTTATGGCAGTAACACTGCCGTGACGGGGGTGAAGATGGTCAACGGAGTAAAGGGCACGTCTGAAACGCTTGAAGTTTCTGAAGTCTGATGTCATCTGGGCAAAGAAGCTCCCCTCAGAGTATTCGTCCATAAACATAATCCACTGGTTTGTACCTGTAATATTATACATAAAGCTACCCTCTACGCCCCACCAGTTAAGGGACACGATTACGGGCTCTTCCTCATCATAGGGGCCTGTGATATTCTTTGAGCGTACATAAGCTATCTTCTGAGTTTCGTCATGCTTGAAATAGAGGTAGTAGTAGCCGTCCTTTTCGTTATAGATAAGGTCGCCGTCGATACACTGAATATCCTCGATATTGCCGTTTACGGTATTGAGAGCACTGTGTCTGCCGTAAAGGTACTCGGGTGCGGTGAAGTTCTTAAAGTCCTTTGTGTACATATAGTAATGCTGTGCACAGTCCTCGTTTTCGGGGGTGTCGGGGTTATCCCATGTGGAAAGTGCAAGATAAACCATATACTCATCTTTTTCTTCATCATAGATAATCTGAGGTGCCCAGGCTCTGTTACAGCCCTCCCAGCCCTCAAAATCTCTTATATCAAGGACAAATTCATCTTCCCAGTTAATCAGGTCATAGGACTTCCAGAAGATAATAGCGTGGTTTGATACCCAGCCCTGCATAGCGTCCATATCGGTTGCAACTATGTAATAGCAGTCCTTACCGTTTTCGTCCTTAGCCTTAAGGATATAGGGGTCACGTACACAGCCTGTACCGAGAGTCTGCTCTATAACAGCTTCGTTATTGTTGAGAGCTGCAAAGTTATATCCGTCTGTACTTACTGCGAAATGGAGTCTCTGCTCTTCGGGAGCGTTACCTACGAAATAAGTCATAAGGTAGGCACCGTCTCTGCTGACAACAGGCCATGCATAGTCATTTACAGCGTAGTTCCAGAGGTTTACGCCCACCATAAGTATAGCCGTAAGGTATCTGAGTAATTTGGTAAGTTTCATTGTCTGTACCGTCCTTTTTGTTTTTTACCATTGTAGCATAATTAAATATAATAATCAAGCAAAAACCCCTTGACAAAGGAATTTTTTGAATATAGAACGGAATTAGATACAGAACACTTGTTCTGTATTTTTAATTTCCGGAGGTTTTTATTTATGGCAAAAGGAACTCTGAGATTGCTAAAAAAAGATGGCAGAAGAGCAAAAATATTCCGGCAGTTGCGAACGCATACGAGGGCATACCATCCTCTGGAGCTTAAGCACCAAAAAAAGAGCGACATACAGCCGCCCTATGATTCATAAGTTTTTTTCGCTCGCCGCGTGGCGTGACTTTCTTGAAAGAAAGTAACCAAAGAACTTTGATGAATTATACTATCAAGTGCAACAGTTTAAGAAAATAAAGCAACTCATATAAATCCATGGTATAATGTAATCACCACAAAACAAAAACCAAGGAGGATTTATATGAGTTATACACATCTTACCATAGAAGAACGCTGTTGTCTACGGGAATATTACAATAAGGGATACAGTTATAGAAAAATTGCAGAGTTATTAGGTAGAAATGTCAGTACAATATCTAGAGAAATAAACAGAAATAAAACATACATGAATGTAAAACCTGCGTATTATCCACATACAGCTCAAAAGAAATATCTGATAAGAAGATCATATTGTCATAGAGGAATGTTTCAGGATCCAGAAAAGTTGGAATACATAAAAGAAAAACTTTTGCTTACTTGGTCGCCTGAGCAGATAGCAAACACACCTTGCGAATTAGATATGCCTTCAACAAGAACGATATACCGTTGGATATATGATAAATATATTGATGTTAATCTCAAAGTACTTAGAAGAAAAGGTAGAACAAAATTAAAACCAAAACCTAAAGGTAAGTACAACTTTGGAAAATCAATAAGAAAAAGGGATAAAAGCGTATACAACAGGCAAGAGTTCGGTCACTGGGAAGCTGATACAGTTTTATCAGGTAGAGGTAAAACAAAAGCTTGTTTTGCAACATTAGCCGAAAGAAAGACTCGGTATTACATAGCAATTAAAATGCCTAATAAAACCGCGGAAGAAATGACAAAAGCTATAATTGCTGCATTATCAGAATTTCCTGATGAAGCTGTTAAAACAATCACTTGCGACAGAGGAACCGAATTTGCCGGTTGGAAAAATGTTGAAGAAGCTTTAATTTGTCAGATGTACTTTGCTGACCCATATTGTGCTTGGCAAAAAGGTACTAATGAGAATCTTAACGGTCTTTTAAGAGAGTTTTATCCTAAAGGAAGAAATCTTTCGAGAGTTAAACCAGCTACACTAAAAAAGAACCTGGCGTTGATCAACGCCAGGCCTAAAAAGGTTTTAAACTTCCAAAAACCTATGGATTTATTTAATGATAATATCAAAAAGTGTTGCACTTAGTTTGACAAATCACTACTTTACTTATTCTTAAATACTTCAAGAGAACGCCTAAGAATCCCGTTCATCTCCGCTATAGCCGTGCCGTAATTAGTCACAGGCACACCCTGAAGTCTGCATCTCTCAAGACGTGACTTCATCTCATTTTCGTTGAGAGTACAGCCGCCACAATGGACAACCAGTGCGAATTCACTTAAATCCTCGGGAAACTCTCCGCCACTTGTAAAGGTGAAGCTGAGTTCTCTGCCCGAAAACTTCTTAATCCACCCGGGAAGCTTCACCGTACCGATGTCCTTGCACTGTCTGTGGTGGGTGCAGCCCTCACTTATGAGAATTCTGTCACCGTCCTTAAGGTCTGAGAGCTTATCCGCTCCCCTGACAACAGTATCAATGTCACCCTTGTATCTTGCAAAAAGGATAGAGAAAGACGTGAGCATAATATCCTCACTCAGAAGCTCTGACACCTGAGAGAATGCCTGAGAGTCGGTGACGACCAGTCTCGGTTTATTCTTAAGGTTATCGAGTGCCACGGTGATTTCTTCCACCTGCACTACCATTGTCACCGCACCGATGTCCAGGAGCTCTCTTATGGTCTGCTGCTGAGGAAGAATGAGTCTGCCCTTAGGCGCTGACTCATCAATGGGAGTCACAAGCAGGACTACATCGTCCTTTTTCACTATGTCAGCAAGGATTCTCTTATCGCTTTTGGCTGTCTTTGAAAGTGCAGCGATTTTCTCTTTCAGCTCATTTACACCAACGCCCGACTGTGCACTGACATATATGACATTGCCCTCATTGCCCGGTACTCTGCCGAGTAAATCCGCCTTGTTCATAGCGATAACAAGGGGAAGCTTTCTGCTTTCTATCTCGGCGGCAAGAGACTTATCATCGTCGCTCATACCTTTAAGCGCGTCCACAACAAGAACGGCAATATGAACACTCGAAAGCATATCCTTGGCACGCTTGACACGCATTTCACCTAAAAGTCCCTCATCGTCAAGGCCCGGGGTGTCGATTATGACAACGGGGCCGAGGGGCAGCAGCTCCATAGCCTTTTTAACCGGGTCGGTGGTGGTACCCTTTATGTGGCTGACAAGGGACAGACTCTGCCCTGTGACAGCATTGACAAGACTTGACTTACCTGCATTCCTCATGCCGAAAAAGCCGATATGGATACGTTCGCTTGATGGAATTGAATTAAGATTCATAGTTTTACTCCTTATTAATGCACGAAGTGCAATTCATGAAGCATAGCTTCAATTCATGCCGTAGGCAATTCATTCATGCACCGTCAGGTGCATATTGCAAACAACCTCTCAGTCAAAATCGCAAGCGATTTCGACAGCTCTCCTAAAAGGAGAGCCTTGACTCATCCACCGCAAGCGGTCCACCTTCCCTATCAGGGAAGGCAATTCATCATTCATAATTAAAACCTGAAATCTCTTCTGTTGGAATTCTTTATGGCCTCAATGTTATCCTTCGCAATGGCTCTTACCTTGTCCTTAGGGATCTTATTAAGTTCCCTCTCAATAAGCTCGAAGCCCTTTTTCTTAGTCTCTTCGCTTGCATAGTCGACAAGATACTCCGTGAGAGTCATAAGTGCGTTGGGGTGACAGCAGTTGAGAATCTGCCCTTTCTTGCAAAGCGACATAAATCTGTCGCCTGTTCTGCCCTCACGGTAGCAGGCTGTGCAGAATGAGGGTATGTGTTCAAGCTCCATAAGCCACCTGACAACCTCGTCAAGAGTTCTCTGGTCGGAAACGTCAAACTGCTCCGAATCGTGAGGTCTTTCTTCCTCTGTGTAACCGCCGACAGATGTTCTTGAAGCACCGCTTATCTGTGAAATGCCAAGCTCTAAAGCTCTGCCTCTTACTGCTTCGCTCTCTCTTGTGGAGATAATCATACCTGTGTATGGCACGGCGATACGGATACAGGCAATAATCTTCTCGAAAATATCATCGGGGATACCGTTGTCGAATTCGTCGGGGTCAATGTCGTCGGCTCTCTTGAGACGGGGTACGCTGATTGTGTGTGGACCCACGCCATGAACAGCCTCAAGGTGCTCAGCGTGCATAAGAAGTCCTGCGAATTCGTACTGATAGCCCTCAAGGCCGAAGAGTACGCCGAGACCAACGTCGTCGATACCGCCCTCCATAGCTCTGTCCATAGCCTCTGTGTGGTATGCGTAATCGTGCTTGGGACCTGTGGGATGAAGCTGTAAGTAGCTTTCCTTGTTGTATGTTTCCTGGAAGAGGATATATGTGCCGATGCCTGCATCTCTGAGCTTGCGGTAATTTTCAACTGTTGTTGCGGCAATATTTACGTTTACGCGTCTGATAGCGCCGTTCTTATGCTGAATGCTGTAGATAGTATCAATGCACTCTAAGATATATTCGATGGGATTGTTTTTGGGGTCCTCACCTGCTTCAATAGCAAGGCGCTTGTGACCCATATCCTGAAGTGCGATAACCTCAGCCTTGACCTCTTCCTGAGTCAGCTTCTTTCTTGCAATGTTCTTATTCTTGATATGGTAAGGGCAGTAAACACAACCGTTTACGCAGTAGTTGGAAAGGTAAAGGGGTGCGAACATAACAATTCTGTTGCCGTAGAAAGCCTGCTTGATTTCGTTGGCAAGCTTGAGAATATTTTCCACCTTTTCGGGAATATCACAGGCAAGAAGCACGCTTGCTTCTCTGTAGGAAAGACCTGAGCAGGTAATGCCGTCCTCGGTTTTTCTCGGTCTTGCTTTTTCCAAGAGAGCATCGATAAGCTCAACGTTGTGTTTGTTCTCTTCTGCATATTTTACTGTTGCAAGGATTTCCTCGTGGCTGATGAATTCCTCAGCCTTTAATGATTTTGGATTGTA
>JAZSMR010000104.1:0-5619 GCA_045535965.1 Acutalibacteraceae bacterium
AAGGGCGAGGAAGTCGAATCTGTAGCGGCTCATTAAATATAAGTAAGCGGAAATCTGAGCTGTACGGCAGACGAGCAGATATAAAGCAGACGGCAGCAATTGAAAAATTACCGATAAGCAGAAACCTTCTTTTCCTATACTGCGGTGAGCAGAAAGGGAGCAAACAGAGAAGTAAATAAACATCCTGACACGGTAATTTTTCTTCTTGCGGACGAATTGAGAAAAGCGTGTTTTTGCATACTTTTGTCACAACCGACAAAAGTATGAGCCTCCGCGACTCGAGCGGTGCAGGGTGTATAAGAAACGATATACAAAAACAACAAAAGCAGAACATATAAGCTTCGTCAGTAACCACACTTTACTGATAGAATAAAGAAAAATCGGCGGGAAAGACTTTGTTTTTTAATAAGCCTTTCCCGCGTCGTCAATAATATTAAATTTAAATTACATCAAATCTTCTATCTTTGCAGGGCTTTGCCCCGCACCCCACAAGCTTTTGTAAAAGCTTGACCAAAACTTTACTTATTATGACGAGTTTTACGGCAATACAAAACCGCACTTCTTCATTGCCTTGCTGAGTGTTCTGTCAGCAACTCTCGATGCAGTAGCCGCACCCTTAGCCGCAACCTCCTTGAGATATGCCTGGTCCTTCATATACATCTCATATCTCTCACGAACAGGACGAAGCTCTTCAACAACAGCCTCACCAACTGCAGTCTTGAAGTCGCCGTAACCCTTTCCTGCAAACTCTCTCTCAATCTGCTCATAAGAAAGGTTTGTACAGCAGGAATAGATGCCCATAAGGTTGTTTACGCCGTCCTTACCCTCGCCGTAATAAACACCGCCCTCAGAGTCTGTAACAGCGCTTCTGATCTTCTTCATAATGGTTTCGGGAGTATCAAATACACTGACATAGCTCTTGGGGTTGGGATCAGATTTACTCATTTTCTTAGTGGGATCCTGAAGTGACATAACTCTTGCACCCTGCTTGCCGATATAGGGATCGGGGATAGTGAAGGTCTTGCCGTAGATGCCGTTGAAACGGTTTGCAATGTCTCTTGTAATTTCAAGATGCTGCTTCTGGTCAGCGCCAACGGGTACAAGGTCAGCCTGATAGAGAAGAATATCGGCGGCCATAAGTACGGGGTATGAGAAAAGACCTACATTGATATTGTCAGCGTGAGACTGTGACTTGTCCTTGAACTGAGTCATTCTTGCCATTTCGCCGAACTGTGTATAGCAGTTGAGTATCCAGGCGAGCTGAGCGTGAGCAGGTACCTGACTCTGAATGAAAACAATATTTTTCTCAGGGTCAAGACCGATAGCAAGAAGAAGTGCAAAAACTTCCATAATCTGCTTTCTGAGCTTCTGGGGATCTTGTCGTACTGTTATAGCGTGTAAGTCCGCAACAGCGAAAGCACTGTCAAACTCATCGCTGAGCTTCTTCCAGTTTTTAAGAGCACCTAAATAGTTGCCAAGGGTGGGAATTCCTGAGGGCTGTATGCAGGAAAGTATCTTCTTTTTCTTTTCGGGCTGTGCGTTTTCGGGTACAATGATTTTTTCTTCCATTATATATCGTCCTTTCGAATTGTATTTAAAAATAAAAACACCTGCTCCCAAAAGGAACAGGTAATCTGTTTGCCACCTTGTTGGTATCACGTACAGTTTATACGCTCTCATCATAACGGTTAGAGTTTCCGTTGACGCCTACTGAAATCTTCGGGCCACCCTCATGAGTCCATTCACAAAAAGTACACTGCCGTTTTTCCACCGTCGACGGCTCTCTGTAAGCTTCCTTTTCTGCTACTACTCTCAATCATCGGTTTGAATAATATAGTGATATTATATGCAAAAGGTCTCGGTTTGTCAAGGTTTTGAGACTTTCCGATATAAAAAAACGGGGTGCAACGACCCCAACATATCCATAATAACAAATCTTAAAGACAAAGTCAATAGTTTTTCGGCAACTTACACAGTTTCTGCGTTTTATATAAAGAAATTAGGTTAACTTTGTACAAATATGATATTGCAATTCACAAAATTATATGTTATATTATAGATACAGAAAGGGAAAGGTGGTACCAATGTACAGCTAAAAACCTTAAAGCTCTCATAAGTTAAAGACGCAAAAATAATCTTTGATTAAGAGAGTGAAAACCAAGACCTTCAAAAAAAGAGAACATACGGTACTGAAGAAATATAGAAAATCCAAAAAAAGAAGGTAACGTATGAATTCAGAAAAAGAAGGCAACAAACCGTAGAAAGAGAGGTAAACCAAAAGATGTTAGATATCAAGAATAATCAGAAATAACCCCCCGACCAGAAATGATGTGTAAAGAAACATCGGTCCGGGGGTTATTTCTTTAGGTAAGAGAGAATAGGTAATAGTGAAGAAGTAATAGGTAAGTCGCGGTATGGCGGCTTTTTTATTTTTGTTTTTTCAGTCATAAGAAATCTTTTTGCGATTATAATTTTATAGTGTGATTTCTTGTAATGGGTGCATAGCCGAAACCCGCAGATAAATATTTTGCCCTTTTAGGTAATGTTAAGCTTGACGTATTATACTGAATGTGGAAAAGGAGGTAAGTTTTCCATGAAAAAAGAAAAGACTGTTCTGGTTTGTATCACGCCTCAGGAGTCTTCAAAGCAGCTTGTTAAGTCAGGCAAAGCCCTTGCAGATAAGCACGGGGCAAAATTAGAAGTGGTATCAGTGTTGCCCTTATGTCAGGAAGAGGGACAATACAAAATTGAACCTGATACAATAGAAAAACTGTATCAGGCAGCAAAAAGCGAAAAGGGTGAAATGGCTATTTATTTCAGTGACAATCCTACCCTTACCGTTGTGGCGCATATAGCCAAAAGAAAACCCATAACCCTTGTTACGGGCTTTCCCGGAGAAAAGAGCAACAATTTCATTTCGGCAATTCATCTGATTTTGCCGGATATACCTATCAGTATGGTGGATACCGAGGGGATAATTTATAATATACTGCCCTATGAGGCAATGCAAAATACGAGATGATATACAGGCTGCACACATAGTTGTGCAGTTTTTTTGCTGAAATTGTAACGGGCACAGATTAATATTATCTTCTAAATATCGACGGGACTGTTATCGAGCGGTAAATTAACGAAATATTCACGCTATATTTTCTGTCTTACTCTTGACAATGACCTTCACAATGTAGTATTTTATTAGTAGCGACCTTGTCGCCTTTTAAAGCGTTTCATTAAATATCTTAATATTTATTATACAAATTTAAAGGAGTGCATACTATGAAAAAAGAAATAAAGGTAATTATTGCAGTTGTTCTTGCAGTATGGTTTTTTGTAATGGGCTTTGAACTCGGTTCATACAAAGAGAAAAAGGCACAGAGTGAAATCAATACGGTTAATCCTATTACAACAACTCAGCCTACAGTCCCTTCAACATTACCCTCAACGACAGAACCTTCAACTGCACCCGACCCTACACTTCCTACAGAGCCTTCTGTACCGGGCGGCAATAACGATACAACAACCACAAAAACAGAAGAACCCACAAAGCCGACAGAAAAAGACCCCCTCAACCTTTCAAAGGCAGAGATTATTGCTGAAGTAAACAAATATGTAAACCAGGTTAAAAAAGAGCAGAATATGACTGCAGCAGGTACAAGCTTAGTTGAAGTAAATGTAACTGAATGCTCATTCCAAGGCTTTGTCAGCACTATCAATGACATTATAAATAATATAACCGAGAACTTTGGCGGCGAAGAGAGCTATACATTTGTCAATGGTCAGGCTACTGATGCAGAAGGCAATGCAGTAACTCCCTGGGATGTAATCCCTCCCACACACAAGGATTTCTCAGCTCTTGATGCAGGTGTAGCTTCTGCCAAAGTGGAAAAATCCGGCGCAAACACAGTATATACTATTGTAATGGCAACAGAAGATACAACAATGACAAATCCTATTCCCCAGTATAACTCAACTGTTATCGGCTATCTTGATCTTGTATCTCTTGATCTTCCGATTACTCTTACAAAGGCAGATATGCATTATCCCGGTTCATCAATTTCCGTTGTTGTAAATCCCGACGGTAAGGTAGTTGAGATTATCAACAAGCTTCCTATGGAAGGTACCGGTGCAACTAAGTTCCTGGGCAGAGAAGTATTCGCTTCATTTGCGGGCGCGCTTGACGAAAAGTGGACATTCACGTATTAATCTTAAGCAGATATTCAGACGGTGAGATATTTCTCGCCGTCTTTTTGTATATCCTGTTTCGGAAAGGTCAATACTGCTTTTAAAAGAAAAAGGGGATACTGAAATGAATAATGATACAATTTCACTGCTAAAAGAATGTGATTCGGGAACGAAAACAGCTGTTAATTCTATTAAAGAGGTTCTTGATAATGTGAACAGTCAGCAGCTTATGAAGCTTCTGACAGACAATCTCAGAGAGCACGAAAGTATAGGCGATGAAATTCATAGAATTCTCGCAGAATCGGGCGAAAAGGGTAAGGATCCTAATCCTATGGCAAGAATGATGTCCTGGATGAAGATCAATGTGAAAATGCTTGAAAAGCCCGAGGATAAAAATATTGCTCACCTGATGTTTGACGGTTGCAGTATGGGTGTAAAACAGCTAAGTGAGTATCTGAACAAATACAAGGATGCCTATGAAAAAAGCAGGGCGTTGGCAGAAAGACTCATTAGACTCGAGGAGCATCTGGCAGAAGATCTGAAAGCATATTTATAAAAAATGCACCTGAGGTTTTCTCAGGTGCATATCTATTTAGTTTTTATTCGGAGTGAATGAGTCAATATCCGGGTCTACGGGAATTATTAGTCTTTTTATGAGTACATAGCAAAGTGCTTTCAAAGATTCTTTGCTCATTTTATCCTGATGGTCGAGCCAGTATCTTACAACGTCATAAAATCCGCCTGAGAGATAGATATAGAAAAACTCATAGCTTACCTTTGAACGCTCACCGTGGAATTGTTTGAAATAATTATAGTTGAAATCGCTGAACATTTTGCTCATTCTTCCGGTGAATGAAGTGGAGAAGGATTTATTCATAAGCATTGTTACAGTATCACGTCTGGCTTCAAAGAGGTCAACAAAGCCATCGATAGTAGCATATACGCTGCGGGGGAAACCTATTTTTTCTATGTCGTGGAGAATTGCTGCAACTTCGTTCAAGACATTGTTTTCGATATCGCTGATGAGGTCATTTATATCCTTATAATGGAAATAAAAAGCATTTCTGCTGAGCTCTGCTTTTTCGCAAATTTCTTTGACTGAGATTTTGTTGAGCTGACGGTCTTTAGCCAATTGTGCAAGACTGTCTTCAAAGGCCTTTTTTGTTTTTTTGACACAACTGTATTCTTTACTTGCCATAATATCACTCCCATAATATGCGTATCAGGGTACAACGTGTGAGTTATTGTACAAAAGCTTCAAGATTGTACCATTAATGACAATATAACATATTTTGTACTCTGTGTCAAATTTAAAGGGCAAATAATTCATATAAAAAAAGACTGCACAAGGCAGTCTCCTCTGGAGCTGGAAACGTGACTCGAACACGCGACCTGCGCATTACGAATGCGCTGCTCTACCAACTGAGCTATTCCAGC
>JAZSMR010000055.1:0-4694 GCA_045535965.1 Acutalibacteraceae bacterium
TATTTTTTCTATGCTGTCATAGCGGTACGGGGTATCGCCAATACGGAATCCGTTTTCATCAAAGGTGAATTTTTCATCTTTTTTAATTCGTATAATTTCATTAACTATAAGACCTATGCTTATAGTTAAAAGTATGGCAAACGAAAGGTATTCACCTCCAAAAAGTGCACATAATCCTATAACAAGAGGCATACAATAGCAAATCATATTAATGTTTATCTGTCTTTTAAGTTCATATTTCATATTTTTTCTCCTTTTTATTTTGTAATTACATTATACACCATATATCAATGCACTTCAATTACAAAACAAGAAAAATAAACCGCCCTTTTTCACTGCTTGCGGAAAAATAGGCGGTTATTTTCAATTAAATTATTTATTAGCTTCTATTGTTCTGCCGATAGCACCGAGGAGTGAATCTTCGTTGGTTGAAGGTAAATCGCAGGTATAGTGCCAAATCATTACACCGCTGTAGCCCTCCTTGATGGCAAATTCAGTTTTCTGAGCTATAACATCAGGAGTGTTGAACCAGAAAGTCTTGCCAATGTTTTCGTCGGTGTAGAAGCCGTTCTCGTCAAGCTTATCAGCATAGCCGGCATAGTCATACCAATAAGCATCACTGTCAGTAGGTCTTGCATAGAAGGGAAGACCGAAAGTAATCTTTTCAAGAGGAATGTTAGAATCCTTTATCCACTGAGAGCGTGTGGCAACAGTGTCAAAGGTAGCGTGCCTGCCTTCTTCATCATACACATCATACATCATAAGCTCAAAACTGTCTACAAACTCAACTGCAAGATCGGAATACTGCAGACACCAGTCAGACGCGGCAACATTAAGTGTGTAATCGTCGCCTAATTTTGAACCGAGAGAAACGAGGAAGTTGTTATAACCGAACCAAGCACCGTTTGTAGTGGGATACTCATAGTCAAAATGTACGCCGTCGAGGTCGAATTCTTCAAGGGCTTTAATGATATTTTTCTGGAGCTTCGGACTAAGGAAAGCCTTGTTGTGTTCTTTACCCACTGATTCCATCTGCTCATACCAATCGGAGGAGGTGCTCTTACTGCCCGGGCCGAGGAAGTTAAGAGTATATTCAATATCTCTGTCACCTGCAACAGCCTTGATGTTGCTCAGGGCGGTGCTGAGTGTATTTTTATCTACGGTAACGTTTCCTTTAGTATCAAAGGTAGCAACGCCGAAAAGGATAACATCGGTAATGATATCAAAATCTTCACTGCATAAAGTTGACGGATCCTGTACCCTGTCACAGATTACATAGCTTTTAACTCTGAACGCCTTGTCGACATTGTCGTCGGGTGTGGCATCTATGCCGAAAAAACCTGATATAAGTGAAAATACTGCTGTCATAAATGCGATGATACTTTTAATGAATGTCATAATAAATAAACCTTCTTTCCTGATTTTTATTCTTCGAATGTGCCGTCCTGAATTGCCATTATCTGGTCAATTCTTCTCTGGTGTCTGCCACCTTCAAATTCTGTGTCAAGGAATACGTCTACCATTTCAATAGCGAGGCCTGCACCTACAACTCTACCGCCCATACAAAGAGCGTTTGCATCGTTGTGAAGGCGGGTAAACTTAGCACTGAAATAGTCGCTGCAGCAAGCTGCTCTGATACCCTTTACCTTGTTGGCGGCCATTGAAATACCTATACCCGTACCGCAGCAAAGAATAGCCTTTTCGCATTCACCTGAGGTAACTGCCTTACAGGTCTTATAAGCGATTGCTGCATAGTCGATTGACTCGGGGGTGTATGTTCCGAAGTCCTTGTATTCTATATCTCTTTCTTCAAGATGTTTTTTGATTTCTTCTTTTAAGAAGTATCCGCCGTGGTCTGCACCTAAAGCTATCATATTTAATTCTCCTTTGAATATAGTATAGCAGTATAATAACACAAATTAATATTTTTGTAAAGATAAAAAAAGAGCTGTCACCAAACAGCTCTTCAATTCATAATTCATCATTCATAATTAATTATAGCTTCTTGCCATTCTGGCGTATCTGAAATCCTCATAGCCAATATCCCTCGATGAACGGTAAATGCTGAGTATAAGTCCCATAGCAAGATAAAGACAAACAACCGATGTACCTCCGGCACTGATGAAAGGAAGCGTGATACCGATAACCGGTAAAAGGCGTGTACACATTCCGATGTTGATAATAGCCTGACAAAGTATCATAAATGCAACACCGTAGCACATCATTTCAGCGGCAAAATTGCCTGAGCGTTTGCCGACTCTGACAATGCGAAGTGCAAGGAGTATAAAAAGCAAAATCAATATCAGAGCACCGATAAAGCCTGTCTCTTCGCAGACAACGGAAAATATCATATCGTTCTGTCTCTCAGGTAAAAGGGTACTGTGAGAAAGCTCACCCTCAAAAAGTCCCATACCGGAAAAGCCACCGTTGATAATAGCCTTTCTTGCCTGATTCTGCTGATAAATTTCCGTAGGATAAGCCTCAGGGTTAAACAGGGCAAGAATGCGGTTACGCTGAATGTCATCGAAAACCTTCAGCCATATTACCGGGGACGCTGCCGCAACGGCAAGGGCACCGGCAGGGAAATAAAGCCAGTGGACACCGGCAGCAAACATCATTCCGATAAACATAAGAATAAAGATAAGCGCTGAACCCATATCACCTGTCACCACAACAAGAAGAATGGGAATGGCTGCATGGATACAAAGGAAGAAAACATGCTTGAGGGAAGATATATGGTGCTTTACTTTACTTATATGGTATGAAAATGTAATGATGAAGCCTATTTTTACAAGTTCTGATGGCTGAAAATAAAGTGAACCTATCTTATACCAGGAAAAGGCATCGCTTCGGCCCTCAGGGGAAACACCTAAGGCAAAAAGTCCCAGCATAAGAACAATGGAAGCAAGTCCGACTAAAGGCCACAGCTTGAGTATAATATCGTAGTCAATAAATGATATTACCATTGCCGCAAAAAGTCCGAGGCAGGTTGCAAGCACCATAACCCTGGCATCACGTGAAAAGTAGCTTTCCCCGTCAAAGGTTGCACTACTTACCATTATTATGCCGAATGCGGACAACGCCAGACAAATGACCAGAAAAAGCATATCCGTCTGCCTTATTACTTTTTTAATATTAATCTGCTTAAGAGCATTTTTTATATCTTGTAGATTCAAAGTATCACATCCGAAGTTTTATTGTTACTTGTAATCATTATATTATGAATAACTTAATATTTCAAGAGTAAAGTTAATTTATAAAGTTGACTTATTGATTTTTTATGATACAATATAGCAGTAAAATATACTTAAAACGAGGTGAAAGTTTTGCTCAGATTTGTATCTTCTTGTGTAAGTGACACAGAGGCTATAGCTGAAAGACTCGGTAAAACCGTAAAATCGGGTACCGTTATAGCTTATGTCGGCGGACTCGGCATGGGTAAAACAGCCTTCACCCGCGGTCTTGCAAGGGGTATGGGCATAAGCGCCGATGTTGCGAGTCCTACTTTCGCCATAGTAAACGATTACGGCGGAAATCCCCCGCTGGTACATTTTGATATGTATAAGGTGGAAAGCTGGGACGACCTTTATTCAAGCGGATTTTTCGACTATCTCGACATGGGAGCCGTTTTAGCCGTTGAATGGAGCGAAAACATCGAAAACGCTTTACCTGATGGTGCTGTGAGAGTAACCATACAGCAAGGAGAAAGCGAAAACGAGAGAATTATAACTGTCGAAGGAGGGTATACCGATGAGAATTTTATCTGTTGACACAAGTGCTGTATGTGCTTCAGTTGCTGTTACCGAAGATGGTAAAATACTTTCTGAAAGCAGTATCAATACGGGACTTACTCACTCGAGAA
Organism: Acutalibacteraceae bacterium; assembly: GCA_045535965.1. GTDB lineage: Bacteria > Bacillota > Clostridia > Oscillospirales > Acutalibacteraceae > UBA6857. The sequence continues at coordinate 3,863 of JAZSMR010000055.1, forward strand.
CTCTTATGCCTATGATTGACAGTGTGCTGAAAAACGGAGAAATCTCCCTTGAAAGTATTGACCTTTTCGCCTGCAGTGTAGGTCCCGGCTCATTTACAGGTATCAGAATAGGCGTTGCGGCAATAAAAGGACTTTGCGATGCTCTCGGAAAAAAATGTGTACCCGTATCCACTCTTGAGGCACTGGCTTATAATCTCCTCGGCAGAAGCTGCACAGCCGTCAGCGTTATGGACGCAAGGTGCAATCAGGTTTACTGCGGTATTTTTCTTGTTGACGGCGAAGAGGTAACAAGGCTCACGGAAGATATGGCAATTAAAGTGGATGATCTTGGTAAGCTCCTGGAAGATTATGAGAATATCATTTTTGTCGGCGACGGTGCAAAGCTTTGCCACAAGGCACTTGGATATACCAAAGCACCTGCCAACTGTGAATACCAGAAGGGAAGCAGCGTCTGCTTTACGGCTGAAAATCATCTTGATGAGGCTTTACCCTCTAAAGAGCTTCTTCCTGTTTATCTCAGACTTCCTCAAGCTGAGAGAGAGCTCAAGGCAAGACAGTGCCTTAAATAATAAGAAGGCGAAGAACTTCGGTTCTTCGCTGTTTTTGTGCTCTTCTATATTTTTTCTGGCTCTTTGTCAATAGTTGGGGTAAAGAGTTAAAACAGAATTATCAATCAGGCAGTTGTAATTATGCAGCTGCTTGATTTTTGTTTAGTCTTTGGTGAGAGAATATATGTAAAATACGGTTTCTAAAGCGTTTGAAATTTTTGTAGCCGTACGCATTTCTTTTAAGAACTTTGATTTTGTTGTTGCAGCCTTCGGTAAAACCGTTG
>JAZSMR010000144.1:0-8804 GCA_045535965.1 Acutalibacteraceae bacterium
AGCACTTTAAAAAGCGAAATAGTGTTACAAGAAAAGGCGAAAACCACCGATAATGCTGACGCATATCGGTGGTTTTTAACGCGTTATTGTGATGCTATTTCACTTTTTAAAGAAATACTGCCTTATGTGGTGTCGGCGTTAGGGTATCTGCTTTTTGTTGACTTGGAAGAGTTTTTGTTTTATACTGTAAGAGTAGATGAACCTGAAAGGTGAGAGCTTATGAAATTTGATCTTCGAGAAAAAGCAAAAGAAAATATAATAGTTGTTGCACACAGAGGTGTGGCAGGCGGCAATATCCCTTGTAATACTATGGCGGCTTATGAAATAGCCCTCAAGCAGGGTGCAGATATGATAGAGGTAGATGTGAGTTGCAGCGCTGACGGGAAGCTGTTTCTGTTCCACCCCATGATGGAGCTGTCTCATTTGAACAGACCCTTACTGCTCAGTACTCTGCCCTATAGCCTCATAAGAAAGCTCCACTATGTGAATTACGACAGGGCACAGACTCAGTTCAAAATAGCTGATTTTGACGATTTTCTTGAGCAGTTCAAGGGCAGAGGCTTTATCAATATTGATAAATTCTGGTCAAATCCCGAGAAAATTTACAATGCTATCAAGCGCCATAATATGACTGATCAGATGCTTGTTAAAAGTAAGCTCGGTAACGGCAAGGTGCTCGACATATTGGAAAACCTTGCTCCTGAAATCGCCTTTATGCCAATAGTCAATGATACTTACGCTCAGCACGAGGAAATAATGAAAAGAAACATCAACTATGTGGGTGTAGAGTGCTGTTTCAAAAAAGACTCTGCCGAGGTTGCGAGCGAAGAGTTTATAGAAAAAATGAGACGTGACAATATACTTCTGTGGGCTAACTCTATAGTTTTCAGCCATAAGGTACAGCTTGCAGGCGGTCACAGTGATGACACAGCACTGACAAAAAGCGAAGACGAGGGTTGGGGTTGGATTGCAGACAGAGGCTTCGACATGATACAGACAGACTGGCCGGGTATGCTCATCGACTACCTTAAAAAGACCGACAGATATTATAAATGAGGGAGAAGAATAATGTACGAGACTGTTTTATTTGACCTTGACGGTACTCTCACAGACCCGGGTGAGGGTATAACAAATTCCGTCGCTTATGCTCTGAGAAAATACGGTATAGAAGTTACGGACAGAAAAGAACTTTATAAATTCATCGGTCCACCGCTCAAGGATTCTTTTATGAAATATTACGGCTTTTCTGAAGATGAAGCTATAAAGGCTATTGAATATTACCGAGAGTATTTCAGAGATAAGGGTATATTCGAAAACGAGGTCTATGAGGGCGTTGAGGATATGCTCAGAAGTATTCACGCATCGGGCAGAAAGGTTGTCCTTGCGACATCTAAACCCGAAGAATTTGCCCTAAGAATACTTGAACATTTTGACCTGATTAAATATTTTGATATTGTTGCAGGTGCTTCTATGGACTCCTCAAGAAGCAAGAAAGGCGATGTTATTGCCTACGCTATCTCTCTTTGCGAAGGCTTTAATAAAGACACGGCTATTATGGTCGGTGACAGAGAGCACGACATTATCGGCGCAAAGGAAAACGGACTTGATTCTATCGGCGTGCTTTACGGCTATGGCAGCGAAGAAGAATTGAAAGAATGCGGAGCTGATTATATAGTCGGTCTGCCGAAAGATATTTTAGGGTTGATATGATAAAATCCCCTGTACCTTTGACAAGTGCAGGGGACAAGCTTTTATTTATGACTCCCAGGGCGGGGTCTCTTCTTTTTTTGTCTTGGTTTTGTTTTTTAATACTGCAAAGCCAACGGCAAAGACGGCTAAAGCAACAACAGCAATACCAATAATTGCAGGAATAAAGGGATTTATTCTTCTGACGCTCACCTGAGGTTCAGGGTCAAGGTAATCAACTACAACATTGTTCTGACCGAAGACCTTTTCAGCAGAGTCAACCACAATAACAATAGGTATGCCGGTTTTATCTGTAAACTCATTCAGCGCATTGTTGACAATATCATAGTTTAAATCCATAGAGGTAAGGTTGACCAGCTTCGGGTCGGCCATATCACTATGGTCGCTATCAGCGTTGAAAGACGATGTAAGGGCAAGGCTTGTGATCTGCTCGCGCATATCTTTTATAACCTGAGCAAGGTCTGTATCGAGGGAGTAAGCATAATAATCGTCTATATTCTCATAAAGAGAAGCACCGTAAAGAGTATGTTCACCGAACATCTCATTTATTTCATAGTCAATGTTATCGCCGACCCACGCTATAGTGTAATAGCCGTCGCAGGCTTCATTTGTGAGGAATACTAAAAGAATGTTATCTTCTACGGCACTGGTGCTTCCAAAGTATTTGGTGTATTTTACATTGGCGTAATCCTGCATAGTTGTCTCGTCATAGATTATGCCGTCAACTATCGTTTCTTCGCCGTAGCTGATATGGACATTGTCTGCCGGTGAAAACATCCAGAACCCACCGAAAAGTATAAATAAAGCTATAACCACAACAGTGAAGCAACCGCCGCCAAATCCACCGCCTACATAAGTTCGTCTTCTCGGACCGTGAAAAAACGACCCGTGATGATGGTGATGATATCCGCCAAAATGACCACCGTGTGAACCTCCAAAAGAACCACCGCTGAAGCCTCCGCCACCATGTGAGCCGCCACCGAATGAGCCTCCGCCGAAACCGCCGCTACCGCCGCCACCGGGACCTGCCATAAATATCAACCGCCTTTCATAATTTATGTTACAGTTTTATTCTATCACTTGTTATATTTTGTGTCAATAAAAATCCTCTGTACGGTAAAAACGTACAGAGGATAAAATACTGCCTTATGTGGTGTCGGCGTTATTTAGTTCTCATTTCCTTTATGCCCATAAGAATGTGGTTCTTACATTCCAGGGCTTTTTCTTTACTTGTAGCAGGTATACCCTCGAGAGGATACTCAATGCAAAGCTCTTTATACTTATTCACTCCCATAGTGTGATAGGGCAGTACGTCGAGATATCTGAGGTGCCTGAGCTTACCTATAAATCTGCCCAAGGCTGTAAGGTCATCGGCAGAGTCCGTAATGCCTTCGACAACCACGTGACGTATGCAGATTTCTATGCCTTTTTCATCAACGAATTCGGCAAATTTAAGGATATCTTCGTTGCTGAAGCCTGTCAGCTCTCTGTGCTTTTCCGGGTCAATATGCTTTATATCAAGCATCACAAGGTCTGTCATAGCGAGAAGCGCACTCAGTTTTTCGTTGTAGTTGTCATTGCCGGGTTTATAAGTAATACCCGATGTGTCAAGGCAGGTGTGAATACCGTGCTCTTTTGATTTGCCGAAAAGTTCGAGAAGAAAATCCATCTGTAAAAGTGGTTCGCCGCCTGTGACAGTGATACCGCCCTTTGAATAGAACGCCTTGTTCTTAAGATACATAGCAATAAGCTTGTCGCTTGACATCTGAGTACCCTGCCGCATTTCCCAGGTATCTGGATTGTGGCAGAATTTACACCTCATGGGGCAGCCTTGCAAAAAGATCACGAATCTTATACCCGGACCGTCAACAGTACCAAAGCTTTCTGTGGAGTGAATGTAGCCTGTCATTTTTTATATTTCGTTATGGAAGGTACGTGAAATTACCTCGTCCTGCTGTTCTCTAGTAAGCTTGATGAAGTTAACGGCATAGCCGCTTACTCTTACAGTAAGCTGAGGATATTTCTCGGGGTGTTTCTGAGCGTCAAGGAGAGTTTCCTTGGTGAAAACGTTTATATTAAGATGATGTCCGCCTTTTTCTACGTAGCCGTCTAAAAGGGAAACAAGATTATCAATCTGACTTTGTGTTGCTGCCATAGTTATGACCTCCTTTATGTTTTAGTTGATTTCTTCTGCATCGAGTCCCTCAAAAAGAGTGGGATTGGTGCAAGCACCGCCGATACAGTCAATATCGATATCGCCTGTGAAAATTCTGTCGTCCTTACCTAAAGCACCGGGAATAATGGAGAAGGTATTGGAGATACCGTCCTGAGCGTCAAGGAAGGGGAGCTTAGCAACAGAGGAAAGTGATGCAACTGCACCGTGAGAGTCTCTTCTGTGCATAGGATTAGCACCGGGTGCAAAAGCTTCGCCGCGTTTTCTGCCGTCAGGTGTCGAGCCTGTAGCCTTGCCGTAAACAACGTTTGAGGTGATAGTAAGAATAGAGGTTGTGGGAATACTGTTTCTATAGGTGTGGTTCTTTCTTACATGCTCCATAAAGGTATGCACGATATCGTGGGCGATGGTGTCAACTCTGTCGTCGTCGTTGCCGTATTTGGGGAAATCACCTTCAACCTGATAGTCAACAGCAAGACCGTCTTCATCTCTTATAACCTTAACCTTAGCATACTTGATAGCTGAAAGCGAGTCGGCAACAACGCTGAGACCTGCAATACCTGTTGCAAACCAGCGTGTGACATTTTTATCGTGAAGAGCCATCTGAAGTCTTTCGTAGCAGTATTTGTCGTGCATATAGTGAATGATATTGAGGGTATTTACATAAACCTCAGCAAGCCAGCGCATCATTGCATCATATTTTCTCATAACCTCTTCATAGTCGAGATATTCAGAAGTAATTGGTGAAAATTCGGGGCCTACCTGCTTCTTGGTGATTTCGTCAATACCGCCGTTGATGGCGTAAAGAAGACACTTTGCAAGGTTTGCTCTTGCACCGAAGAACTGCATTTCCTTACCGAGTCTCATTGAAGATACACAGCAGGCGATAGCGTAGTCATCACCGTGGGTAAATCTCATAAGGTCATCGTTTTCATACTGTATTGATGAAGTCTCAATGGACATCTTAGCGCAGTAACGCTTGAAGTTCATAGGCAGTCTCTTTGACCAGAGTACTGTGAGATTTGGTTCGGGAGCAGGTCCTAAGTTGTTGAGGGTATGAAGATAACGGTAGGACATTTTTGTTACAAGGTGTCTGCCGTCGATGGCACAGCCGCCGATGGATTCTGTTACCCACTGAGGGTCGCCGGAGAAAAGAGCATTATATTCGGGCGTACGTGCGAACTTTATAAGACGCAGCTTCATAATGAAGTGGTCAACAAGCTCCTGAATCTCTTTTTCAGTGAACACACCGTTTCTCAGGTCTCTTTCAGCATATATGTCAAGGAAAGTTGATGTACGGCCAAGAGACATTGCAGCACCGTTCTGTTCTTTTACTGCACCGAGATATGCAAAATAAAGCCACTGAATAGCTTCTTTGGTGTTTTTTGCAGGCTGTGAAATGTCATAGCCGTAGCTCATAGCCATTTTCTTGAGCTCCTCCAGGGCTCTTATCTGTTCTGAAAGTTCTTCTCTTGCGCGGATAACGTGAGAATACATAGCTGAACGGGTGGTTGCTTTCTGCGCTAATTTATCTTCAATAAGCCTGTCAACACCGTAAAGAGCAACTCTTCTGTAGTCGCCTATGATTCTGCCTCTGCCGTAAGCGTCAGGCAGACCTGTGATGATATGGCTCGAACGGCAAGCTCTCATTTCAGGTGTATATGCATCGAAAACGCCTGCATTGTGGGTCTTTCTGTGCACCTTGAAAAATTCACTGATCTCAGGATCAACAGTGTATCCGTTGTCGGCACAAGCCTTTTCTGCCATTCGTATACCGCCGTAGGGCTGAAGGGCACGCTTAAAGGGCTTATCTGTCTGAAAGCCTACTATTTTTTCTTTATCTTTATTGAGATATCCGGGACCGTGAGAGGTAATGGTTGAAATGATTTTAGTATCCATATCAAGAACGCCGCCTTTTTCGCGCTCCAGCCTTGATAAATCAAGCACCTGGTTCCATAAATCGGCAGTGTCCTGAGTGGGACTTTCAAGGAACGATTCATCGCCGTCGTAAGGCACGTGATTATGTTTAAGAAAGCTTCTGACATTTATTTCTCCTACCCAAGTTCCGGATTCAAAACCTTCCCAGGCTTCATATACTCTCTTGCTCATTTCATACTCTCCTGCTTCAAAAATTTTCACAAGCTTATTATACATCAAAACGCTGATATTTTGAATGGTAAAATCTGATTTTCTTAAATTTTGTTAAGCTGTATAAAAAAGAGGTTAAAAGTAGGCGGTTTTGTCATTAAGTTTACGAATTTACAGGAAATTTCAGAGAGTAAAAAGCAGGTTCTTATGCTAAAAATCTTTCTTTAGGTAAATCAAAAAATCAGTTGTCAGCTTTTCGCTGATTTTTATAAGCAAATCTGAAGCCGGGAGCATAATAAAAGTTGATATAACATTGAAGGTTATATGGAAAAGTGATATTTTCATACTGTCGCTTCCGGCAAAAGAAAAGATCTGATTAAAAGGCACAAATTCCATAAGCACAAGGAAGATAGCTGTACCTATCATATTAAAAAGCAAATGAATAACGCCCACTTGTTTGGCTGTTTTATTTGCACCTACAGATGAAATTATGACTGGGATAACAGCACCGATGTTCTGACCTAAAATAATATAAAAGGCAGTTTCTGTGGGAATGATATCTTGCATTGATAAAGCTTGCAGAATGCCTACCGTTGCAGACGAGCTCTGCATAATTGCCGTCATAATAAAGCCGGTGATTACGCCCTGAAGCTTGTCGTCGGTTTTAGCGATGAAAGAGAGAAAGGCGGCATTATCCTTGAGTGCTTCAAAGGCAGAGGACATGGTATTCAGACCGATGAATAAAATCCCGAAGCCTACGGTTATCATGCCTGCCGACTGAATCTTTTCACTTTTAGAAAACATCTTAAGAATGGTACCGAAGAAAACTGCAAGGGGAGCAATATCCGAAAAATTAAAGGCTATTATGAGGCTTGTCACTGTTGTACCGATATTTGCACCCATAACAATGCCTACCGCTCCTGACAAAGACAGAATGCCTGCACCCACAAAAGAAACAGCAGTCACCGTGGTAGCGCAGGAGCTCTGAATGATGCCTGTGACACCGAGACCTGTAAGCACACCGCTTATTTTGTTTTTGGTCAGAGCTGAAAGAATACCCTTAAGCTTTTCACCGAAGGCGAGTGTGGTGTATTCGCTCATAAGAGTCATGCCAATAAGAAAAAGACCGATTCCGCAAAGAAGATTTATTATACTGTACATTACCGTTACCCCGAAATAAAATATAATAATTAATATTCTTAAGACTATTGAAATATTTCACGGGATAAAGTATAATCAAAGAGAAGAGTTTACAAATTAATTAAGAGGGTGAAAATATGATTCTCAATGTAATTCCAAGGCTCAACAAGGTTGATTTCACAGGCGGCGAAAGATATATCGATTTAAACAGTATCAGGTACTCTGCCGATGAAAAATACGACGATGAGGAATACGGCATTGTTATTAATGATGACGGTGTAGAAGTAATATCCAAGGGTGAAAAGGGCAAGTTCTATGCTCTTAAAACACTTGACCAGCTGAAAAATATGGGCAAGGTACCCCACTGTGTTATTAAGGACAGTCCCGAATTCGCATACAGAGGTTTTATGATTGACTCTGCAAGACATAAGCAGACTGTAGATGAAATAAAAGCCTATATCGAGGCCGCTTCAAGGTATAAGTTCAATATTTTTCATTGGCATCTCTGCGATGACCAGGGCTGGAGAATTGAGAGCGAAAAATATCCTCTCTTAAATGAAAAAGGCTCATGGAGAGACTGTCACGGCTTCGGTTCACCCAATATGGAAAGATACGGCGGATACTTCACCAAAGACGAAATCCGCGATGTAATAAAGTTCTGTGAAGAGAGATTCATTGAGGTTGTGCCTGAGATTGATATGCCCGGTCATACTACGGCTATTATTTCAACCTTCCCTGAGCTTTCATGCAGAGGTGTTCAGATACCTCTTGAAACAACAGGCGGAATATTTAAAAACATTCTCTGTGCGGGTAATGAAGCAGTGTTTGACTTCTGCTTCGGTATTCTTGACGAGGTTATGGAGCTGTTCCCCTGCAAGTATATACATATCGGCGGTGACGAGGCACCCAAAGCACGTTGGTGCAACTGCGAAAAGTGTCAGCAGAGAATCAAAGATGAGCACCTCAGCAGTGTAGAGGAGCTTCAGGGCTATTTTGCTAACCGTATAATTGCTTATCTCAAGAGCAAGGGTAAAGAAGTCCTTGCCTGGAATGAGAGCCTTAATTCGGGTATCTTAGATGATGACTGTATTATCTGCGACTGGATGGACAGAACTCACAAGAGCGAGGCCTATGCAAACGAGGGCGGCAGAATCATTATAGAGGATTTTTACCATTACTATCTTGACTATCCCTACGGTATGACACCGCTTAAGAAGACATACACTTACGAGCCATATCTCAAGAAGCTCACACAGATGGGCAGAAACAGAGTTATGGGTGTTGAAGCTCCTATCTGGACAGAGTATATCGAAGATTTCTCAAGAATGTGCTATATGTGCTTCCCGAGACTTGTTGCCGTTGCTGAAAGAGGCTGGGTAAATCCTGATAAGGCAGACTATGCAGACTTTAAGATTAGAATGAAAAACGATATTCCCTATCTTAAAGAAATCGGCATCACTCCTGCCGATGTAAGCGAATGGGATCCTCCTCTGAATATCAGAATCGAAAAGACATGGGGACATCTTAAGAAGAGTCTATCACCTGCATCGATCAAGGCGACTCTTTTCCCGAACAAAGACGAGGACTAAACCAAAGAAATAACACCGCGTTTTTGGGCGCTTTTTCCATGACAGGAAAAAGCACGCCTGCCCGATGAGGGCAACGAATATAAAAATACAGCAGACTGCTTCTTGGT
>JAZSMR010000020.1:0-13806 GCA_045535965.1 Acutalibacteraceae bacterium
AGCACTTTAAAAAGCGAAATAGTGTTACAAGAAAAGGCGAAAACCACCGATAATGCTGACGCATATCGGTGGTTTTTAACGCGTTATTGTGATGCTATTTCACTTTTTAAAGAAATACTGCCTTATGTGGTGTCGGCGTTAACCTACTCGCCTTAACTTTTAACGCAATTCCGAATTTATCAGTCAGGATAGCCTGAAGGATTTGTGCTCTGCCATCTCCATGAGTCCTCGCACATCTCCTCAATGCCTCTCTCAGCTTTCCAACCAAGCTCCTCATAAGCCTTTGTGGGATCTGAATAGCAAGTTGCAATATCACCGGGTCGACGGTCAACTATCTTATATTCAACTGTTACACCGCTTGCCTTTTCAAATGCCTTAACAACGTCAAGCACACTGTAGCCGGTGCCTGTGCCGAGATTGTAAACATCGAGGCCGCTCTTTGAAAGAACCTTATTAAGAGCCTTAACGTGACCCAGAGCAAGGTCAACAACGTGTATGTAGTCTCTTACACCTGTGCCGTCGTGGGTGTCGTAATCGTTGCCGTAAACGCTCAGGAAGGGTCTCTTGCCGATAGCTACCTGAGTAATATAGGGCATAAGGTTGTTGGGTACACCGTTGGGGTCTTCGCCGATTCTGCCGCTCTTGTGAGCGCCGATGGGATTGAAGTAACGAAGAAGCGAAACAGACCATTCATTGTCTGACTTAAAGAGGTCAGCGAGAATAATCTCAATCATAAACTTTGTTGTGCCGTAGGGGTTAGTTGTGCCGCCTGTGGGCATAGTCTCCTTAAGGGGAGAAATGTTGTTCATGCCGTAAACTGTTGCTGATGATGAGAATACGATTTTCTTACAGCCGTTCTCTTTCATAACCTCGCAAAGTGCAAGAGTACCGTTAACGTTATTATCATAGTACTCTATAGGCTTCTGACAGCTTTCGCCTACAGCTTTGAGACCTGCAAAGTGGATAACTGCATCGATTTTTTCAGCCTTGAAGATATGATCCATACCCTTCTTATCACGGATATCACACTCATAAAAAGCGAACTGTTTACCGCTGAGCTCAGCTATTCTCTTGAGAGATTCCTTCTTACTGTTGTAAAAATTATCCACAACAACGATATCATAGCCTGCATTCATAAGCTCAATGCAGGTATGTGAACCGATATAGCCTGCACCGCCTGTAACAAGAATTGACATATTTAATCACCTCGTTTATAATATATAAGATATGTTTTCATTTTACATCACAATGGAATATTTTTCAAGGTGTTATTATATAAAAATTATCTTTTTTGAAAAAGGAGATTCATAAAATGCAGAATTTGTCCGACATTTCCGTTATTAGACAAGTCCTCGAAAAGCACGGCTTCAACTTCTCCAAGGCTCTGGGACAGAACTTCCTGATAAACCCCTCTGTCTGTCCGAGAATGGCTGAAAACTGTCTTGCTGATGAAAATACGGGTGTAATTGAAATAGGTGCAGGTATCGGTGTACTGACTGCCGAGCTTGCTAAGATAGCAAAAAAGGTTGTCTGTGTGGAACTCGATACCCGTCTTCTTCCTATTCTTGATGAGACGCTCTCCGACTTTGACAATATTGAAATTGTCAACGCTGACGTTATGAAAACCGACCTCAGGGCCCTTATAGAAGAAAAGTTTCAGGGGATGGATGTAGTTGTCTGCGCAAACCTGCCTTACTATATCACTTCTCCCGTTATCACCATGCTGCTCGAAAGCAGACTTCCCATCAAGGCTGTGACCGTAATGATACAAAAGGAGGCTGCCGACAGACTTTGCACACCAGTAGGCTCACGTGACAGCGGTGCCATTACCGTATGCACTAACTACTACGCTGAGGTCAAACAGCTTTTCAATGTATCACGCGGCTCATTTATGCCCGCACCAAATGTTGACAGCACTGTCATAAGGCTCGATATCAGAGAGTACCCTGCCGTAAAGGTGAGCGACGAGAAAAAATTTTTCAGAATGGTAAAGGCTGCTTTTGCTCAAAGAAGAAAGACGGCTCTCAACTCCATAAGCTCAGGTATGGGACTTCCGAAAAATCAGGTGGCAGAAGCACTGAGAAATTCGGGACTTGAAGAAAATGTAAGAGCGGAAAAGCTTGCGATGGAAGAGCTTGCTGTTTTATGTGAAAACTTATAAAGGGACGATATACAAAATGAAAAGATTCTGCAACCTTTTTTATACCTTGACAGCAAAGATATTTATAGTAGTGTGCCTTTTGTTCTTTGCCTGGCAGACAAGCATCTGCTTTGCTGAAACAACAGTATTATACAGAGAAAACGACACTGCTTTGAAAAATGTTTTTGCTCAGTGGGATAACTATGATTATAAGACATCCTTCTACCTTCACGATGCTATTGAAGAAGCCATTGATATGGTTACGGAATACAGTCTTTATTACCATAGAGATATTACCGATGAAACTCAGACTATAGTAAACGCAGACGACAACTATAAGGCAATTACACAAAAGATTTCTTCTTATAATGATTTCAGATTTGCTGTTGTAAATCACACAACGGGAAGAATTGTCTCTAACATAGATGCAATCAACTATAAGGATTCGGGCACAGCTTTAAGAGGACATTTTACCGGTGAAGAGGACTGTCTTCTGATTATAAGAAATTCCCATAACCCATATTATGAAAGCGGCACTATAATTGAATATACGGAGTATGTAAAGGAACTTGCCGGAAACTATGACGACAACTTCGATTTATACATTTATTTTGGAGACGGATTTTCTTTTGCATTGGGTAATGAGGATTATGAAGAAACGCATAACAGTGTACTCCAGCGTGTTAAAAAGGTGACGGTTCTGTCGGCGGTTTATCTTATTGCAGCCGGAGTGTTGTTTGTGATTTTGCTTTTGATTTCAGGAAAAAACGAACTCGGTGGGAAGGTTTATCCTGGATTGTCTGACCGTTTGCCAAACGATTTAAAATTATTGCTTTTTTCAATTGTTGTAATATCTATGACCGCTCTTTATGAAAACTCTCTTTATATGGCACTCAGGGCAGACGCCTATGATATGTGGCCATCATTTTCGGCAGAATTCTATATTATAAGGTCATATCTTGCAATGATTGTAAATGTATGTATTATATTGTCTTCCGGCTGCACCATAAAAAGGCAATACAGGTTGGGTACTCTGTTTACCAACACATATATCTATAAGTTTTTCTTTGAATGCAAGGATAAAAAATCCATTTAATGTATAGCGCTATGCATTAAAACGGATTGGACTATAATTGAAAATTGTAAAGTTTATACCTTTACGGCCGAAAATGAGCTGTAAAGGTTTTTTCTTGCCCGTGTTGAAAAATGGGTTGAAAAAGTTAATAACCGCGAGTTTTTAACATCGAATATATTTTTTGGAAATAAAAAACCTTGTTTAGGTAAAGTTTTTAACTTTACTAACAAGGTTTTCAACATTTAATGTGAGGAAATAGTGAGGAATATTCATTTTGACTCATATATTTGTATATACACTGTGAAATGGTATATTCTGCATATTGCATCAGTTTACTCTGACAAATCCCAAGGGGTCAACTGTGATGCTACCAACGGTCACAGCTTCATTATTGTAGTTAACATATATTTCGCTGCCGCCGCTGTATACGGTGCAAGTGACATTTTTTCTCACTTCTTCGTGAGATGTTATTCTCTGGTCACGGAGGTCTCGGAACATTTTTTTCATATTTTCATAGAGAAGTCTTGCCTGGGAAAGTGAGTTCATATAATAAAGAGGGTCACTTTCTTCGTATTGAGCGAAATACCATTCGTAGTGTGGAACAGCTCCGTATTCTATTGCCTTGAGCATAGCCTTCGTTGGGTCACTGCTTAAGTTTACGGCAGTGAAGCTGTAATCACATATACCGTGAAGCACAGCCTGAAGGAAGGGCACAGGAGTGCAATATGAGCTTTCTTCAAGAGGACTCTTCTCGGGTATATTGATTATATTGTCAGCATACTTTACAGCATAGATATTAGCCGAAGATACCGTCATAGTGCCGTGAGAGGAAATAGTGGTGCAAAGCTCAGAAACTGTTGAAAGCATATTGCTCCTTTGGACAGAATTGAATTTACTGTAATCTGAGGGGAGTACGGCGGCACAGTCTGCAAGGCAGACACCTACTGAGTTTTTACGCATAGAGTCGATTATGTCTTCGGCATTCTTTTGTGTTTTGACTGTACTGAGGCCAAGACTGTTTTCATCACCCTGTAAGGTCAGGGCAACTTTTTTATCGTATGAGAAGAGATTCTGCCACAAAGATAAAGACAGATTGTTTTTTGAAGTGTAGTCCGCAATCTCAGAAACATCACGTTTGCTGTTATCTTTGAGTATAACGTCTATATTATTTATACCCTTGGTCAGAAGGGAGCTCAGGAGTTCTCCGGCTTCTTCATCAGAGGTTGTTATATCTTTTTCCGAAGTGCTTCCGACAAGCGTCAGATTAAAGGGGTAAGAGTCGTCGGTCAGATTGCCGTCGGTAAGTGTACCTTTTCTTATAAGAAGTTCACGGCAGGCTCCTGCCATAGTTATATAGTCGGCATTGTTGCCGCTGAGAAATCTGTAGTTCAGACTCAGTATGCCGTCGTAACTGTTTTGAGACAGATAGACAGAGTTTTCATCCGGCGAGGAGGGGGTTATTCCGAACTCTGCATAAACATAGTTGCAGTTGGCTTTTACCGAGGCTTTGTGAGCCTTTACAGCAGCTAAAGCATCACCTTCATCTATAAGACATATAAAAGCGCTGTCGGCATATTTCATACCGAATACGCCTATGGGGACAAAGGAAGAAACAGCAGTGTTCAGGGCAATGTCCTCACCGTAAACCGGAAGAGAAATTTCATCAAAGGTTTCAGCTTTTTTATGGGTATCGAGTATTATTCCCGAGGCTGAGGGCAAAAGGATATAGTCTCCATTGCTTGTTTTGTTGCCTGCACCGAAGAAGGGGAGAGGTGACAGTGATTTGAGATATACCTTCGCAGAGGAGTTGTCTTTTATCTCCCTGCAATCTACTCTCACCGAAAGGGCACCGTCGGCAAGCTTCAGCTCGAGCGGTACTGTCAAATCTATTTTTTTTCCGTTTTCAAGACTTTTACGGAAGCTGTAGCTGAGAATCAGAGTGCCGTCTATGATTTCATAAGATGCACATCCAAAAGCAAGGGAGTCCCTCTGGGAATTGAGAGTATACTTACGTCCTTTAATGATGATATCTGCCGTAAGATTTGCAGCGTTCATATTGGTGTCGTTTTCCGGGAGTGAACGCCACATTTTTCCTGAGATAGTATCAAGGACACATACAGCAAGAGTTTTTTCATCGAGATACATTTCGAGTACACCTGATGAGCTTATTTTTTTGAGACTTTTGACTTTTGTATCCGAAAAGAAAATGCCTGTGTCGGATATCTCCGAAGAGATAAGGATTTCTTTATCCGTAATATTCATTTTTTTGCCTGAGGTAATGGCGCTGCAACCGCTGAGGGAGAAAACGATAAAACATATTAAAAGGCACGTTATTATATATTTCAGTTTAGACATATTTTACACCTCACAAAACAGTGTGAGAGTATTATAGCATATTTTTTCTGAAAATTCCATATAAAGGAATACTAAGACATAGCTTTTCGCATATATATGAGTATAGCTTTTTCGCGTCTTGATACTTGTACCTGGGACATGCCTAATTCCTCGGCGGTTTTCACCTGAGTCAGACCCTTAAAATAGCGCAGTTCGATAAGGCGACGGTCTCTTTCTTCCAGAGAGTTTACAACCGCTTTAAGGGCAAGTCTTTCGGAGATTGCTTCTTCGGGGGCGGGAGTAGGAATATCGAGCTGTACAGTGCCCTTTTCATCGGTGGCAGTCAAGGATATAACGGGCATTGATACGGTTATAAGTTCTGCCGCCTGAGAGATGTCCACACCTAATTTTTCCGCAAGCTCGCTGACAGTCGGCTCTCTGCCGAGCTCCGTAGCCATATCTTCTTTTATACGCATGGCGTGTCTTGCCTTTTCTTTGAGACTTCTGCCGATTTTAACAGCTCCGCCGTCACGGAAAATACGCTTGATTTCCCCTAAGATAACGGGTACGGCATAGGTGGAAAAGGCGAAGCCTCTCCCTGAGTCAAAGTTTTTTGCAGCTTTTATAAGTCCGATACAGCCTGCCTGAAAAAGGTCGTCGTATTCAACACCTCTGCCTCGGAATTTATTGGCACAGGCATGGACAAGTCCGTAGTTTTTTTCAATCATTTCTTCTTTTGAAATGTTGGTTTCAGTCAAATAAACACCGCCCTTATTAAATTCGGAATTATGAATTCGGAATTATGAATTGCGCTAAACCACTATTGAAGAGGAAACATTATCCCGCAGAATTTGCTCTGTTGTATAAGATATATCTTTATAAATCGGCAGGCAAGGGGTTCTTTTTTTGTAGTAACTAGCCCGCGATTCCGCATTCTGAATTCCGCATTCCGAATTCTCAAAGTCTCTTCCCCCATATCCTCTTTTCCATAGTTACACTTGTACCTACATCGGGCTTTGAAGTGACCTTGACTTTATCCATAAAGGATTCCATAACCGCAAACCCGAGACCTGCTCTCTCTTCGCCTGCTGTTGTGAAAAGAGGCTCCATTGCCTTTTCGATGTCGGGTATACCGACACCCTTGTCACGGATTTTTATTCTGATAATATTATTTTCAAAAATGCTGACGGTTATGTAAATTTTGCCGAAGCTTTCTTTATAGCCGTGTACTATAGCATTGGTAACAGCTTCGCTGACGGCGGTTTTTATGTCGGTGAGCTCTTCAATATTTGGGTCGGTACAGGCGATAAAAGACGCTACTGCCACCCGTGAAAAACCTTCGTTTATGCTCCTTGAATCCATAGTGAGCTTCATTTCGTTAATGATATCCATTTATACTACCTCCTTTTGCTTGATTTCGCCCAGCTTCTCAAGGCCTGCAAGTACCATAACCTTATATGCACCGGGTGAAAGGTTTTCTACTCTGATTCTGCCCTGAACGGTTTTCATCAGCTTGTATCTGCCCATAACAAGTCCTATACCTGATGAGTCCATAAAGGTTACCTCCGAAAAGTCGAGAACTAACAGTGACGGGTGCTTGTGTATTATGGCGTCATCAATACTTGCCCTTATGAGAGAAGCGCTGTGGTGGTCGATTTCACCGCTTAAGTAAACTCTTATTTCCTTTTGTCTGTATTCTATTTTAGCTGCCATAGCCTGCCTCCTAAAAAATAATCCCTTATGATAGCAGTAGTATCATAAGGGATAAAGTATGCGGTTTTTGCCGAAAAGGGTAATATGAATAAAAAATATTATGAAAGCATATTCCTGATGTCGCTTACAAGGTAAAATGAGCCTGTTACAATAAGTACACCGTCTTTGCCCATCAGGGAAAGGGCTTTTTTCAAAGCCTCGGCAGTAGAGGGCTCACAGTGAATGTTTCCGCCGTATTTTTTTGCTGTTTCCGCCAGAATTTCGGGCTTTTCGCCTCTTATGGGGTCTGTTAACGTGAAAAGGATATTCTCACTTATCGGAGCAATTATACTGAGAGCTGAGGTATAGTCCTTGTCTTTCATAAAGGATATAAGCAGGGTTATTTTTTTACCTGTCAGGTATTTTTCAGCCATGGAGCAAAGTGCTCTCAGACACCCCTCGTTGTGACCGCCGTCAAGGATAATGAGAGGTTTGTCTGAAACAACTTCCATTCTGCCGGGGATAGTGAAATCATATATGCCCTTTATTATGTTTTCATCGCTTACATTGAAACCGAAATCACTAAGCTTTTTCGAAGCTGTGACAGCTGTTATCATATTGGCTATCTGATGGGCTCCGCAAAGGCGTGTTTTTATCTTAAGAGAGTCATAGACAAACTCCGAGCCGTAAATATCACTGCTGAGGACTTCTAATTTATCCGTATCAGGTAAGAGCAGCTCACAGCCAAGAGAATTACACTTTTCTTTTATTACATCCATAGCTTCATCTGACTGAGGAATATAGCCGTGCTCACTGCCTTTATGGGGATATGAAATAACCGCGGAGCCTTTTTTGATGATACCGCTTTTCTCTCTTGCGATTTTCGCTACGGTGTCACCTAACATTTCAGTATGGTCAAGGGATATGCTCATAAAGATACACTCAAGAGGAGAGTGGATGACATTGGTACTGTCGTGCTCACCGCCAATACCTGCTTCAAGAATAACAATATCGGTGCCCTCTTTGGCAAAGTACAAAAGAGCAAGGACAGTAGTGACCTCGAAAACAGTAGGATAAAGCTCTTCGCTTTCCATAAGGTCGGTTTTATCTTTGATGAGAGAAGTCAGCTCTGCAATATCTCCGTGGCTGATGTAGGTGTTGTTTATCTGTATTCTTTCACCAAATTCTACTATATAGGGTGAAGTGAAAAGACCGACTTTATAGCCTGCATTTTTAAGGACATAAGACATAGCCGTCGAGACAGAGCCTTTGCCGTTGGTGCCGACTACATGGATATATTTCAGCTTTTTATGAGGATTGCCGAGAAGCTCAAGGAGTCTTTCGATTCGCTCTTTACCGCTGCTTTTCTGAAACTTGCGCCTTGACATAATATATTCTATAGCTTCACTGTAGGTCATTTTTTCACCTGCCCTCCGGGTAATACAAAAAGTATATAACTTAAATAAAGATATGTCAACTGTCAAAATTCCTGTATCTGAGTTCACCCAATTTTTCAAGACCGCACTTCTCATAAAGAGCCGCTGCAAACTGTACTCTGCCGATATTCTCAGGGCGGAGCCTTTCATATTCTTCGGGCAATTCAATGTCACCTCCTGAGAAGACCTCGGCGTTCATAAGATATTTTCTTTCGCCTGTATATATTCTGCCCTTAAAGTAAAGAGGTACATCACAGGAGTGTGATATTACGGTACCGCTGCCGCATTTCCCCTGCGAAGAGATTATAAGTGAAAAGCCGTAGTCCCTCAGAAGCTTGCGGGAAATATCCTCATATTTTTGAGCAAAGGGAGTGATAACCTTTACTGAAGAAAAAAAGTTTATGAGCTTTTCAATATAATCTGTGTATATGCCTCTTTCGTCAAAGATACAAAGGCTTTCCTTATGAGAAAGTCCCTTTTTCATTATGCAGTCAACAGCTGAGTTTATCAGCAGAAGCCTCGGGAAGATGTCAGGCTTAAAGGCTGTTATATTCACGTTGTCGGGGATTTTTATACCGTCGGGTAATACCACATCTTTTCTGAGTATACCGAGGCACTTTTCAAGCTTTTTCCAGGGGACTTTGCCTTTGCGACAGGATATGTTTACTATGAAAAAAGCTTCACCTGAGGGTAAGCTTATCCGTCTACTTTCGATTTTACTTTTACCGAAAAGAGTTTTCGAATCAGCTGTCTGCAATACTGCGAACATAACGTCACCCCCACATATAATTATGAATTATGAATGAGGAATTATGAAAGTGATATAAAAATATCCCTGACCTTTTTAGATCAGGGATTAGGATTTCAGTTACCTTTATATTTATCCATTTCAAGCAATATCTTGTAAATCTGTTCTTGCTCTTCTTTGTTTTTCGCAGATATAAACTCATAACAGTCAAGAGCAATATCCTTAATGTCGGTTTTGCTGCCACCTAATTTTTCAAAAAGCTTTGAAAGAGGTAAATCTAAGGCTTTTGATATTTTTTCAATGCTTTCTATAGTTGCATTTTTCTCTCCTCTTTCAAGCTGACCTATATAAGTAGGATGGCAACCTGAAAGTTCAGCTAAGTTTTCTTGACTTAAACCGAGTTTTGTTCTGTTGTTTCTTATTCGTTGTCCAATTATTTTTGCTATTTCGCTCATATATTCACCTTCCTAATTTACAATTTATAGTCTATAAATATTGAAACAAATATTCCATAGACTATTGATATTGTTTGCAAGAGCTATATACTATAAATATTATATAGCGAGTTTGCAGTGCTTATAGTATTTATCGAATCTTATCGACAGCTATACACACACTATTTTCGGTTATAATTCCGTTTGCCTTAACAGGTTTAAAGAGATAGCTTTGTCGTAAGATAGCCCACCGATTATTCGGTGGGTTTTTAAATGGAGGAAATATTATGACAGTAACTTTTTCGGTCACAAAGACACACCAAAAGAAATAAGTGGATGATAGAGCAATCGGATATTGTTGTGGCTTATGTAAAATACAAATACAGCGGTGCGTGGCAGTTTAAAACTCTGGCTGAGAAAAAGGGTAAAACCGTTAAAAACATAGCCGAGATGATTTGAAGCACAAAAAACTAAAACAGCGGGAGAACGAGATGTTTCCTGCACTCGCTTTCCCGCAATTCATAATTCCGAATTATAATGAGCACGCGTCGTGGTGATCGTGGTCCTCGATTTTGCCTACGATTGGCTCGGGATCAATACCCTGTCTTGTATAATAGTCTGCAAGGGCTGCCTTGATTGCCTGCTCTGCAAGAACACTGCAGTGGATTTTTACTGCGGGAAGACCGTCAAGAGCTTCAACAACAGCCTTGTTTGTGAGCTTGAGAGCTTCGCTGATAGGCTGACCTTTGATGAGGTCTGTTGCAATTGAGCTGGTTGCAATAGCGCTTGCACATCCGTATGTCTTGAATTTTACATCAACGATGATGTCGTTTTCGATTTTAAGATACATCTTCATAATGTCGCCGCACTTAGCGTTACCGATTTCGCCGACACCGTTTGCATCTTCTATTACGCCGACGTTATGAGGGTTGGCGAAATGTTCCATTACTTTTTCACTGTATACCATTTTAGTCTGTCTCCTTAGTTATTCTTTTCGTTTTCAAGTATGTGTTCCCAGAGGGGTGACATATCGCGGAGTCTCTCGATAATGGGCGGGAGTACCTCTAAGATATAGTCAACATCTTCCTCGGTGTTGTTTTCATTAAGTGAAAGTCTCAGTGAGCCGTGTGCGACCTCGTGCTTGAGACCGATTGATAAAAGCACGTGGCTGGGGTCGAGACTTCCTGATGTACAGGCTGAACCGCTTGAAGCGCTTACGCCCTTCATATCGAGCATAAGAAGTAAGCTTTCACCCTCGACGCCCTCGAAGCACATACTGAAATTGCCGGGAAGTCTCCTATCTTTATCGCCGTTGATTCTCGAATGGGAAATCTTGCTTGCACCCTCGAAGAGTCTGTCGCGAAGTGCCTTGACCTTAATGTAGTTTTCTTCAAGATGCTCGTTCATTTCTGTTATAGCAACGCCGAGACCTACGATACCGGGTACGTTTTCTGTACCTGCTCTGCGACCGCTTTCCTGAGCACCGCCCTCTATGAGGTTAGGAAGACGGATACCCTTTTTACAGTAAAGTGCACCTGTGCCCTTTACGGCGTGGAATTTGTGGCCTGAAAGTGAGAGCATATCGATGTTCTGCTCTTTTACATCAATCTTAAGATGACCTACAGCCTGAACTGCGTCTGTATGGAAAAGTACACCCTTGTCACGGCAGAGTCTGCCGATTTCAGCGATAGGCTGAACTGTGCCAATTTCGTTGTTAGCGTACATAATAGTTACAAGGCAGGTTTCATCTGTGATAGCATTTTCAACATCTTCAACCTTAACGATACCATTCTCATAAACATCAAGGTAGGTTACCTTAAAGCCTTCTTTTTCGAGAGCCGCCATAGTGTGAAGTACAGCGTGATGCTCAAACTTTGTGGTGATAAGATGCTTCTTGCCTTTCTTTGCACCGAGAGCTGCAGCACCCTTGATTGCCCAGTTGTCAGCTTCACTGCCGCCTGAGGTAAAGAATATTTCCTTTTCGTCTGCACCGAGAGCTGCAGCCACCTGAGCTCTTGCGGTTCTTACGGCACTTGCGGCCACCTGGCCGATACCGTAAAGGCTTGAGGGGTTGCCGTAATGCTCGGTCATATAGGGGAGCATAGCCTCAACCACTTTTTTTGATACGGGAGTAGTAGCGGCGTTATCAGCGTATACGTATCTCATTTTTTTATACACTCCAATCCTGATTTTTCTGAAGAGATGCTTCTTTCGGCAAGGTCTTTAAGTGTTATCTTGCTTACAACGGAAATAGTCGCCTCGTATATCTGAGTCCATATAAAGGACGTAACACAGTCGCAGTAATTTTCACACTTACCGTTATCCTCAGCGCAGGCAACGGGAGCAAGAGAACCCTCGGTTGCTTTAAGGATATCCTCAACGGTAATTTCTTCGGGAGCTTTTGTAAGATGATATCCGCCTTTTGCACCTCTTAGAGCTTTGACAAGGCCCTCCTTTGAAAGAAGGTTGATAATCTGCTCCAGGTACTTTTCAGAAAGATGCTCTCTTTCGGCTATATCCTTGAGAGAAACACAGCAATCTGCGCCGTTTACGGCAAGGTCTGTCATAATGCGAAGACCGTATCTGCCTTTAGTGGATATTTTCATCTTAGTCACCTCTTTTGTGATAATTCCTACTTTATTGGTAGTATATCACTATTTTAAATTCATAGCAAGTAAATATGAATTATTTGTTGTAGAAATAAATATTGGCTGTGTAGAAGTTTTTTATGCAAGTTGTACAAGTTTTAGTGGTGCGCGGGCGGGCAAGAGAAAACGGCAGGTTTTATCCCGCCGTTTGAGGTTATAGTCTGAATTTATGGTAGGTTATTACATCAGCCAACCGAACATTTTAATAAAAAGGTTCATAAAGAAAAACATAACTTTTTCAAAGAATGTCTGGGGAACATAATCTGAAAAATCTTTCTCCGGAATTTCGGGTTCTTCAGGTTTGTCAGCGCCGCAATACGTACATTTTAATTCCTCGTAATCATACGAATGTCTTTCTGCATATGTCTCTGAACAAAAGCTGCAGGTATATATATGGGTGTCATCACCATTATCGATAGCTGTTTCGCCGTATAAGTGATAACCGTTAAGACAGCTACCTAACTTACTATAATATTCAATCATATCAGCTGCAGCAGCATTATAATCTGATTGAGTATAAGCTAAGGGATTTTCACAAGTTGCGTCTAATATGGCTTCACTGGCCACAACTGATGCTTCAGCTTTTTCTTTCCATTCCGGGGGAAGCTTTTGTTCGAGAGCGCTTATTTCTTCAGGTGTGTTACAACAAAATGTATACCAATAAGCCTTCATAGCAACTTCTGTATCTATAATGCACTCTGTTCTTCCTATTTCGTAGCTATCAATCAAGGCGAACTCTGCTGATTCGGGATCGAAATCTTCAAAAAATGCTTCTAATACATGTTTTGGAACTTCATTAATTTTAGTCGGGTCACGTAACATGTCTATGTATTCCGGATAAACTAAAAATGGCTCATCTGCAAAGCAGAGATCTTCCAGTTCTTGTTTAATTTTAATAGGTGTATGTGTAACGTTGGGACAGTTGCAAGTATGCACAGTAGAATAATATATCATATAATCAAGATAGTCGAGACCATATACATCTCCACCAAAACCTATAAAATCATAGGAGTAAGCAAACGCCATAGGTGCGGTTAATACAATTATTATGATTGCGATGATGAGTGCCAGAAATTTCTTTGCTTTTTTCATTGGTTTTTCCTCCTGTAAGATGATACTATCATTATATCATTTTTGTGTATATATTGTCAAGAAAAAAGGCTCTATAATAAATGTTGGGGTAACCAATAGAGCCTACGAAAAAATAAAATAAAAAAAGTAGAGCATAATTGGTAAAAATCCGTTAAAATGGAATTGTCCAGAAACCATGAACGGAGGAACCAATATGCTCTACACACA